>CAMCHO010000079.1 GCA_945874455.1 Opitutus sp. GAS368 | reverse complement strand
CGCTGCCGACAGCCGACTCTCAAGAAACAGCTCCTGGTGCGTAGTCCCGCCTTGAGCCGGAATCCGTCAATCCTTCCGCCTAAAGGCGGGACTACGCACTCGCAAAAGCGGTGTTTCCTCACGGGGGAGCGCCGGATGCGCGGAGCGCGGGTAAAATGACTCCACCTCGTTCCTCTCAGAAAATAACCAAATAACTGCAACGGCACGCATCCAAGCGGCGGCGCTACAAGAGCCCTGACGGGGATCCCCCCCACAGATTCAGGACTCCGCAGAGTTCTGAGCAGCAGCCTTTCAATCTGCCGAACCCTGAATCTGCGGGAAAAATCATTTACAGTTCCTCGCTCTCAAGAAACAGCCGCTGCTGGGAGCGTGGCTGCAAGCGGGCTGGTCAGTCTCGGGAAAATTTTCCTACCAATAAAATTTTTCTACCTTAAATTCCGAGGCTCGGGGCCGAGGTCTGCCACTCGTTGAAGCTGCCTCCGCCCGGCACAGCTCAACCGTTTTCCGATTAATCAAACCGGCCGGTAGAGGGTAGAAAGATTTTATGGGTAGGGCACAACCATGCGCTGACTGCTTATTCGGCAAAAAAATGTGCGGTAAAAGATGGGGACTGCTGTTCTCTGCATTTTTTTACCAGGAAGATTTTCCAAGCCGCCGACAGGCGGGACCAACCACTCGTAATGTGCTCTCCTGTTTCTTCCCGTCGGGACCAAAACTTGTTTTTGTGGTTGGGGCTGAATTGTTACGGCTATGCAGGAAGCGACCCATTAGGCTCTGCAGCATGCGACGTTGAACGCGTCGCGGCAGTCGCGAATGACCTGAGCTCCGAGGCGGACGAGCGGATCATCGGTGTCGGTGTTCATGCGTTGGAGGGTGAGGGGTATGGCCGTGAGAGGTGGGTTGGTTGGCGGGAGTCGTTTTGTGAAATTGGGGTCGAGTCCGCGGTGGACTTCCGCGGACCGGTGTCGCGACGCGCAAGACGAGGAAACATTCGGCGGGATGAAGCGTCTGAGCTGGAGTATGACTACCCTTCTGTTTCCTAGAAACGCGCGCGCAGTCCGGCTGGGCGCAGCGCTGGGTTTGGTGTTCACCGCTCGTTTTCTCGCGGCGGCGGAGGCGGCTTTTCCTGCGATCCCCGACGCGCCCACCGTGCCGATGGCGCCGACGTTGCCGGATGCGGCCATCATCAGGGAGCCACTCCAGCCGGCGGCCAGCCAAGAAATCATCGAGGAGCGCCCGACGTCGCAGCACGTGTGGGTGTCGGGGCATTGGCGCTGGCAGGAAGGCCGCTACGCGTGGATCGGGGGACGCTGGGATTTACCGCCGCGCGCCGGCGTTTCTTGGGTGGAGCCGCGTTGGGAGAAGCAGGGCAACGGCTATGTGTTGGGCGGCGGTTACTGGCAGGAATCGCCGGCGCAGGGCGTCGCGATGAATTCCGTGCGGGCTTCGTCTCAGGGTATGCCTTCGGCACCGCCGCAACAGGCGCCGAGTGTCGCCCAGCCTGAGGTGATAGTGATCCGGGAGGCACCACCGCCGCCGCCTCGTGAAATTATCGTCGCGCGCCCGTCACACCACCATGTGTGGATTGGCGGTTACTGGGGCAGCCGCGCGGGCCGGCACGTCTGGGTCGGTGGACGTTGGGATTTGCCGCCGCGTTCGGATGTCGTGTGGATCGAGCCACGCTGGGAACGCCGGAGCCACGGTTATGTTTTGATCGAAGGCTACTGGCGCGAGGCGACGCCGGTCCGCGTGTATGAGCGGGGCGGGCGCGAAGTGATTATTGTGCGCGAGCCGCCGCCGCCACGCCGCGAAGTCGTGCCGGCCCGAGCCGTGCCCGGACAGATCTGGATTTCAGGCCACTGGGCTTGGCATGGAGACCGGCACATCTGGATGGGCGGGCACTTTGAGCGACCACCCCGCGCGCGAGCCGTGTGGGTCGAGCCGCGTTGGGAGCGGCGCAGTGGCGGCCATATTTTCATCGAGGGATTTTGGCGCTGAGGTTTTTTGATTTCGATTGGGAACACGACGGCGCGGAGAAATCCGCGCCGTTGTTGTGTCCGCAATGGGGAGCTGGGCCGCGTCACCCGGTTCCGTTCACCATGAAAATGACTGCTCCCGTCGCCCCAGCGTCATAACCCCGCCACGCGGTGTGTGAACCTACACAAGTCGGCGGCGGGCGGGGTGGACCACCACAGTGGTTGCTTCGCGGTGCGCTGAGCACCGACGAGCGGAGGGCTAGGCCCGAATCTCGGTGATCTGCTTCGTGGCGATTCCGATGGGGCGGTCCAGCGGAACTCCGGCGCAACCGAGCAACGTGGTCAGCAGGTCGCCTTGATTGCCGCGGACATTCGGGAGGAATCGTCCGGTGTTGATGGAGCCGCCGCCCCGTCCGGCGACAATAAAGGGCAGGTTTTCCCGAGCGTGCTTGTTGCCGTCCTCCAGACCGGAGCCCCACATCATGATGCAGTTGTCGAGCAAGGTGCCGTCGCCTTCGCGGATGCTCTGCATGCGTTTGATCATGTAGGCGAACTGGGCGATGTTGAACGCGGTGATCGCGGCGACTTTCCGGACTTTCTCCGCCTCAAAGCCGTGGTGGGTGTTGGAATGGTGCGTATCCGAAAATCCGAGTTCCGGGTAGGAAACGCCGTTCGGCGTGGAGCCGATGTAGCTGCTGACGCGTGTGGTGTCGGTCTGGAACGCCAGCACGTTGAGGTCACACATGACCTGCATGTACTCGCTGCGTTTGTCGCCGATGGGGATCTTGATCTCGATGGGCGGGGAATCAGACGCGTGACGCTTGCTCGTGCTGACGCCGGCTTTCTCGAGGGCCGCCTCTTTTTGGCGAAACTCGATCGCGGCAATGCGCCGCTCCACGGCACGCACGCCGTCCAGATATTCGTCCAACTTGTGTTGGTCGCCCTGCGGCAACGTGCGGCGCAAGTCACGGGCACCGCCGAGCACCAAATCCAGCATCTTGCGATCCAGCGCGGCCGCCTGCGTGGTTTGGCCGGGTGCGCGGCGCTGGCCGGAGGCGTCCGGCGTGCCAAAGAGTCGGTTGAGGACGCTGCGCGGATTGGTCTCGGCGGGGACGGCCTGGGTGGCCGAGCGAAAACTGCAGTGCGAATAATACCCCTCGTTCAGACCTTCTTGGTTTTCCTTGTGGGTCTGGGGCATGGTCGCCAATTCCAGCGACGGCAACGACGTGAGCGGGCCGACGTAGTTGGCCGCGATTTGATCCGCGGAAATCGAAATATGGATCTGATTCCGCCGGTTCGCATCCGGCAGGGATGCCGTGAGCCAGGTTGATAATTCGAGGGCGTGGGGTGCGCCGTTGAAGGGCGAGATCGGCACACCCGAGATGCCTTTCATGAGTAGACATTGGTCGAGCACGGGGCGCAGCGACTCCAACGCTGGTGGTGGTGTCGTGAGAAAACTCTCCGGGCTCGCGGGCCAAAACTGATCCATGATGACCCCATGCGGCATATACATGAAGCCGAGGCGGACCGGTGGTTTGACCGATTTTTTCTTTGCCGGCTCGGCCCATCCCATGGAGTCCAACAGCGGCAGCGCGAGGGCGACGCCCATTCCTTTCAAACATGTGCGACGATCGATTAAGTGGGGAGAGCTCATGGGGTGGAGAGGTGTTTAATTTTGAATACGGCGCTGCGTGAAGGGGTAGCTGGTGACGATGGCAGTGATGAGACTTTGCATGCGGTAACCGTCTTTGGCGATGGTTTCCATCAGGCGGTCCACCACGATTTCGTCGTAGCCTTCGAGCTGGCGACAGAGGGCGTAGGCCAGAAGCTTCACGGTCAGGTTGCGGGCCAGTTCTTCCTGCCGGGCGGCGATGATCACCTTGAGTTCGTGGGGCGAAGAAAAGCGTTTTCCACCGGGGATCTCGCCCGCGGCGTCGATCGCGCCCCCGGTATCGTCGTGGTCGCGCCAGCGTCCGATGGCATCGAAATTCTCCAGGCCAAATCCAATCGGATCGAGGATTTTGTGGCAGTTGGTGCAGACGGAATCCGTGCGGTGCAGCTCGGTGCGCTGGCGCAGGGTGAGGTTGGCGACTTGCGCGTTGTTCTGTTTTTCCAGAGCGGGCACGTTGGGCGGAGCGGGCGGGACGTGTTCGCCGAGCAATTGTTCGAGCACCCATACCCCGCGTTTGACGGCGCTGGTGCGATGGGGAAACGAGGTTGTCGCCAGTATGCCCGGCATGCCGAGAATCCCGCCCCGGTTGGCATTGGTCAGCTGCACCCGGCGCATGGCTGGGCCGGTGACGGTTTTTTCCAGACCATAAATGTTCGCCAGCGTCTCGTTGAGGAAAGTGTAGTCGCTATCGACGAAACCGACCACGCTCCGGTTTTCGCGCACGATGCTGTCGAAGAAGAGCCGCGCCTCATCATACATCGCGGCGCGCAGTTCGGTGGTCATCTGGGGGAATTTGACCGGATCGAAAGTCTTGCCCGCGAGTTCGCCAACTCCGAGCCACTGCGCCCCGAATCCATCGAACAACGCGCGTGATCGTGGATCGAGGAGCAACCGCCGCACCTGCGCCTGCAGAATCGCGGGCTCGTGCAACGTGCCCCGATCCGCCAAGCCTGCGAGCTCTGCGTCCGGCAGCGTGGCCCACAGCAGATACGATAACCGCGACGCGAGTTGATAGTCGTCCAGCAGCACGATCGTGCTGCCCGGCGCAGATTCGGTGGCCGGCGTAATGAATAAGAACTGCGGCGAGACGAGCACCGCTTTGAGCATCAGGCCTAGGGCCTCCGGGTAGGCGAGGTGGTGGTCGCGCCCGAGATCGAATACGCCTACGAGTACATCGAGCTCCGCCTCCGTCGGTGGGCGGCGATAGGCGTCGCGGGCGAGGGAGCGGGCCACCGTGCGCGCCGCCGCGCGGGCATCTGCGCCGGGCGCCGGGGGTTCACCGAAGAGCCGCTGTTGCAGCGCAGTCGGCGGCGCGTCGGCGGGCGCCACGATGCGATCCACGACGGCATTGGCGATTCCGAGATACTGCTCGGACTGGAGCGGCGAGAGCGTATTCAGATAGCCCGCACCGAACACTTCATCTGGCAACCCCCGGGCGACTGCCGGGTCGACGCCGAAGAGATCGTGCAGCGTGTTGCCGTATTCCGCCTTGGTCAGGCGACGGATGACAAAGGGACCGGGGTCTTTCGGGCTGAGAAACTTGATCTGGCCAATCCAGTTGAGAAACGTGTGTCGCTCGGCGTCGGTCGGCTGTTTCTCCGCGTCCTCCGGGGGCATGTCGTGCGCCTTGACGTTGGCGAGGGCCTGTTTCCACCGCTGGCTGAAGGCTGCGTTGCCGGGGGCTTTGAGGGCGGGTTCGAAGTTGACGCCGCCCTTGGATTTCCGGTTGCCGTGACAGTTCAGGCAATACGTGCGGACAAAGGGTGTGACTTGCTCGCGAAACGTTTTTTTCGCCTCGTCCTGCAGCGCGGAAAATTCCGTGTCGTCCGCCGGATCCCCCTCGGCCGCGAGGGCCAAAAAGGGCGCCAAGCCGAAAGCGAGCAGGGCGATCGCGCCACGGGGCAAAGTTGAAGGGAGGGTCATGCGGGGGGCTAGGGATCGTTGTCGTCCACCATCGAGAGTCAGCCGCCGCGGCTCAATTTGAATCGCAGCGAACGGCCATGAACGTTCGGCCGGGGTGATCGACCTCGGCGGCTGCGTCTGCCTGCGGCGATTGGATTTCCACGGGCTATGTGGGTTCGGGCCCGAATCGGTTGGCTACCGCGCAAGGTTGGCATGACGGAGCGAACGATTAGCTGACCCCGGATTCCGCCCCCTGCGTCGCTCAAAGCTTCGACGGGCGCGGCTCTACAGCTTGACAGTGAATATTGGTGACTCATTTTGATTCACATGAAAACAGCGACTGTCCGGCAACTGCGCACCGAATTTCCCAAGGTGCTGGCATGGGTCAACGCCGGCTTGGAGGTGTCCATCACGCGTCGTCGTCAGATCGTGGCCAGTCTCGTGCCGGCAGGTAACCGCCCAAAGCAGACTCCCGTGCTGCCCGATTTCCGGGCGCGCCTGCGGCGAACCTACGGCAGCAAAATTATCCCAGCGGCAGTCATGGCCGACATTCTCTCTGAGAACAAGGGCCGATACTGATGGCTGCGCCGGTTTACGCCGACACGAGTTTCCTCGTGTCGCTCTACGTGCAAGATGCGAACACGGCCCGCGCCGTGGCGGCGGTGGAAGCCGGTGCAACGCCGCTCGTCTTCACTCCCCTCATCCGGCATGAGCTGCGGAATGCGCTCCGGCTTTGCGTGTTTCGGCGGCAAATTTCCTCCGCCCAACGCGAGTCAGCCCTCCACGACATCGATGCTGACGTCGAGTCGGGTGTGCTGCACAGCACGCCCGTAGACTGGCCCAAGGCATTTACCCACGCCGAGAGATTGGGGCGCAGTCACTCGGAAGCCTTGGGGACGCGAGGCATGGACGTCCTGCATGTGGCATGCGCGCTGGCGTTGCGGGTGAAACGATTTGCGACCGTCGACGAGCGCCAGCGGCAACTCGCTGAACTGGCTGGCTTGGACGTGGAATTGTAGGCTCGGCCGCCGGTCGGATCTACATCGGGCTGGATGGTAATCCAAGGCTGGCACCCTCGCTGTTTTCAGTGCGCCAAACAGCAGGGGGCGGTGTTCAATCTGATCCCTTTTTTATTCTCCCGGGTTAAGTGAGTGCGATCCGGTGATAGGTTTCACCGATCACCGATCTTGATGAAGCCCTTTAGCCTCACCGCGCTGCAAAACCTCATCATCGAGCTCGAAACCCGGGTTAAGAGCGGCAAGCCGATGATCTGAGGTTCAAGTCCGTAAAAATTCGGTCTCGGCAGAAAGTGAGCTCACGTCTCTGCGTATTGGAACATAGGATATGTTACCTGAATCAGTTGAGGTTATGACGTCTCGGAGCTGCGAGCATGAGCGAGTGGTGGTCCACGATCGTCCAGACATCGCCCGACGAGGAGATGAGCCCGAGATTCCCGCACTTGCTCGGGGCCCAGCCAAAGGGGTCAAACTGTGTGCTTTGCACTCGGTGATTCGCTATGAAGCAGCCGCACGTGACACCCCCCAGCTGCGATATAATATCAATAGCCCAAAAGCTTCAGACTGTGATTGGCCGGGTAGCCGCGAGCGTGAGCAAGTGGTGATCCGTCCACTCGCTGGCGCTCGCGGCTACCGAAAAGACCAGTGTTCACAGGACGGTGGTCTGAGCCAACGCGACGCGGACGTCGCTTCGCCAGCGCTGGCGCTGCGGTTCAGAACGTGCCCTTGAGGCCGACGGTCCAGAGGGAGCCGAATTCGGCGCGTTGGCGGAACTGGGCGGCGTCGGGCGTCGTGGGGCCGTGGATTTCTACGTCGTCGGTGGGGTCGTTGATGTTGCGGAGATTGGCGAAGAGCGCGAGACGGCGCGTGAGCGAATACTCGCCGGTGACATCAATGTAGGAACGCTTCGAGCCCCAATTGTAGGTGCCGGCCTCGATGCTGCGACCGGTGACGATGCCGCGGCGTTGGCGGCCGATGTAATTCCAGTTCAGGCGCACGTTATATTTTTCGCGGGATAGACTCAGGCCCCAGCTGCCGGTGCGCGGGATGTAGCCGGTGAAGTTGGTGGCACCGTCGCCGGTGGCGCGTTGCGCACTGCCGTTGGCGAAGAGCTGCAAGCCGCGGGCCCAGCGGGGCAAGAAGGTGAGCGCCTGCTTGTAGTTAATGTCGATGCCTTCCATGCGCACGGTGGTCGTCAGGTTTTCCTGGGTGGCGACTTGAAACGGATCGTAGAGATTGGCGTCGAGGCCGTAGAGCGAGAGAAACTCCGGCGTGGCATCGAAGGTGGTGGCGCCGAAGAAATTTTTGAAGTCGCGGCGAAACGCGCCGACGGAGAACAAGCCGACGCGCTCAAAGTAATACTCGAGGGTGACTTTGCTGGTGCGGGCGCTCCACGCCTTGATCGCGGCGTTGTTGACGACGATGCGATTGGTCGTGCTCGGGGGCGATTCGACATCGGGTAGCGTGACGCCGCCAGAGTATTGGTTGAAATTCGGGCGGCCCACCGATTCGTAGAAGGCGGCGCGGGCGATGAAATTTTCGCGGAGATTGAAACTGGCGTTCACGCTCGGGAAGAGGCGCAGGTATTCCTTTTCGGCGCTGGCGGCCCGCTCGAGGAGGGTGAGCTGCGAGACGGCGAGCGCGTTGGTCGTGGGGAAAATGAGCGCGGGCGTACGGCGGTTGGGGTCGGCGGGAGTGGGGCTGGCGATCGTGATGACCTTGCCGGCGGCGTCGCGCTGGAAGTTGCGCGTGGAATCGTTGAGTGGGCCGCGGGCGGTGATATTGGTCTGCTCGGCGCGGAGACCGCCGACGAGTTTCAGGCGGCGGTCGAAGAAGGCGGCGTCACCGCGGAGGAAGGCGGAAGAGATCAGTTCCTCGGAGAGCTTGGAGGCGTTGACCTCGGCGCGGTATTTCGCGTTGGCGTCGGAGGTGAACCACTCGGGCCGGGCGCGGTAAACATCCAGCACGGTTTCATTGCTCGCCCATTGCACGCGGGGAATGCCGAAGAGGCCGGCGCGTTGGTAGTAGAACTGATCGTAAACGCCGGCGGCCCCGTCGTCGCTGCCGATGGGCGTGGTTGAGGCGCGGCCATCGGGGCCGACGAAGTTGAGCGCGTTGTTTTCGGTGCGGTTGTCGGTGCGCGACTGGCGGAAATCGAGCCCTGCCTTCAACGTGAGCGGAAAGCGTAGGTCGAGATCGCGGCGGATATTGGCGAAGGCGGTGCGGTGCACGTTGCTCGAGCGTTGCGGGCTGCCCGAGGCGGTGCTCAGCGCGTAGGTGGCAATGTTATACGGATCGATGGGGGCGCCGGTGGTGCCATCGGTGACGGTGATGGTGCCGGGGCGCAGATAGAAATTATCGGCGAACGAGACCGTGACGCCCGTGCGGCGCGCGAGCGTGCCGGCGAAGCGACCCTTGTCCACGTTGCGGAATTTATTCTCGGCGTGCGAGGAGCCGAGTCCGGTCTCGGCCTTCCAGACCGGGCCGTCATGCCGCCACGAGAGCGTGGGCATGAAGGTGCGGCTGTAGCGGTGGTTGCCGTTGTTTGCGATCCGGATCTCGCCGGCCCCAGCCACTCCGCGCGTGAAGGTCGGCGAGAAGTCGCCCGGCCGCGTGCTGCCGACGGTGAAAGTGATGGCGCGCTGGTTGAAGTCGGTGTGGAAGGTGCCGTATTGAAAAGAAAATGACAGCCGGTCGGTGGGGCTGAGCATATAGTCCGCGCTGGTGGCGAAGGAGGAGCGGTCGGCGATCTTGGACTCGATCCGGACGAGGAAGTCGGAGAGGTAGGGGCGATCGGGCGTGGTGTCGGGGAGGGTCGTACCGTTGGTGGCGGAGCCGGCGCCGCGCCAGGTGTTTTGCAGGAGGGGGCCCTCGACGTATTGCGTGGATCCGCCGGCGGAGACGGTGAAGCCGAAGCGTTTGTTCACGGGCACCACCCAGGAAAATTCGAAGCCCGGGCGGATTTTCCACGTGGGGGCGCGGGCCGGGCCGGGCGTGCGACCCTCGATGGTGCTGTCGCGCGCAGCGAGGTAGACGCTGCCGTTGAAAATCGGCTTGGAACGTTCGAAGGCGCTGCGGGGAACGAGATTGACGGAGCCGGCGAGAGCGGAGCCGGGGGACTCGGGGGTCGGCGAGTAGACGGCCTCGATACGCGAGACGTTGTTGATAGAAACGGCGTTGAGCTCGACGTTGCGGCCGGTGCCGGAGGTCTCCGAAGTCGCGAGACTGAAACCGCCGATGGTGACGGGCACGTAGGACGACGGCACGCCATTCATGGAGATTTCGCGCGGGTCGCCGCCGCGGTAATCCATGGTGATTCCGGGGAGCATTTTGAGGAACTCGCCGATGTTGCCGTCGGGCACGACGCCGAATTCGTCGGCAGAAACCACATTGACGATGTTGGCGGCGAAACGCTGTTCGTTGATGGCGATGGCGGCCCCGTCCATCTCGCGTGAGGCGGAGGTAACGAAGGACTCAAGTTTTACGACCTCGCCCGGGCGGCCGCGGCGGGAGGCGCTGCTGAGTTCGAAGTCGCGCACGAGCGTCTGGCCCGCGGCGAGGGTGAGCGGCGCGCGGAGGGGATCGAGGCCGGTGAAAAAGATTTCGAGGATGACCTCGCCGGCGGGCAGGGAGGAAAGGCGGAAGGTGCCGGTCTCATCGGTCAGCGCCACGAGGTTGGTGCCGCGAACGCTGACGCGGGCGTTGTTCACGTATTGGCCGGTATCGGTATTTTGGACACGGCCGGTGATGGCGCCGGTGGTGGGCGCGGTGGCGGTGGAGGAGAGGGTGCTTGTTTGAGCCGCGAGCGGAGTGAGTGCGGCGAGGGTGGCGAGCGCGAGGAGGGCGTTACGGCTGAGCGAGGTCAGGGATGTGAAGAGGGCGAATGTCATGGCGGGATTGGGATGCAGGCTGCTGGGAAAGCGCGGTGAGGAGGGCGAGGAAAGATCGGCGTGCAAGGGCGCGGCGCAGTCAAGCCGCCTGCTCGCTGGGCTACGGCCGCAAATCGCGGACGCCGTTTTTCAAGGACATGAGCTGCTTCACCTCGGCGTCGGTGAGCGCGCGGTCGAAGACGGCGAGGTCGTCGAGGTGGCCGACGTAGGCGGCCCCGAGGACGAGGTTGGCGGCGTCGGGCGCCCACGCGAACGTGAGGTCCCAGTTTTCGATGGCGCCCTGGAGTTTCCCATTGAGCCAGAGGCGGCCGGTGGGTTTCGCGGATTTGTCGTTAATTTTATCGAGCGTGAAGACGGCGTGGGTCCACGCCTCGCGGGAGAATGGGGCGCGGGCGACCTGGACCATCGGGCGTTGCTCGAAGGGCAGCGCGCCCCAGCCGACGTTCTGCGGATCCCAAATGTTCTGGAGCGGGCGGATGGCGAAGCGGAAGAAGCGCGGTGTCTCGTCCTTCGACCATTCGAGAAAGATGAAGCCCTTCTTGCCGTCGTCGCCGACGATCTGCACGGGGTCGCAGTAGCCGGGTTCGAGATCCTTATCGGGATCGAGGCGGAGCCAGACGGAGACGGTGGCGGACCACGATTGGCCGTTGTAGCCGAGCGTGCCGCCATCCTTGAAGAGCGGGCGGGTGTTGCCCTTTTTCGGAAAATGCAGCGCGCCGCCAAAGCGGCCGGCGCCGGGTGCGAGCTTCACGTCGTCGTTGAGCGCGGCGGGCACGAGGGCCGTCTTGGTGCGGATGTAGGCGGTTTTTTCGCCGCGCGAGAAATCGGCGTCGAGGCCGGTGTCGAACGACGCGTGAAAGGTGAGCGCGCGCGCGAGTGCGGTGTTGGCCGCCGCCGGCGCGGCGAGGGCGGTCGCGGGGAGGAGAAGGGCGAGGAGGAGCGGGGATTTCATGGGGAGAATGAAAAAAAGGAATCAGCGGGGCGAAAGGCGCGCGACGTCGGCGGCGGTGAGGGCGCGGTGGAAAAACGCGATCTCGTCGAGGCGGCCTTCCCAGCTGGAATCGCCGTCGCTGCGGCCGCCGAAGAAAAAATGATCCGCTGCGGGCGCGCGCGGCGCGGCGGTGTGCGTCTCGATCTCGAGCTGGCCGTCGAGGTAGATGCGCACCGTGCCGCCCTCGCGCACGAGCACGACGTGCTGCCACGTCCAGCGCGGAATGGCGGTGCGGCCGGCGACGGCGGCGGCGGAATCGTCGCCGGTGAAGAAGACGAGCTTGCCGGCGTGCCCGGCCGTGCCGCCGACGCCGAGGTGATCGCCGTGTGGTGCGAGACCGTGATCGGGGCCGCGGGAGAAAAGCCAGCCGCTCGTTGCGCGGGCGGCGGCGGGCAAGCCATTCCAGAGCCACAGCGAGACGGAGTAGCGATCGCGGACGCCCTCGAGACGCGCGCGGAGCCGGCCGCCGGCGAAGTGCGGCGCGCGGTTTCTCTCGTCGGCGGAGCAGAAGTCCGCGGGTCGCGGGCCGTCGAGGTAGAATGTGATGCCGGGCTCGTAGGCGGCGTCGCGGCCCTGGCCGGCGTCGTCGGCTGCGAGCGGGCCGGTGAATTCGTTGAGCCGCCAGTAGGCGTGGGGTTTGGCGTCGAGCAGCGCGCGGGCGGCGGGGCCATCGGCGAGTTTCCACGGGCGGCGGGGGCGGCCGGAGACTTTTTCGAGCAGGCCGATCGCGGCCTCGGCGATTTTCGGCTCGGCGTGGACCTCGAGGCCGGCGGAGCGCGCGGCCCAGGTGTTGTAACCGCCAAACGGATGCTGCTCGGGGGGCGGGATGTAGCCGTCGCCGCCGTTGGCGAGCTCAATCACCATCGTCTGCCGCACGGGGCTCGCGGCCTTGATCTTCAGGCCGGTGACGGCGTAGGTCTCGGTGGGCGTCGTGGCGATCGCGATGTCGCCGAGGCGCAGGGCCTGCACGACGATCTCGGTGCGTTGCGCCTCGTGGAGGAAAATCTGCTCGCGGGCGTAGATCTCGGGCTGGGTCTTGACAGGGCGGTCGCCCGTTTCCCGCACGACGCGGCGCGCCCACTCGAGGCGTTGCGCGTCGGGCACGCGGTAGTCGAGCGTCAGGCGGCGCTCGGCCATCGCGAGGTCGATGTCGCCGCGGTGGCGGATGCCGGCGAGAGCCTTGACCGCGAGATCCACGAGGCCGTCGGCGTAGTGCTGGATGGTGGGCTTGGGGCGGTCCTTCTCGGGGATGCGGTAATCGGTGCGGTAGATGTCGCCGCTGCAGCCGTGCGACATGATGCCGACAAACGCGGGCTTGCCGGCGGGCGCGGCGGCGGCGAGGCGCACTTTCAGGCCCTCGGCGAACAGCCCGAAGTAGTCAGCGCTGATGTCCTTGTCGCCGAAGTAGTGCATCGAGAAATTCCCCAGCACGGCGAGCGGGCGACCGTCGCGCGCCTGGATGGAGATGAGCGTGAGATCGGGATCCTCGGGGCCGGCCTCGCCGGTGACGTCGTCGAGGTTGCGTGCGGCGTGCATGTTGGCGCGGAGGGTCTGGTTGCCGAACGGATCCTCGGCGAGGCGGTCGGGGCGGCGGATCCATTGGCGCGTGGCGTTGAAGGCGTCGGCGTCGGTCTTGGCCCAGCCGGCCTGCGCAGGCTCGAGGTTGGCCTGCGCGGCGGCGATGGCCTCGACCAGTTTCTCGCGGAGCAGCGGCACGTAGCGCGGATCGGCGTCGGTGCCGAGGCAGCCCATTGAGGCGGGCGCGCTGTGCGCGTGCGTGGCTGAGATCAGGATGCGCTCGCGCGGGATGCCGGTGCGCGCGGCGGCCAGGGCCTTGGCCTCGTCGAGCAGCGGCCGGCCCATCATGCAGCTGTCGACGACGACGATGACGATCTGCTCCCTGCCGTCGGCCAGCGCGAGGGCACGGGCGTGGACGCGGGTGTTTATCTTGTCGACCGAGCGGCTGACCATGGAGCCGTTGACGAGCACGGGGAGGACCGTGGGCGTGACGTCGACGACGGCGGCGCCCGCGCGGAATTCGGCGCGGACGGGGAGGGCGGCGAGGAGGGCGGCAGCGAGAAAAGCGATCGATTTCATAGGAAGGAATGCTCAACGGCGCGGGGCCGTGAGCGTCGCGATGAGGTAGTCTTGCGTGGTGGCGTGTTTCACGCCGGGGGCGCCGGGGTAGACGAGTTCGCAGGCGACGCCGTTGGCGCGGCAGTGCTCTTGGAGTTTAACGCCGAAGTTCGACGTGTGCGTCGGGTCTTTCTGCGGCTGACCGAGGGCGGGTGCGACCGTGTAGAAAAGATACACCGGCGGATCGTCGCGGGTGACGAGGGCGTAGGGTGAGTATTCGGCGATCCACGGAAGGATGGTGCTACGCTGCGCGAGGAAGTTGTCGAATTTTCCGAGGGCAAAGGCGTGGCCGCCGTAGGTGCTGTTGGGCGTCCACTCCTTCATCTGCTGTGGGTCGAGCGTGGTTTGGGCGCCGTTGACGGCGGCGGCGAGGAGGCGGGTGGATTCGCGCGCGATGGGATCGGCGCTCGCGGGATCGGCGAGGTCGGGGTGGAACGCGAGCCAGAGCGAGGTGCAGGCGCCGGCGGAGCCGCCGCTGGCGGCGATGCGCGTCTTGTCGAGGTTCCAAGCGGCGGCCTGGCTGCGGATGAATTGGAGCGCGCGCGCGGCGTCGTGGAGCGGACCCTTCACGGGTGGCGAGACGTTGTCGGCGGTGGCCTCGGCGATGAAACGATACTCGACCGACGCGACCGAGATGCCGCGTTTGAGCATTTCGGGGAGCATCGCGGAGAGACCGCTGAGACGTCCGCCGCCCTGCCAACCGCCGCCGTGGATGAAGAGGAGCAACGGCGTGGGGGTGGCGGACTCGGCTTTCCAGAAATGGATGAGCTGCTTGGGGTGCGGGCCGTAGGCGACGTCGTGGTGCGTGGGGTTGGGCAGGGGCGGGGTGGCGAGTTCGCGCTGCGCCTCGTCGGCCGGGATGTCGCGCACATAGATGGCGCGCCAGCGAATCTCGCCGCCGTGCGTCTGGAGCATGAACGGCCCGCGCGCGGGGAACGGTTTTCCTTTCTCCCAATAGTTCTCCATTGGTGCGCCCTCGACGACGAGGCGGGTGTTGAGCGTGACCCACACGCGTGCACCGATTTGGCGGATACGCACGATGTTCCATTGGCCGAACGGTTTGTCGGCGGCCATGATGGGATCACGGCCGAGGGTTTTCGGTGAGTTGTTGAAGAGCCCACCGGAGCCAAGGTGCGGACGGCGATCGGGTTTCTTTGGATCGAAGATTTGGTTTTTGTCCCAGATCTGCACCTGCGGCTGGCCGCGGAGGTAAATGCCGCTGTCGGCTTTCGCGACCGTCTTGTATTCGATCAGCAGCTCGTAGTCGCCGAACGATTCGTCGGTGGTCGCGTAGGGGCCGGTGCCGAGGTTGACTAGCTCGCCCTGCTCGACGCGCCAGTGCGAGGAGAACTCGGTGCGCATCTGGGCGAGCTTGGCGTCGCGTTTTTCGCCGGTGAGTTTGGCGGTGTCGTGTGGGTTGAGGCCGTGCCAGCCGGTGAGGTCGCGGCCGTTGAAGAGGGCGCGGAAACCAGCGGGTGGTTTGGGTTCGGCGGCGCGGAGGACGGCGAGCGTGGCGACGGCGACGAGGGTGAGGAAGAGGCGCGTGACGAGGCGGAGCGCGGAGGGGGATAAGGGAACGGCGAGGTGCATGGAGTGTGAGATCGGGGATGCGTTTGAGCGCAAAGGCGCAGGGAGAAACGGGGCGGGGTGGATTCGCGCGCAAGGGCGCGATGCAGTCAAGCGAGTGGGAGGTGTCGGACGGCGTCGATTTGCGCGGAGTAATGCGAACGGGGTCGGGGCCTCAAGTCTGTGGCAATTTCCCGCAATGTTGTTCGTTGACCACAAAGGTTAGCGGCTGACCCGAATGGCCCGGTGCCCTAAAGCCCCGTCCGACTTTTCGGCGTTACGCACCCACAAGCTAAAGGGGAAACTGGCGAAATCGTGGTCCTGTTCCGCCGGGTACAATATGCGTATCGCGTTTCAGTTTGTTCGGCATGGAGCACAAGAGGCCATCTTGCTCGAAGCGGTGGGTCTCCACGACGAAGTGTATGAAAGCTCCCAACCGCACCTCGAGTTCCTCGCGAGGGTCAGCCGAACGGGGTCTGGCTTTGGGGTTTGGGGTCGATGCGAGCGGCGAGGCACGGCCACGTGGGGCGCGTCGTCAGGCAGTGCCACGCCCGGGGCGTGGAGGGAGCGACAAGTTGGTTCGTGGATGAGGCGTGGTGCAGTTGGAGTAAGTCCTCGATTTGCGCCGAGCGGTGGGCGTGGGCGGTGGTGACGCCGGGGTTTCTGGACCAAGCTGCGGGGAGAGAACGTCGAGGTTTGCTGTTTTCTTCGACCCAACGGGTCGACTAGCCTTCTACCCATGAGCACTCCTGACATCCGCTGGATGCAACGCTTTCAGAATTTCCGGCAGGCCCTTTCTCGCCTGACGGAGGCGGTCGAGCTTGCGGGACGGCGTCCGCTTTCCGAGCTCGAGCAACAGGGCTTGATCCAAGGTTTTGAATACACGCACGAACTGGGCTGGAACGTGTTAAAGGATTACCTCGAAGCGCAAGGTTTCGTGGGCCTCATCGGCTCGAAGGGGGCCACGCGAGAGGCGTTCAAGAACGGCTTGATCACCGAGGGCGAAGCCTGGATGGACATGATCAAGGCGCGCAATCTTACGTCGCACACCTACAAGATCGAAGTCGCGGAAGACATCGCGAAGGCGATTTTAGGCCAATTCCATCCCGCCTTGGTCGCGTTGGAACGACGCATGGTGGATTTGGAAAAGCAGGAGCGTGGCGGAGCATGAATCCCGGACTCCCTGCCTCCACGGTGGCGCAAATTCACGGGGTGCTGTCACGTCATCCGGAAGTCGAACGCGCCACCCTCTACGGCTCGCGCGCCAAAGGAAACTTCAAGGCCGGATCGGACATCGATCTGACCCTGTCCGGCAGCGGGCTGGATGAACGTATTCGTGGACGCATCGATGAGGAACTCGATGACCTCCTGCTGCCGTATCAAATCGATCTTTCCGTTTTCACCAGCATCACGCATGCGGATTTGATCGACCACATCCGTCGTGTCGGAGTGGTGTTTTATGAGCGGATACCGGCTGAAACGAAGCTTTGATCCAGGAACGAAGCCGACCCCGGACATCGTTGGGGCCTCGGCATTCTGCGTCGACCGGTCACCGGTGTTTACTGTGCAGGCGTCGCGGGGCACAACTGGAGCAAGGCGTCGATTTGCGCGGAACGGCGGGCGTGGTCGGCCGTGGCGGCCGGTGACGCGAGATCGACGTCGAAGGTGGGGATCATCGCTTGCATGCGGAAACGAAAAACGGGGTCAGCAACGGGGTTTGGGGCCAAGCCGCAGGGGTCAAGCCGGCCGGGCCAAGCCGGCCGGGCCAAGCCGAAGCGATCCGCCGCCGCCCCCGCAAACACGAGCGTTGAAACCCGACGACGCCCGCGCACAGTGCCGCCATGTCACTCACACTCGATCAGATCGTGGAAGAGGCGCAGCAATGGCCCGATGACGTGGTGGCCGAGCTGGTGGACCGGCTCATGCTCCCCCGGCACGGCGTGGACAATCCTGCGGTCAGTCCGGCCTGGCGTGCCACCGTGGCGCGTCGTGTGGAGGAAATCCGCAGCGGCAAAGTTCAGGGCGTCCCCGGTGAAGTCGTGTCCGCCCGCATCCGGCAGATCGTCGGTCGGTGAAGGCGCACACCTTCCACCCCGAGACCGATGAGGAATACGCCGTGGCGGCGTCGCACTACGCCGACATCGGCCTCACGCTGGGCGGGCGCTTCTACGACGAAATCGAACGCCTTATCGCCGAGGTTTGCGCGGCGCCACACCGGTTTCGCCGGATCGACGGCGACGTGCGGCGGCACCTAGCGGGGGATTTTCCCTTTGCTCTGCTTTACCTCGACGAACCTGATCGCGTCTGGATCGTCGCCCTTATGCCGCTGAAGCGTGACCCGGACTATTGGAAACAGCGCCTGACCAACTGAGTTGTTCTTTTTGCCGCTAAGATTCGGAAAACGGGGTCAGCCGAACGGGGTCTGGCTTTGGGGTTTTGGGTCGATGCGAGCGGCGAGGCGTGGCCACGTGGGGCGCGCGCTGTCAGGTGGCGGCACCGCCCGTCGCGTGGAGGGAGCGAGAACTATTTTGTGGATGAGAGGTGGTGTAGTTGGAGGACGGCGTCGATTTGCGCGGAGCGGCGGGCGTGGTCGGCGGTGGCGGCGGGTGAGGCGAGGGCGAGGTCGAAGGTGGGGATCATCGCTTTCATGCGGGCGTGGCCGTCGGTCGTGCGGAGTTTTTCCGGGAAACAGGTTTGGATGATTTGTAGCGCGATGTGAGCGGAGACGGACGCGCCGGGGGACGCGCCGAGGAGGGCGGCGAGCGAGCCATCGGGGGCGGTGACGACTTCGGTGCCGAAGGAGAGGCGGCCGGCGTCGGACTTTTTCAGGGCTTGCACGCGGATGCCGGCGTCGACGAGGCGCCAGTCGGCGGAGTCGGCTTCGGGGTAGAAGACGCGGAGGGCGCGCAGGCGCGTATCCATCGTTTGAATCGCCTGTTGCACGAGGAAGCGGACGAGGACGCGGTTGTGCAGGCCGGTGCGGAGGAGGGTGGCGAGGTTACCGGGGCGGAGAGAAGCCGGGAGGTCGGTGAGGCGGCCGGTGTGGTGGAGAAACTTGGTCGTCCACGTGGCGAAGGGACCGAAGAGCAGGACGCGTTTACCGTGGAGGTGGCGGACGTCGAGGTGCGGGCCGCCGAGGGCGCCGGAGTCGGGCGGAGGTGAGCCGTAGACCTTGGCGCAGTGGCGGGCGACGACGACGGGGTTTTCGCAGACGAGCCATTGGCCGGCGATGGGGAAGGCACCGAGACCGTGCGCGACGGGGAGGCCAGTGGCTTGGAGGAGCGGGAGTGTGCCGCCGCCGGCGCCGATGAAGACGAAGCCGGCGCGGGCGCGGTGTGATTCGCCCGAGGCGACGTCACGCACGGTGAGTTCCCAGTCGTTGGCGGCGCGGCGCAGATCCGTGACGCGGTGGCCGGTGACGACGCGGCAATTTTCCTGCGCGCCGAGCCAACCGAGGAGTTGGCGGGAGAGCTCACCGAAATTTACATCGGTGCCGGCGTCGATTTTGGTGGCGGCAATGGGTTCGTCGGCGCGGCCGTCGATGAGGAGCGGCGCCCAGCGGCGGATGACGTCGCGCTCGGCGCTGAAGCCCATCGTGCGGAAAAACGGATGCGTCGACAGAGCGGCGTGCCGTGCGCGGAGGAAGGCGATTTGCGCGGCGCCGCGAACGAAACTGAGGTGCGGCACGGCGCGGATGAAGTCGGCGGGGCGCGGCGCGAGTCCGTGGGCGACGGCGTAGCTCCAGAACTGGCGCGATTGTTCGAAGCGCGCGAAGATCTCGATGGCCTTGGTGACGTCGACCGGCGCGCGGGGAGCGGCGGGCGGGGGTGTGTAGTTGAGTTCGCAGAGACCGGCGTGGCCGGTGCCGGCGTTGTTCCAACCGTCGGAGCTTTCGCGGGCGAGCTCGTCGGCCGCTTCGTAGACGTGAATGGAGAGGCGCGGATCGAGCTGCTTGAGCATGACGCCGAGATGCGCGGACATGATGCCGCCGCCGATGAGGAGGACGTCCGGGGCGGTGGGTGCGGGCATGGGAGGCGGGGAGGGAAGGGCGGGGCCGAGGGGCAATGACTAATGACTAATGTCTAATGGCTGATGACTGATGACTAGGGGTGGAGGGCGAGCGGGGAATGGTGGGGTAGTGAGAATGTTTAGCAGGTGGCGAATCGGCTGATGCCACCGGCGGTGTGGTCGGTGCTTTGGGATTCACATCCGGGTGCTTTACTCAAAGGAGCCCAGAGTGGAGGTAGGAAGATTTTTCGAACCGCGGAAAAGCAATTCCCGCTGCTGAGCTGAGATCCCCGTTTTGTATCTCCGGACGAACTGATCTCAAACGAAGTGGATCAGCCGGACAGCTGATGAGGCCTGGTTTTTCTTTGGGAAAATATTCCTGCCAATTGAATTTTCTTACCTGAACATGCCGTGCGGTTTTCAGCAGTCGAACTCAGCCGCCGACGTGAGGAGGCGGAACGCGCGGGGTCGCCTGCCTCGTTACCTCGTCAGCTACGGGGTTCAGCGGCGACGACGGCGCGCGGAGGCGGAACGTGCGGGGTCGCATTCGACTGCCTCGTTACCTCGTCAGCTACGGGGTTCAGCGGTTACGGCGGTGCGCGGTGGCGGGCGGCGGCGGTTTAGTTCTTCTTCTTGCCGGCTTTCGGCACGCCAAAGGTCAGCGCGCCCTTGGGGTCCATCTTCGCGAGGTCGGCGGACGTCGGGCTGCCGCCGAACTGGCGGTAGTAAATTTCTTGGAAGGGATTGATCGCGGGCCCCATCGCTTTTTCGTTCACCATCAGCGGCAGGCATTCGGACCACCACTGGTCAAACGCGGCGCTGAGCTCCTTCACCACCGCAGGGTGCTGCGTGATGACGTCGTTTTTTTGGCCGTAGTCGACGCTGAGGTCGAAGAGCTGCCAATTCGGTGTGCGGCCGCCGTTCTCGCTGACCATCGCCCAGCGCGTGTTGCGCACGGAGGCGACTTTGAACTTCGCTTCGTTGGGATCGCCGAGCTTCGGCCAACGGCCAAAGTGGGTGAACTGGTAGCGGTCGGGCAATTTCGCGGCGGGATTTT
>CAMCHO010000078.1 GCA_945874455.1 Opitutus sp. GAS368 | reverse complement strand
AACAGGTTAGAGTGAGAACAAGACGCCAACAATCGTCAGCGGTTGCCGACTCCCCGGCGTGGCGTGAGCCAGTCGAGCAGCTCGGGCAAGATGACGGTCGATTTCTTGTGGGCCTTGCGGTCGCGGCGCTCTTTGTCGGGGCGGAGGTTAACCACTTCGCGGTCAGGATCGATGTCGCTCCACAGCAGGCCGGCGGCGTCCCCGCTGCGGAGGCCGCAGTAATACCCGACGAGAACCATGCCTTGCCAATGCTCGGAAGCGGCGGCGAGCAGCTGGCGGAGTTCGTCGAGGTTGAAGGCGCGGCGTTCGGCGGCTTTGTGGCCGAGCATGTCCACAGCCTCGGCGGGGGTACTCGTAATGACGGCTGGCCGGCGGGCGGCGTTGAAGGGCACGCGGAGAACCTTCACGGCCATATTGGCGGAGGCGGGAGACATGCCGGGTTTGAGTTCGGTGTCACGGAAGCGTTGCACGTCGCGGGCGTTCACGTTCGCCAGCGGCAGATCGGCGCTTGCCGAGGTAATTCAGGAGGTCTTGCACGCTGCGTTGGTAACGCCGGGGGTGCCGTCGGCGCGGGCTTTGGTTTTCTCTGCGACGAAGGCGTTAAGAAACTGGCGGGTGGTCTCGGTGCGAAGCCGGTCTTGCCCGCTTGTGGCGAGCATGGCGGAGATGAGGTCTTGCCCGTCGCCCAACGTCGCCCAACGTCAAAGTGCCCGCCTTGGCCTTTTGCGTGAAGCTCACAACGCGTTTAAGGATCTCGGGCGCGTTGGGCAGAGCCAGCGGCGAATCAGGGACGGCGTCGAGCGTCGCGGCTTCACGTTGCCAGCGCACTGAAGCTGATGACTTCGGCGGCGGCGCGGTCGCTCTCTTTCGTGCTCGTCCTCAAGCGTCGTCCTTGCGGGCCGGTCTAGGCGGCGAACCCCAAGGGGTATCCTTGGCGGCGGTGAATAGAGGACGGGCGCAAATTATAGCCGCTATCTGGGCGACACGTGCGCTCCGTTCACGCGAGCAGAGTCCGCACGACGCGCCCGTGAATATCGGTCAGGCGAAAGTGGCGGCCCTGGAATTTGAAGGTGAGGCGCTCGTGATTGACGCCGAGTTGTTGCAGTAGGGTGGCGTGGAGGTCGTGTACGCTGACGGGATTTTCGGCGATGTTATAGCCGAAGTCGTCCGTTGCGCCGTACGTGAAGCCGGCTTTGAAACCGCCGCCGGCCACCCACATCGTGAAGCAGCGGGGATGGTGATCGCGGCCGTAGTTGTTCGCCGCGAGATCGCCCTGGCAATAGACTGTGCGACCAAACTCGCCGCCCCAAACGACGAGCGTCTCGTCGAGCAGTCCGCGTTGCTTGAGATCCTTGATGAGGCCCGCGGTGGCCTGATCGGTTTCCTTGCAGCGGGCGCGCAACTGCCCGGGCAGTCCACCGTGGGTGTCCCAACCACGATGAAAAAGCTGCACGAAACGTACCCCGCGTTCACTCAGGCGGCGGGCGATGAGCGCATTGTAGGCGTAGGTGCCGGGCTTGCGTGCGTCCTCGCCGTAGAGCTCGAACGTGCTGGCAGGTTCGCGCGAGACGTCCGTCAGCTCGGGCACCGAACTTTGCATCCGATAGGCCATCTCATACTGCGCGATGCGGGTTTCGATCTCAGGATCACCGGTCACGTCGAGCCGCATGCGGTTGAGCGCGCCGAGGTGATCGAGCGTCTTGCGCCGGAGTCCGTCGCTGAATCCGTCGGGGTTGTTGAGATAGAGCACCGGATCCTTGCCGGAGCGGAAGCGGACGCCTTGGTGCACAGAGGGCAGGAAGCCCGCACCCCACAGGCGATCATAGAGCGGCTGATCGCCTGTGCCGGAGAGCATCGCCACAAACGCCGGCAGATTGGCGTTTTCGCTGCCGAGGCCGTAGCTCATCCAGGCGCCGATGCTGGGGCGGCCTGCGATTTGAAACCCCGTCTGAAGAAATGTGATGGCGGGATCGTGATTGATTGCTTCGGTGTGCATCGAGCGGATGAAGCACAATTCATCCACCACGCCGGCCAGGTGCGGCATCACCTCGCTCACCCACGCGCGACTCTTACCGTGCTGCTGAAATTTGAAGATGGACCGGGCGATCGGAAACGAACTCTGCCCGGCGGTCATGCCGGTGAGGCGCTGGCCGTTGAAGACCGAGGCGGGCGTCTCCTGGCCATGCAACGTGTCGAGGTGCGGCTTGTAATCGAAGGTGTCGTGCTGGGGCGGGCCGCCGGACTGGAAGAGATAGATGACGCGCTTGGCCTTGGGATTGGCCGCGATGAGGCCAGGCAGTCCCGGCGCTGCGCGGGCAAGAGCGGGGTCGAGTAAGGACGCCAGCGCGAACCCGCCCATCGCCGCGGTGGCGCGGCCGAGAAACTGGCGACGCGTGGGGCGGAACGCAGCGTGGTAGCGATCGTCGTTCATGGGGAGACTTTACTCACGAGTGGTGACCTCATCAAGATTGAGCAGGACGTTCGCCAGTGCGGTGGCGGCGGCCAGTTCCGCGGGCGGCAGGTTTTTAGCGCCGGCCGACTCGCCTTTTTTCGGGCGCGCGGGCGCGGCCTTCGAATCGTTTTCGAATGCAGTCCGATACTCAGCCAGCGCGGAAACCAGCACATGCAACTCCGCCGGCTTTGGGCTGCGCGTCGCGACAAGGCGGAAGGCGAAGGCGATGCGGTCCGAATCGGTGGCACCGCCCTCGGTCAGCATTCGCTCCGCGAGTTTGCGCGCCGCCGCGACGAAGGTCGGTTCGTTCAACAGCGTCAGCGCCTGGAGCGGGGTGTTGGTGGACTTCTGCCGGACCGAACAATACTCGCGATCGCCGGCGTCGAGGATTGCCATGGTCGGGGGCGCCAGGGTGCGTTTCCAGTAGGTGTACAAGCTCCTCCGATACAGGTCCGCGCCCTTGCCCGGGGTGTACCGGGCATTGCTGGCCTCCTCCCACAGCCCGTCGGGCTGGTAGGCAAAAACGGAGGGGCCGCCCAACTGTTCCACCAGCAGGCCTGAAACCAGGAACGCCTGATCGCGCAGTACGTTGCCGGGCAACCGCAGCCGCGGCGCGCGGGCGAGCCAGCGATTGTCGGGATCTTTTTGCTGCAGCTCAGTCGTGAAGGTCGAATCCTGCCGATAGGTTGCGCTCATGACCATGCGCTTCATCAGGGCTTTCACGTCCCAACCGTTTTCCTTGAACTCCGCCGCCAGCCAGTCGAGCAGTTCCGGGTGTGAGGGCATCTCGCCCTGGGCGCCGAAGTCCTCCGCCGTGGTGACAAAACCGCGGCCAAACAGGAGCTGCCAGTGGCGGTTCACCGTCACGCGGGCGGTGAGCGGATGTTCCGGGCTGACGAGCCAGCGGGCGAACGCGAGGCGGTCGTTTTTCGCGCCCCGTGGCAGCGCCGGAAGAATTTCCGGCACGCCGGGCTGCACGCGTTCACCGAGCGCATCGTACACTCCGCGTGTCCGAACAAACGATGGGCGGCCTTCCGGAAGATCGCGCATGATCATCGTGGAGGGCAGCCGGTCGTCATAGGCCACCACGGCCAATTCCGCCTGTTGCAAGGCAGCGAAGAGATCGCGCTGAGCCGGGTGCGCCCCTTGTTCGAGAAATGCGAGTCGGAGCAACTGGCGCTGCGCAGGCGTGCGGGCGGATTCGGCGAGGCGGGCGATCGTTGCGGGCGTTTCCCGCACCGCGAGACTCCGGGCTTCGTCGGACGAGAGCGTGCGCGTCGTGTAGAAGCGCAACTCGTCGACCTGCCCGCGCCAGTGTCCGACATGTTTGCTGTAGCCGACGCGCAGGGCGGCGCCTTCCTTCCGGCTGGCGACATTGCTGTTCGTGTTGCGGATGACGTTCACGGCCTGCTCCTCGCCGTTTACGTAGATCGTCATGCCGGCGGCGCGCTGGGTGCCGTCGTTGGTGAGGGTGACATGGATCCATTCGCCGGGCGTGAGGCTCCGCTCGGTTTCAATGGTCGAAACTCCGGAGATCCAGCGCGTGTTGATGTTCCAACGCAGCCGCCCATTCATCATTTCAACGAGAATGCCGTTGCGGATCGTGACCGCTGCTTCGTTGGACAACACGGGTCCGGACTCGACCTGATCGGGCTTCAACCAGAAGGCGATCGAGAAGCGTCCGTTGCCGATGAGGCCTGGGATCTTGTCGACTTCGAAGTAGCCTTGGCCCGTGAGCGTGGCCGCGGTTCCCTGCACGCCCGGTTGAAGTGCTGCGCCGGATTCTTTCGCGGCCACGCGTTCGTCGGGGGCGTCGAAGGCAAAGTGGAAATCCAAGCCCTGGCGCAGCGCCGGACCTTTCGGTGCGGGATCGTGCTCCCACGTCTGCTGCGCCGCACGAATCTCCGGTTCTGCTTTTTGCAGTGCCGCGCGGGCCTGGCTCACCTTCGCCTGGAAGGTGGCAAGCTTCGCGCGCTGATCCGTTGTGGGCGTTTTGATCCACGGCTCGGAGTTCCGCCCTCGGGTCGCCCGGCCGGACTCGGCGACGTCGTTGAAATAGTCGATGAGTTGGTAATATTCTTTCTGACTGAGCGGATCGTATTTGTGGTCGTGGCAACGCGCGCAGCCCGCGGTCAGGCCCATCCAGACCGTCGAGGTCGTGTCGACCCGATCCACCGCGTTTTCGAGCAGAAACTCGTCGATCGGAATTCCCTCCTCGGAGTTGTAGCGATTGTTGCGGTTAAAGCCGGTCGCGATGAGTTGTTCGTGAGTGGGCTTGGGCAGAAGGTCTCCGGCCAGTTGCTCGATCGTAAACTGGTCGAAGGGCAGGTTGGTGTTGAACGCATCGATCACCCAGTCGCGCCAGCGCCACATTTCGCGCGGTCCGTCGTTCTGATATCCGTCCGTGTCCGCATACCGCGCCGCCTCGAGCCACGTCCAAGCCATACGCTCGCCGTAGCGGGGCGACTTCAGCAACCGGTCCACGGCGGCGTCATAGGCGGCATCGAGCCCGCGTTGCGAGGCATCGGCCAGAAAGGCGCTGGCTTCCGCGCCGGTCGGCGGCAGGCCGGTGAGGTCCAGACTCACCCGTCGTAGCTGCGTCTCGGGCGCCGCCGCGGGCGATGGTTGCAGCCCCGCCTGTTGCAGGCGCTGGCGGATGAAAAAATCGATCGCGTTGCCGGTCGCCGGCGCCTTGCGAATGGGTTCGAAAGCCCAGTGACGTTGATACGCGGCGCCCTCGTTGATCCACTGTCGCACGAGATCCTTTTGCGCTGCGGTCAGAGTGTGACCTGAAGCGGGCGGCGGCATCTGCTCCTCCGGGTCGCTGGCTAGAATCCGCATCAGAGCTTCGCTCGCCTCCGGTTTACCCGGGACGATGGCGACGCTCCCTGACTTGGCCGGCTGAGTGGCGATCTCGCGCACATCGAGACGCAGGCGGCCTTCTTGCTTCGCCTTATCCGGCCCGTGGCAGGCAAAGCAGTTTTCTGAAAGGATCGGCCGGATGTCGCGGTTGTAGCTCAGCGGTTCGGCGGCGCTGGCGGCGGCGCCCCACACGAAGCCGACACCGCTCAGGAAGGAGCGCAGGAAAGAGCGGAGAGGACAGGCTATGGAGATCACTTCGGTGTCGCGTTGGGGCGGAATGCGCTCAGCTGGCGGATGAAGTTGAGAGTGGGGAGTTGAGAGACCGTTCTGACGAGGCAGAAATTCGAAATCATCTCTCTGTCACGCCGGGCGGCGATGATTTTTTCGATCAACGATCAACGGCAATGTTTCGCCTCAGAAAGATCCTTTGATCCCCATGATCACAATGGTGCCGGAGGTGGCCGTGAGCCGGCGGCTGGCGTAGTGGGGGGTGAGCGAGCCCGCGGCCATGGTCAGCTGCGGGGCGTTGAAGGCATTCTGCACATTAGTGAAGAGGGACAGCCGTTTGCTCAATAGCACGATGACATTCACGTCGAGCGTGACCCGCTGCTCTTCGCTGAGGAACGCGTCCGGCCCAAGCGTGGGCTGGGCGGTCCCTACTTGACCCCCGCGGTAATTCCATTTGGCCATGAAAATCACCGGGTTCTTCTTGAACGAGAAACCCCAGTTCATGCTTTCGGGAATGAACTCGCTGAAAGAAGCCTGCTGATGTCCTTCGAGGCGGAGTTTGGTGCCGTTTACGAAAACGCTGAAGAAACGGCCCCAGCCGCGCGTTTGTTCAAACGAATGCTTGAAGTTGAATTCAATTCCCGTGACACGCGCGTCGCCGGCATTGAATTGCGTGCTGACTGTCCAGCCGATGTATCGGGGATCTAATCCGAGGTCGGTTGCGTCTTCGGCGGTCATGACTTTAACCGCGTTGCCGAAGAATTCTGTGATGTTCTTCTGAAACGCACCGACGCTGAACAGGCCGCCTGACCTGGTATAATATTCCAGGGAGAGATCATAGTTGTCAGCGTGCCATGGCTTCAATCCGGTATTGCGAACGGTGATACGGCCGGTCGTCGTCGTGGGGTCGGCGACATTGTCGTCTTCAGCAATATCCGTGTTGGGAATGATCTCGGTAAAATCCGGGCGCCCGTAGGTCTTCGCGTACGCGAGCCGCAGGATCAGGTTGTCCGACACATTGTGATTCAGATGCAGGCTCGGGTAGGAGCCGTCGTAGGTGCGACTGGCCCGGGCCGCGCGTTCCTTCAGCGTGAGTCGCAGCGATTCCAGCGATCCGACTGCTCCCGCCTCGGGCTTGCGGATGCGCGCACCCGCGGCGTTGCGGGCAAACGTGCCATCCGCAGTGCGGACATAGTCCGCAGAGGGATCCGAAAGTGCGCCCCGGCCTTCGGTGTTGGTCTGCTCGTAGCGCAGGCCACCCAACAGCTGCATGCGCCCCTTGAAAAATTTCAGCTCCGCCTGGGCATAGAGGGCCGACACGGTCTCCTCCACGCGTTCCGAGTTCCGGATGGCGAACGTCTCGGCTGCGATAAACTGCGCCGCAGTTTGCGTGAACAGGGCCGGGTTCTGCTCAAACGCCTCCCACACCCGCTTCGGTGAAATCTGCGGAGTGGTGGCGCCGTCCGATTTTGGGCCGGTGGCGTCATTTTTGTAGACCGGCGAAACGTACGGGCCGGGTGAGAAACTGCCGTTGAGGCCGTTGTAATTCCACGTCATGTTCTGGCGGCGGGTATCCCGGGTCTGAGTCCGAGTCAGGCCGCCTACCTGCAGCGCCGCGGGCATCGGTAGAAAATTCAACTGCCGGCGGAGGTCGAGGTTGGCGCCGTCCATAATCTCGTCGGAGTCGCGAGGCGTCGAGTTGGCGGTCGACAGCCGATAACTTCTGACGTCGGACAGATCGATGGGTTGGTTGGCGTTATTGAACACTTCGATTTTCCCCGGCCTCATTTCATTGATGGCCGAGAACCGCACCCGGGCCGGCTCCACCAGCGCGACTCCCAATTGGCGGAAATTGCCGGCATGGGTGTCGCGCAGCCAGAGCTTGGCGGTGGAACGGTTGAGGCCCGCCGTGATCCGCCAATCGCCGTCGTCGTAGCGATAATTGAGATTTTTCCCGACGTTGTTCTTGTTGATTTGGATCGAGGCACCGGAGGCGAGGGTCACGGTGCCGCGCCCGGTGGGGCCGCTCGCAAAGTCGTCCCCAAAGGTCAGGCCGGTTCCGCCTGCCGGATTCGACGTGGCATTGGTGCCGAGGTTGGAAATGAACTTCGTGGGCAGCTGGCCGTAGATGGAATAGGTGCCCTGAACACCCAACGACAGCACTGAATTGGGCCGCACGCGCCAGTCGGCTTTCACGCCGGCCGAGTAACGCGTGAAGATCGCGAGGATGTTGGTCGCGTCGTAGATTTGCAGGTAGGGCTTGGCGATGCTCGCTCCGCTGCCGGCCAGCGTCGCATTGTAGGTCGTGCGCCGCTCCTGATTTTCGACGTACTTGCTGCGCGCTCCACCGGTGATCACGAGGCCGAAGTTTTTGCTCAGCGGCAGGGTGTAGTCGAACATTGCGCCCGGTCGGATTTTGAAAATCTTCCCGTCGTTCAGATACGGCGTCCGCTTGAGATCGAGCCGGTGCGAACTGGCCGTGAGATCGATATTGTAGTTGAACGAAGCACCCTGCCGCTCGAAGGCGCTCTTGCTGACCATGTTGATCGAGCCCGCCAGCGAGTCCGCGGGATTGGCCGGCGTCGGCACCTTCGTCACTTCAATCCGAGCCAGGTTGTTGATCGACATCTGGCTGAAATCGAAGAAACGCGAATTGCCGCTGACGTTGGAGGTGTTGGCCAACTGAGCTCCGTCGGTTGAAATGGCTACCATGCCGGCGCTGAATCCACGCACGCTGATGCGGGCGGCCGCCGTCTGATCACCGGACCGATCGTACAGCGCGGTCACGCCCGGCAGAAACTTCATCATTTCCGCCACATTTCCGTCCATGACATCGCCGAATGAGTCCGCCGACACGACCAGCTTCACGTTTGGGGCGAAGCGCTGCTCGTTGTTGGCAATCGCCATGGCATCGGTCTCGCGCGACGAAGCGACGACGAAGGAATCGAGTTTCACCACGTTCGCGTTCGCGCCATGGAGCGTGCCGCTCCTCAGCTGGATATCCCGTTCGACCCTTTGCCCGCGGGGAACGTTGAGCGTGATGGTCTGCGGATCCAATCCAGTGTAAAATACCTCGATCGTAGTGGGACCGGCCGGAGCGTCGTTGACCAAATAGGTGCCCGATTCGTTGGTGAAAACCGTGCGGTCGGTGCCCCGCACGGAGACGCGGGCGTTGTTAAGAAAATTACCGGAGAGCGCGTTCTGCACTCGACCGGTGATGCTGCCCAAGGGTAGCGCGGCGACGGGGAGCGGAGCATCGGCGGCAGGCGTGGACAGGACGGCGGCTAACGCGAGCCAGCCGGCGACGAAAGCAAGGGGGAAGCGGGGTTTCATTTTCGGAGTGGGGTCTTCGAGCGAGGTACACCGAAGAAACTACAAATGTTAATCGCTTGGGTGCAACGTTCACGCTGTTGCTATCCGTCACGGCGATAATCCGATTTTGGAGCGGGGGCTGATAGCAAGCTGCGGCGCCACGTCGTGCCCGGCACCACCACGTGGCCCCCTCGGACGCCTCTTCCGCCGTGGTGGCCACGCGCGGGAAAATGGCGCGGCGAGCACGCTTACGAGCACGATTGCGAGTGCGCGGTTCGAGTCGTGAGGCGCTTTCTTTTAAACCTTAATCTGGCTCTTTCGTCCGGTTGGGCGGCCGGCAAAAGGGGAGGGCGAAAGCTTAGACCAACGTCTCGTGATACTTGGACGATCGTTGAATCACCCCACGCTGGCGCACGCGGCTACCAGCAGTCAAAAACACAAAGGACTTTGGTATTAAGAGGCCCGATACCTCGAAGCTCGCATCGACTTGGTTGCCACCATGGGTTTGGCGGTGAGTTGCACGAGGGGCGGGACTGTTGCGGTGGTTTGGTGTAGAACCGCCGAACTGCCTCCGGGGATATTCACTTTAATTTTTTCTTCGCGCCCAACGGCGGAGCGGGCAACCGAGAGTGCCACGCCTGCCATTTTTCCCGGAGGACTTTCACGCGATCAGACTGGACTGGGGCGAGATTGTTTTTTTCCGCGAGATCGCGGGAGAGGTCGAACAACTCGGGTGTACCGTCGGTCGCGAGGACGAGTTTCCAGCGATCGCTGCGGATCGCGCCGATCCCGTTAATACTGAAGAAAAGTGCGTCGTGAG
Source organism: Opitutus sp. GAS368 (assembly GCA_945874455.1). Lineage (GTDB taxonomy): Bacteria > Verrucomicrobiota > Verrucomicrobiia > Opitutales > Opitutaceae > GAS368. The sequence goes on along the minus strand of CAMCHO010000078.1, from coordinate 10,625 downwards.
GCGCGGTGGTCTTCTGGCCGGTGAGGAAGGGTGCGAGGTTTACGCCGTCAAGATTTGCGGGCGGCGTGGTGCCGGTGAGCGCGGCGACGGTGGGGAAAATGTCGAGGGTGCTGACGGGGTGGGCGAAGGTGAGGCCAGCGGGAAAAACTCCCGGATAGGAGGCGAGAAAGGGCACCCGGATGCCGCCTTCGTAGAGCGACCATTTGTAGTCGCGCAGCGGCACGCTCTCGCTGCGGTTCTCCGGGTGACCGCCGTTGTCGCCGAAGAAGAATACGATGGTCTTTCGGTCGAGGCCGCTTTGCTGGAGCTTGTCGAGAATGCGGCCGACGGCTTCGTCGAGGGCAGCGATGGTGGCGACGGTGTCGGCGCGGGCGGTGTCGCTCGGAAATTGCGCGGTGAATTTCGCGGTATCGCCGGGGCGGGCCATCGGGACTTTAGGGATGTCGAGGGTTTTTCCCGCGGCGAGCGCAGCGTCGTAGTCGGCGCGGATGAGCTGGGCGTTTTTGACGACGCGGAGAATGTGCGGGGCGTTGAAGGTAACCGTGAGCGCGAAGGGTTGGGTTTGGTTGCGGTCGATAAACTCGACCGCCTCACGCGCGAAGAGATCGGTGCTGTAGACATCGCTCTCTTCCATCATGCCGTTGCGGGCGAGCTTCGGATGGTGGTAGTCGATGAACGGACTGGAGACGGGCGAGCACAGCGTCTCGTCGAAAACCCCACGCGCGTGCGGCATGGGCCCCGTGCTGTGCCATTTGCCGAGGAGCGCGGTGCGGTAGCCCGCGGCGCGGAGAACGCCGGGGAGCAACGGTTGGTCGGTGGGAATGCCGCCGCTGTTGTCCCAGAATCCGAAACGCTGGGCGTAGCGGCCGCTGAAAAACGCGGCGCGCGACGGACCGCAGAGCGGCGCGGTGACGTAGCCGGAGGTGAATGTCACGCCGGTCTGCGCGAGCCGGTCGATGTGGGGGGTTTTGACCGCGCCGTTGTTAAGGCAGCTCACATCGCCCCAGCCAAGATCGTCGACGAGGAGGACGATCACGTTGGGTCGCGCGGCTGTGGATTCGGCGCCGGGGAGGTGCGCCGAGCAAGTGAGCAGGAGGGAGCCGGCAACGAGGAATGCGAGGAGAGTGCGGGATTTCATGGTGCGGTTTTCTTTTTCGTGTTGCCGGGAGCGATGAGCGTGGCGGGCTCGCCCTGGCGGAGCGGTTGGCCGAAGACGGTTTGGGTGTCGCCTTGCTGCTTCATCCACGCGTCGAGGTCGGCGCGGAGGGAAGCGAGGCGCGCGGCCTGTTTCGGATCGGCGGCGAGGTTGTGCTGTTCGTGGGGATCGGTGGCGAGATCGTAGAGTTCCTCGGCGGGGCGCGCCGAGTAACGTTTCACGATGGCGGCGGCGTTGGGATCTGTTTCCGCGGCGGCGAGCCAGGTTTTCCAATACACGAGGCCGCTGGGCCCGGAGGAGCGCGAGATGTGGGTGTGGTGCTGGAACTCGGGATGGAGATTGCGGAGGTATTTCCAGTCGCGCGTGCGAACGGCACGGATGGGATAGACGTTGAAATCGCCGTCGCCGCTGTGCGTCGCGAAGACGCGGTCGCGGTGCGTGGTGGCAGTGCCGCGCAGAATCCCAGCGAAGGATTTGCCATCGATGCCGGCGGGGACTCGGCCGCCAGCGAGTTCGATGAAGGTCGGGAGCAAGTCGGGCCAGCACACCATCGCGTCGCTCGTGGAGCCGGGCTTCAGCTGGCCGGGCCAGGCGACGAGGAGGGAGGTGCGGATACCGGCGTCGTAGAGAGTCCACTTCGAGAACGGCCAGGCGGCGCCGTGGTCTGCGGTATAGACGAAGATCGTATCGGCGGAGAGGTTTTCGCGGGCGAGGGCGCGGACTTCGCCGAGCAGGGTGTCGGCCTTGGTGACGTCGGTAAGATAGCTGGCGCGTTCCTCGCGGGTGGTCGGTGTGTCCACGTGTATCCGAGGAATCTGCACGTTCGCGGAATCGTAGGTGCGGTCTGCGCTCCAAACGGTGTGCGGGTGGCGCGTACCGACGAAAAGGCAGAGCGGTTTGGAACGATCACGGTTGGCCAGAAATGTGGCGACGGCGGCAGTCTCGGAGAATCCGGGGTGTGGGCCTGCGATGATGTCGAAGCCGTGATCTTTCGCGAAGGTGTTGTGGGCGACTTTACCAATGGCGGCAGTCTCGTAGCCGAGCGCGTGGAGCACGGGCGGAAGGGAGGCGACACCGGGGTTTTTCGGTTTGTGATTGGGCTCGGCACCGTTGCGCGCGGACCAGAGGCCGGTGAGCAGGGCGGTGCGGCTCGGGCCACAAGAGGGCGAGGCGACGAAGGCGTGCGTAAATTTCATGCCGTCGGCAGCCAGCCGCGCCATTTGGGGCGTGCGGACCTCGGTCGAGCCATAGGGCTGCGAGTCGGCCTGGCTGTGATCGTCGGCGATGAAGACGACGATGTTGGGGCGCGGCGGGGTGGCGGCGGTGACCGATCCCACGAGAAAAACCAAGAGCGGAAAAATGAGTGTTGAGTGATCCATAGAGTGAAGTGGCTGGTTGACTCAGAAGGTGAACGTGGTGTTCAGCACAATCTGGCGCGGTGTGCCTCGGGCCCAGTCGAGGACACCGCCTCCGAGGTGGGTTCGAATCGGCTCGAGATCGTCGTCGTCGAGGACGTTGCGGATATTGAGCTGCACGCGCCAACCGAGTTTACGGCCGCCGAGGACCGTGGTCTTGCCGCCGTAGCCCAGCAACAGATCGAGCGCGAATTGGGCGGGCCCGAAGATCGGCTTGGTGACATCGTCCCCCGTGGTGCCGCCCGGGAAGACGCGCTGCTGAAATCCGAGCATTGTATGATCGAGCCAGCGGACGCCGCCGCCAAGGTTCAGTCCCTGCAGCGAGCCTGCGCTGAAACGATAGTTGGTGAACAGGCTTCCGCGCCATTCGCGCTGCCGAAAGCGCGGGAGATTGTTGCGCAGTTGCTGGCGGAGAATCTCGGCCGCGATCGCCTGATCGTAGTATTGATGCACCGTGCGGGCATCGGTGTTGGAGATGGTAACCTTGTCCCAACCGAGCCCGCCAAACTGTTGCCAAACGGGCAGACGGCGCGCCGACCAGAGAGCGAAATCGAGATCCTTGTTGGACACGCGCGTGCGCTGCTGGCCGCCGGCGACGCGAAGATCCCAATTCGCGGTCACGCGGGCCACGAGCGTCACGTCGATGCCCTTGCCGATCTTGTCCTCCACCGAGCGGTAGACGTTGCCACGCGTGACGGGGTCGTAGCCATCAGCGGGGACGGTGGCGATGCCCGCGGGGCGATCCGTGCCGCGGAGGCGTTGCTCGATGACGGCCGATTCAGTGCGGACTCCCTGTCCGTCACCGATCAAGTTGTGCTGGTTCTCCTCGTAGAAATTTACGCGCAGCGAAAGGGCATTCTGCCGGAGGCCCACGCTGAAGCCGAAATCATGACCGTCGCTAGAGATACCGGGGATCAGGCGGTTGTCGGGATCGAGAAAACCGGGCGGCAGCGCCGTGTTGTTGGACCGGCTGCCGAAGACCGAAAGCCAGGACAGCGCGTGTACGACTGCGCCGTAAGAATACGTTGTGGTGCTGTCGTCCAGCGCGGGACTCGCGGCAAAGCGCGTGCGCGCAAGCGGCACGAACAACCCCTGTTGATCGCCCGGTGTCAGCCGGTCGCCGCGCACGAGAGCGGAGGGATCGACGAGAAAACTTTTGAACTGATCGACACGGCGACCGGCGAAGCCATTGACCCGGTCTTTGAGGAAGAAACTCTGCAGTGCGAGCATGCCCGTGGTAATTTCCTTGCGGGAGCCGCCGGTGCCTGCGGAGCGGCCGCCGGGATGATCGAACATTGTGGCCTGAAACGTCTCGTTGCGCGCCGTATCCGTAAATGTCCACGGACCGAACAGCCGCCCATCGCCGCCACCCGGCAAAGCCCGCGCGGTGAACGAACCGGCCGCGGGATTGAGATAGAAGCGGGAGCGGAGGAGCCGGCTGTTGTTGAGCAGATCACCGGTGGCGAATGAGGGATTGCCCAAAATCATCGCCCGCGAGACCTGGGTACGGTCTTCGTCGATACGAAACGAGGCGAGGGCGGCCATGCGGTGACGGCCAAAATGGCGGGCGACGTTGGAGAAGGATTTTTTGAAATCGAATTCGTAGGACGTTGTGAAGCGCAGCTCCTTGGTGAGATTGCGCACCTCCGTGCCGCCCGGCGCCGTCTCGATGTAGAGCCGGCCGGAATGGGGGTTGAGGGCAGTCTGCGGCGCAGCGACTGTGCCGCCGGGGAGGAAACGATTGGGATCGGCAAAGATATTAATCGACTCGACGTTATCGAATGCGCCGCCGAGGAGCTCGGAAACGGCTTCGTAGTTGAAGCCGAGCTCCACAAAAAGATCGGTGGTGATCTTCTGCTCCAGTGCGCCGCGGAGCAGTTTTCCCTGTAGGTCATTCACGCGGCCGCCGACACGGACGTCGCGCGCGGTGGGAAAAATCGCATTGTCGATCAGCGCGGCGTCTCGGGTATCGACTGCGCCGGCGAGCTGGTGGGCGCCGCGCGTGAGGCCCGAGCCGTTCCAAATGAGCACCGAGGGGGCACCCCCGCCGTAGGAGTAGACGCGGAGCGCGTTGGCATTGCGGTTCAGCAAGGGAAACGCGGCGGCCGTCAGCGAGGTATTGCCCGTGGCGTTCTCATAAAGGGGGCGGCCGGCGGCGAACCACGGGCTCACGAAATCTTGCGCGAGGTAGTTGCTGGCGTTGGAGGCGCGCTGGTCGATTTTTTCCGCGCTGAGGCGGAGCGTCGACTGCGGGGCGAGCTTCCATGTCAGGGCGCCAAACGCGCGCGACTGGCGGTTGAAGGCATCCTCGACGCTGCTCTTACCTTCGTTGCGGACGGCGGCGAAGCGAAAGGCGAGTTTCTGCGGAAGGAGCACACGGTTGACGTCGAGCGTAGAGCGAAAGGAGCCGTTGTTGTCACCGCGGAGGCTGACTTCGTTGGCGCTGCGCATGAGGGCGCGCTTGGTGGAGGTATCGATGGCGCCACCGGCGTTGCCCAGGCCGAAGAGAATCGACTGCGGACCGTTGGCGAGGGTGATGCGCTCGACGTTGTAGAGTTCGCTGGGGAAATTTGTGGCGTAAAAATCGGCGGACGTGGTGATGGCATCGAAGCCGCGGGCGCGGCCGCTCGCGCGCGTCGTCGTGATGCCACCATTCGGCCCGGTATTCTGATCGGTGATGTTATTGTTGTTTGTGCTGAACGCCACGGATTCCTCGATGGTTGTCGCGCCGATGTCGTTGATGAACTCAAGCGTCATGACATCGATCTGGGCGGCGATGTCCTTGAGGGGCGTGTTGACGCGGCTGCCGGCGAGCGAACTCGTCGCGACATAGCCCTGTTCGGAAGCTGAGTTCGTGATGAACGGGGAGAGTTCGATCACTTCTTCCGACACCGGCGCCTTCGCGGGAGAAGTCGGTGCGGTCTGCGCTTGGCTAGGTTCGAGGGGTGAAAGGGCAAAGAACGCGACTGACAAGACGAGGCTGCGGGGAGTTTTCATTGGGTCGGGGGAAATTTGGCTGCGGGAGCGTGTGCGGAGAGGCACGGTGACAGGTCGCTAAGGCGGCGACACACCGGGCCGGGTTGGGCCGTGAGAGGTGTCGCCGTTATCGGCGGGGAGCGAGCGATTTCACGCCGCTGCTGCGGCGGCGAGCCGGGCGGTCTCGGCGGTTGGCGTTGCGGCGAGGTCACGATCGGTGGGGCCGTGGATGATTTACCCCGTGAGGGTGCGGTTGGAACCTTCGTTGCCCCGGTGGGCTCGTCGAAAACTTGATTTGCAGGGGAGGGTTTTAGCCGGCGCTCCACATGGCATCGAAGGTGACGACGAGGTCTCCTCCGTCTGACGAGCGCACGGATTTTTTAGGGCCGGCCTTAAAACCTTCCGCTGACGCCCATCGTGATCGTGGTGCCCTGAATGATCGTGCTCTGCATCTGATCGGGAATCCCGCGGTAGAAGGCCTGGGGTGAGTTGGTCAGGTTATTAATGTCAGCGGAAAGCGATAGCGACGGGCGCAACTGATACGCAAAACCGACGTTCATCACTGTACGGGAAAAACGATACAAGTTCCGTCCCTGGCTGGCCGCGGAATAACTCGTGATATAGGTGCTGACGTAGTTCACGAGCAGGCGCGTGCTGAAACTGCGGTAGCGCCACGATACGCTCGCGTTTCCGCTGCGCGGAATGAACCCGGCGACTTGTCCGGTCGTCAGCTTCGCCGTGCCGCCGAAATCGCCGTGGGTGTTGAGCACAGTGAAGTTGGCGAGCGCACTCAGGCCCTTCAGCAGCCCGGGTAAAAAGGTGTATTGCTGCTGATAGCTGAACTCCCAGCCCTGCACGATCGCGGTGCCGGCGTTGGCCGCGCGGAGAACGGTGAACCCGCCGTATTCTCCGTTGTAGCCGTTATCGGCCCCGGTCGCGACGGTGCCCGAGAGCACGCCGCTGACGATGTAGTCCTTGATCGTCTTGTGAAACCACCCGACTGACACGTTGCCCACCGGTTCGAAATAATAGTCGAGCGTGGCATCCCAGTTGGCGGCGGTCTGCGGCAGCAGGCTCGGATTGTTGATCGCGAGGGTCTGGTTGGCTTCGTTGACCGTTTCGTTCGGCACGACGTTGGTCAACGCTGGGCGGCCGAAGCTCGTTGACCAACTCAGGCGCCCGCGGACGTTGGGCGTCACGTCCTGCGTCACGTGAACGCTGGGAAACGACTTCGTGTAGGAACCGCCGGTCTCGCGAAACGTGTCGGCATAGTCCCGCTGCGCGGAACCAATGGGGTCGGCCGTCTGCTGCGCGGCGGTGCTGACGCGACGGGCCCGCACCCAGCCCCAGCTCGAGGTAGCGGTTTTTTCCGTGCGGACCCCGCCGAGGAGGCCGGTCCGGCCGAGACGGCCCTGCGCCATGAGGTAGCCGGCCGTGATGTCCTCCGCCACCGCGTCCGTGCCGGTATAGCGAGTCTGCTCGCGGAAAAAGACGTCCTCCCGCCAGAGCGCGGGGTTGACGGGTTCGCGGGCGTGGATGAGCGGTGCCGCGTCCCACTGCGGGATACGGCGACCGGTCTTCACCTGATCGAACATCACGATCGAGGGATCGGCCGGCAGCGCGGTGGTGCCGGTGTAGTTCCAGCGGCGGCTGTTGGCGCCCTCCTGCACGTGCTGTTCGCGGCGAAGCACGCCGGCCTTGAGATAGACGGGAATCGCAACGGGCAGCGTGTAGCGGGCGTTGCCACCAAACTCGTTCACATCCTGATCGGTGTCGGTCAGGGAGTTGGCCAGTCCGTTGGGCGCTGGGCGATAGTTCGCGGGATTGGTGAAGTCCGGGCCGGCGGTCTGGATGAAGCGCGGGAAAAGATCGGAGTGAGTACGATCGAGCGTCCACCCGATGTTGGTGATCCGGTTGATCAGCACGCCGGCCTCGCCGCTCTGGCCCAGGTGAATGTGCGTCTGCGTATGGCGGGCGTTGGTGTCGAGCTGGAGCCGGCCGAAGTCGTGCTCCGCGCCGAGATCGATCCGACGCATGCGGTTCGTGAAGATGTTCGGGCCTGTCGCGGTCACGTCGATTGTCGAGCCCGCTGCGGCGCGGACCTGCGTGATGCGGTCCGTATAAGCTGGCAGGATACCCGCGGTACCGGTGGTGCCGACCGCCTGCGTGGTGAACGCCCGAGTCAGGAACGTGCGTTTCGAAAGCTCCCGGTGGTCGACCGCCAGCGCAAGGAACGTGAGCTTGGTCGCCGGGGACAGCCGGTAGTCGACCTTCACGTTAATGCTCTGCTGATGCCGCGGGATGTAGGCGTCGGCCGTGCGGTAGTCCCACAGATAGGCCGGCTGGCTGGTGGTGTTCTGAAAGTCGCGTGTGCTCGTGAACCAGCCGAGGGCGGTCTCGCTGTAGAACAGGTTGACGGCCACGCCGAGATTCCGCTCACCCCCGAACGCATCGAAAACCTCTTGGTAACCGAGATTGGCGATCGGATGGAATCGGTGCGCCTCGCGCAGCGGAATCTGCCGCGTGAATGCCGGCGCGAGCCGGCCGGAGAGACTGTAGCTGACGCGGCGTCTTTCCTTCATACGCAGGGGCGACCGGCTTTTGAAGTTGACCGTGCCGCCCAGCGAGTCGGCGCCCTTGTCCGGTGTGTGCCCCTTGGTCAGCTCCACCTGCTCGAACATCGTGCCCGTGATGTTATTCACGGTCGAGGCGCGACCCATTGCCCCTTGGCCCGTGAGTGTCGCGCCGTCCATCGTCACGGAATTGAGCCCGCGATCCATCCCGCGGATAGTGAAGCCGTTGACGGTGTCGGCCACATCGAGAAACCCGACGACGCCGGGCAGGCGCGCCGCGACCTCGGCGGCGTTGAGATTGGGCAAGTTGCCGAACTGGTCCATCGCGACCACGTTCTTGACGTTATCGGCATTGCGTTGCGCGGTAATCGCGGCGGCGCCGCCCTCGAGTTCGCCGGTAACCTTAAATGCATCCAGTTTGTAGATATCAGTTGTAAGATCGAAATCGCGAATAGCGCGGCGGCCGGGGGTAATCCCGACCTTGCTGTGCACCGCATCAAGGCCGACATAGGAGGCGACCACGTCGTGCGTGCCCGCCGGCAAATCGGTCAGCACGAAGCGACCCGTGTTGTCGGTGAGAGCACTGACACCGAGCTGCGGTACAGCGACGCGGGCGCCCTCCAGGAGATCTCCAGTGGCGCGATTGTTGACCGTCCCGGTGAGGGTGCCGCCCTCCGCCGCGATGGCTCGCAGGGCGAAGAGAGCCAGCGCCAGCAACCCGCCCATGGGACGCAGACGGCCGAGACGGAGCAATGCTCCGGCGTACTTGATTAATGGATTCGCGAAGCGATTGAGCAGGGGAGGGTAAGTATTCACGGAGGCGGCGCGCTACGATCGTTGGCGGTTGGGGTGGGGGCGGGCGCCAGGAAGAGGAGGTGCGAAAAGCAGCTTGTCGAGAATTGACGTAATCCGCGGCCGGCCCCGGAGATTTACCCCGCCGGTCGCGCGTCCGCGCAGCGAGGGGCCACCGGCCCGTTTCTGATAGTGAAACTGGATTTATTGAGCACGGACCGGGGGAGCCGGACAGACGAGCAGTCGGTGGCGGTCGAACGACCGGAATGGAGCGGAGTGTGGACGTGGAGCCGGAGGGGCGGCGGTGACGCCGGGTCGGGGATCAGCCGCGACGACCGTAGCCCCGTTCGCGCAGCGAGACGGCGCGGTTCTCGGCTCGGCGAGAGCCGTGACGTCAGGGGCGGAGGGCGTTGCGGCCCCCGACTGGGCGGAGTCGGCGCACCGCAGGTGGAACGGGAGCGCGGAGCGAAATGGAGGGAGGCCGAGCGGCACCGTCTGCGGGCGAATTATCGAGGACGTGGCGACGGAGCGCGTTAGCGTGGCTCGCCGAGCGAGCGATGGCGTTGAGGCGAGCGACCAACGGGAGCGGGTGAAGACGGACAGGGGGAGCGTTGACGTTGCGGGCGGCGAAGACGCGGGAGCGAGTCGCCAAGCGAGCGAAGCGAGTGCGGGCGTTGGGGGTGGTGCGACTAGGGGGAGGGGAGCGTGAGCCAAGCGAGTGCGTTGCGAGTGAGGCGACGGGACTCGAGTGGAACCCGCTGGAGCGGCGGGAGCCCACTGGAGTGATACGGAAGCCCGGACGGTAGGATGGCGGACCAACGGACCACGATACTGAGGTGACCCGTAGCGAGGCCGAGGCGCGAGGCCCAGAACCAGAGAGCGGAAGGAAGTGAGGGCCACCCATAGTCGGGGGAGTGAGGCACCCGCCCACAGCAACGACGATTGGGTGTGTCCGAACTGTTTCATTTTTCCACGCGTGGAATCGCCGTGACGTCGATGGCGCCTAGATCGACAACATACGTTTGCACCCATAGCGCCCGCGGCTGTTCCTTTGGCCCAATTCGAATGCCCACATGCGACCAATGCGGCGGAGAGATTGCGTTCCGCGTGATTGATGGACAAACGCGACCTATCCATCGCGGTGGGGCCTGGAGTTGCCCGGGGAGTAGCGGAGAAAGCGAACGCTCAAGTTCCCCGTCAATTCCTTCGAAGACTAGGATGCATTCGTCCTATCGCGTCCAAACCACTTATATGAATCCGAACGCGCGTTGTCCGGTCTGCAACGCCGACGTTTTCTTCTACCAGTCGCCCGATGACGGACGGGTTTTCTTCGACGAGCTCGGTCCACCATGGCCAAAATACGCATGCACCGATCAAGGGCTCGATCACCCGATGATCATTCGGGCTTTGGGTGAGTATGTCCTCGAAGCGGCGAAATGGGAGCGAAGGGGCACCCAACAAAGAAAAATGGATCCAGAGTGGCGCGCTGCGGGATTCTCGCCCTTTTCGGATGCGCGTGGCCAGCTGGTCGGCTCCGGCATTCGCATATGAGGCACGGTTCTGCGCCCAAATAGGGGGACGTCGAGACCGCTCGAAATTCGCGTTTCGTCGCGGCATCAGCTCCGGACCTAATGCCTTTTGCCGATGGCGGAGACTCCTCCGTAAGTCGGCCCGGTAGCCGGGAAATACTAGCGGGCTGAAGTCACCCCGCGG
>CAMCHO010000077.1 GCA_945874455.1 Opitutus sp. GAS368 | reverse complement strand
GGGGCGGGTTGGCGAGCTGAGTGGCGAGGATGAAAAAACGGGTCGCACTGGGAATCGTGTGGGTGGCGCTGGTGGCGGTCGGGAGCGCGGCGGAAGAGGTCTTTACCAAGGCGGTGGCGAAGGCGGATTTTTCCGCGGCGGGGTTGGGTAAGCTGTCGACGGAGGAGTTGGCGCGGCTCGATGGATGAGTGCGGGACTACCAGAGCGGGGCATTGGCCGCGGCCCGGCGCGACGCGGAGGCGGCGGAGGCGGCGCGGGTCTTCGCCGAAGCGAGGCGAGCGGAGGGGGCGAGCGTCGCTCGGGCGCAGAGCGAGGCTGGCGGTGAGAAAAAACGGAAGGGGGGCTGCTGGCGCGGGCCAAGGTGTTGCTGGCGCCGGGTACGGAGATCGCATACGCGACGGTCGAGAGCCGGATCGCGGGAAATTTTACCGGTTGGGACGGACGCGCGGTGCTCACGCTCGAAAACGGGCAGCGGTGGCAAATAGCGAACGGCGGAAATTATAGCACGCCGGCGCTGCCGAGTCCGCAGGTGAAGATCACGCCGGCTGCGTTGGGCGGCTTCTGGATGACGATCGAGGGTGTGGCGATACGGGTGAAAGTATTGCCGCTCGGGGCGAAGTAGCGGCCGTTGGTCAATAGATTCAAAACCACCGGTGGGACGCCCGGAGCACGTTCCGGCAACGTGCAGAAATCAACGAACGTTGGCGTGACGTGGGCTGGTGCGGCGGTTGGCCCCGGGCAGAGGGCTACGGACCTGATGAAAAAAGGCACCGTCCTCGGGTGAGGACGGTGCCGGCGGGGGACGAAGCTGTCGTGGAATAGTGACTACGAGGTGGGCGGTGCGTCCGGAGTCTTGTCGTCATCGCCCTGCGCGGTGGCTTCCTGCTCTTCGGCGCTTTCGACGATGCGGGCGACGCTGAGGAGTTTGTCCCCGGCCGCGAGGGTGAGGAGCTTCACGCCTTTGCCGCCGCGGTGGACCTCGCGGATGGTGTTGACTGGGCAACGCACGCTCTGGCCCTTGGCCGTGAGCAGCATGATTTCATCGGTGTCCTTCACGCTGAGGGCACCGGCGAGTTTGATCGAGCCGTCTTCGGGGAGATCGATCGCCCAGACGCCGCTGCCGCCGCGGTTGATCAGACGATAATCTTCGAAGCGGGTGCGGACGCCGAGGCCGGCTTCGCTCGCGACGAGGAACTTCGCGTTGTGGTCGACGACTTCGATGACGTCGAGGTAGTCGCTCTCGAGTTTGAAGCGCATGCCGGTGACGCCGCCGGTATTGCGGCTGAGGGCCCGGAAGAGGTCTTCGCCGGTCTCGGGGTCGCGCTCGCGGAAGCGGACGGCGAGGCCCTGATGGGAGACGAGGATGAGTTCGTCGTTACCGGTGGTGAGCACGGCGCCGATGACGGTGTCGTTTTCGGCGAGGTTGATGCCGATGAGGCCGCCGTCGCGGGTGCAGGTGGCGTAATCGGCGAGGGAACTCTTTTTGATGACGCCGGCCCTCGTGGCCATGACGAGGAAGCGGTCTTCGGCGAAATCCTTGACGCAGATCATCGCGGCGATCTTTTCACCCTCGGCGAGACGGAGGAAGCTGGCGACGGATTTGCCTTTGGAGGTGCGGGTGCCCTCGGGGATATCGTAAACCTTCTTGGCATGGCACTGGCCGATGCTCGTGAGGAAGAGGATGTAATCGTGTGTCGATGCGGTGAAGAGGCTCTCCACAAAATCCTCGTCGTAGGTCTCGGCGCCGATCACGCCCTTGCCGCCGCGTTTTTGCGAGCGGTAGTCGGCCACCGGGGTGCGCTTGATGAATGCGAGGTGGGAGACGGTGATGACGCAGCCCTCGTTCGGGATGACGTCCTCCATGCGGAATTCGCTGGCGGAACCGATGATTTCGGTGCGACGGGGCGTCGTGTATTTCGCCTTCATCTCGCCGAGTTCCTTGCGGATGAGAGCCATCAAGATCGTGTCGGACTCGAGGATGGCGCGGAGTTCCTCGATGACCTTCATCAGCTCGAGGTATTCGGCTTCGATTTTGCCGCGCTCGAGGCCGGTGAGCTGGTAGAGACGGAGTTCGAGAATGGCGTCGGTCTGGCGATCCGAGAGCGGATACTTCGCCATGAGGCGTTGCTTGGCCTCTTCTTTGTTGGAGGAGGCGCGGATGATTTTGACGAAGTCGTCGAGGTTATCGAGGGCGATGATGTAGCCTTCGAGGATGTGGGCGCGGTCTTCGGCTTCTTTGAGTCGGAACTTGGTGCGGCGCGTGACCACGTCGCGGCGGTGCTCGATGTAGCACTCGAGGAGTTCCTTAATGTTCATCTGCTTCGGGCGCTTCTTGTCGAGGGCCAGGAGCGTGACGCCGAAGGAGGATTCGAGGGCGGTTTTTTGGAAGAGCTGGTTGATGACGACCTTCGCCTGCTCGCCGCGTTTGAGTTCGATGACGATGCGGGTGTTTTCGTCGGATTCGTCGCGCAGGTCGCGGATGCCATCGATTTCTTTTTCGCCGACGAGTTCGGCGATGCGCAGGACGAGGGTATTGCGGTTTACGTTATACGGAATTTCCGTGATGACGATCTGCTCCATACCGCCCTTGAGCTCCTCGGTGTGGGCCTTGCCACGGGTGCGGACGATACCCTTGCCGGTTTTCAGATAACTGAGAATGCCCTCGCGGCCGGAGATGATGCCGCCGGTCGGAAAGTCGGGGCCGCGGACGATTTCGCAGAGGTCGTCGACGGAGACGCGAGGGTTGTCGATGATGGCGAAGGTGGCGTCGAAGATCTCGTCGAGGTTATGCGGCGGGATATTCGTCGTCATGCCGACGGCGATACCGGTGGAGCCGTTGAGCAGGAGGTGCGGCAAGGCGCAGGGGAGGACGGTGGGCTCGGTGGTGGTCTCGTTGTAGTTGGGGACGAAATCGACGGTGTCCTCTTCGATATCTTTGAGGAGTTCCTCGGCGAGGGCGGTGAGGCGCGCCTCGGTGTAACGGTAGGCGGCGGGTGGATCACCGTCCACGGAGCCGAAGTTGCCCTGGGGGTCGATGAGGGGGTAGCGCACGACCCACGGCTGGGCGAGGCGGACGAGGGTGTCGTAAACAGAGGAGTCACCGTGGGGGTGGTAGTTCTTGAGCACCTCGCCGACGACGCCGGCGCACTTGGTGTGGGCGCGGTTGTGCAGGAGACCCTCGCGGAGCATGGCGTAGAGGATGCGGCGTTGGACGGGCTTCAGGCCATCGCGGGCGTCGGGGAGGGCGCGGGAGATGATGACGGACATCGAGTACTCGATGTAGGCCGACTGCATGATGTCGGTGATATTGGCCGAGGTGAGTTTTTCGTTGGCGGTATACACGGATTGGAAGAGTAGCGAGTAGCGGGTAGTGAGTAGCGGGTAGCTTGGGCGTGGCGCGGAGCAGGGTGCTGTCTTAGGTGTCGTTGCGCTCTAGGCCGTTGATGTAGCCTTGGAGGAGGCGGGAGACTTCTTCGAGGTCAGCCTGGAGGGCGCTGGTGTCGGCATAGCGCAGGTCGTGGGCGAGAATGAGTTGGTAGAGACATTCGTCAGCTGAGCCTTGGGCGATGTTGTAGAATTTGAGTTTGTCCGGCTTGGTGCGTTTGCGGAATCCTTCGACGAAATTTGACGGGATGCTGGAGGCCGCTCGGCGGAGTTGAGACGTGAGTGCGAACAGTTCGTGTTTGGGGAACGGCTCAGTGATGCGATAGAGCGCGAGCGTGAACGCATGCGCTTTCTGCCACACGACTACGTCTCGGAATGATTGTGATTTGTCGGCCATGCTCGCTACTCGCGACCCACTACTCGCTTCTTCCGGCGATCATACGTCCAGGAACTGCACGTTGAGGGCGTTGTCTTCGATGAACTGGCGGCGGGGCGGGACCTCGTCGCCCATCAAGAGCGTGAAGAGGGCGTCGGATTTGGCAGCGTCGTCGATGGAGACTTTGAGGAGACGGCGTTTGTCCGGATCCATCGTCGTTTCGAAGAGCTGTTTCGGATTCATTTCGCCGAGACCTTTGTAGCGCTGGATGTGGAGACCCTTACGCCCGTTTGTGCGGATGTGGGTGACGATTTCGAGGGGGCCGAAGAGCTCGGTTTTGGTCTCGTTCTTCGTGCCGAGGTTTTCGGTGACGGTGTATCGCGCGGTGGCGGTCGGCGTGACGGTGGCGATGTCGAGGCCGGTCTTGGCGAGGATCACGAGGAGCTTCGTCATTTCGGTGCTCTCGAAGATTTCGTGGATCGTGACGCGTTTTTGGGCGGCGTAGGATTTTTTCTCTGCCGGAGCAGGCGTAGCGCCAGCGACCTGGCTGGCTCCGTCGACGGAGGCGGGCTCAATTTGGTCGGTGAGGTCTGCGTTGAGTCGGTGGGCGGTGAGGAAATCGGCGCGGCCGTGTTCGTCGCGGAGGAATTCGTGGCTCTCCTTGTTGCCCTCGCGGATGCGGGCGACGTAGCGCGGGAGGGCGCGGGTGACGGGGTCCTGGGTGTCGAGATACTCGGGGAGCGAGGCGCCGTAGCGGGTGACGCCGCTGCCGAATTTATCGAGGAGCGCGAGGTTTTCGACGATGGTCTCGATTTGAGCGGGAGCGAAGATGTGTCCGTCGGTAAGGCGGGTGAGGACGATGTCTTCGGAGCCGAGTTCGAGGAGAATGCGGTTGAGCTGGTCGTCGTTGTCGACGTATTGCTCACGTTTCTTGCGCTTGATCCTATAGAGAGGCGGCTGGGCGATGTAGACGTAGCCGCGCTCGATGAGACCCTTCATCTGGCGATAGAGGAACGTGAGCAGAAGGGTGCGGATATGGGAGCCGTCCACGTCGGCGTCCGTCATGATGATGATCTTGTGATAGCGGGCCTTGGCGGCGTTGAAGCCGCCGACGGCTTCGTCGCCCTCGCCGATGCCGGTGCCGCACGCGGTGATGAGGGTCCGGATTTCCTCGTTGGCGAGGACCTTGTCGAGGCGGGCCTTCTCGGTGTTGATGAGTTTGCCGCGCAGCGGGAGGATCGCCTGGAAGCGGCGGTCGCGGCCCTGTTTGGCGGAGCCGCCGGCGGAGTCGCCCTCGACGATGTAGAGTTCGGTGAGTGCGGGATCGCGCTCGGAGCAGTCGGCAAGTTTGCCGGGGAGGCCACCGCCATGAAGGGCGCCCTTGCGGACGGTCTCGCGGGCCTTGCGAGCGGCTTCGCGGGCGCGGGCGCCGTTGAGGGCTTTATCGACGATCTTTTTCGCGATCGAAAGGTTGGTCTCGAAATACTGCATCAGGCCCTCGTAGGTCACGGAACCGACGACGCTTTCCACTTCGGGCGAGAGGAGTTTGACCTTGGTCTGGGATTCGAACTTCGGGTCGCTGTGTTTGATCGAGATGACGGCGGCGAGGCCTTCGCGGACGTCGTCGCCGGTGATCTGCGGATCTTTTTCTTTGAGGAGATTGTTGCCCTTGGCGAATTGGTTGATGGCGCGGGTGAGGGCGCTGCGGAAACCGGAGAGATGCGTACCGCCATCGGGGTTGTGAATCGTGTTGGTGTAACACATCACCTGATCGTTGTAGGTGTCGTTGTATTGGAGGACGACCTCGCAGTGGATCTCGGCGGGTTTGTCGTCGAGCAGGAGCTTCGTTTCCTTGACGAACCGGATGGGTTTGGGGTGCAGGGGGGTCTTGCCCTGGTTGATCTGCTTAACGAATTCCTCGACGCCGTCTTTGTAGAAATAGCGTTCGGGCTTGGTTTCAGCCGGGCGCTCGTCAGTGAAAATGATCTCGAGGCCCGAGTTGAGGAAGGCGAGCTCACGGAGGCGCTGGCCGATGCGGCCGGCGACGAAGACGGTGGTCTCTTTGAAAATCTCGGAGTCGGGTTTGAAGCTGATGTAGGTACCGGTGCCGCTGGCTTTGCCGATCACCTCGAGTTTTTTCACCGTCTTGCCGCGCTCGAACTTCATGTGGTGGACGGAGCCGCCGCGGGAGACCTCGACCTCGAACCATTCGGAGACGGCGTTGACGCACTTGGCGCCGACGCCGTGGGTGCCGCCGGAGAATTTGTAGCCGCCCTGGCCGTATTTGCCGCCGGAGTGAAGGGTGGTGAGCACCATCTCGACGCCGGGGACGCCGTATTGGGGGTGGATATCGACGGGGATGCCGCGGCCGTTGTCGCGGATGCTGATGGAGCCGTCGACATGGATATTGACGACAATCTTGGAGCAGAAGTTGGCGAGATGTTCGTCGACGGAGTTGTCGAGGACCTCGGATACGCAGTGGTGGAGGGCGCGCTCATCTGTGCCGCCGATATACATACCGGGCTTCTTGCGGACGGCCTCGAGACCCTCGAGTTTACCGAGTTTGGAGGCGTCGTAGGCGTCGGCGCCGGCCTGGTTGATCACGTTGCGTTCTGAGTCGGATTGATCGGCCATGAAAAGTGGTGGGAAGGTAAAAAATGAAAGGAAAAAACTCTCGTGAATCCACCGGGGACGCGAGGGTTTTTTTGGGAAAAAAACACGCGGGAAACGGCCCTCCTGTGCGTTTAAAGCGCGAGTTTCGTTTGACCGGGGTGGGGGTAGCGGCAAGCTCGCCGGTTAAATGCCCAGCCCTGCTATTGAAAGCCTCCTCATCCTCCAAGATCGCGATGTAAAAAGGCTAGCATTGGAGGGGCAACTGAAGGGCGTGCCCCGTGATATCGCCGCGGTGGAAGCCAAGATTGCCGCGGAAAAGGCCTCGATTGAGGCTGCGAAACAGGAATTGCGGGAGCTGGAAGTGAAAAAGAAGGCGCTCGAGAACGAAATCGGGTCGGCCGAAGGGAAGTTGGCCAAATACCGGACCCAGCAGTCGATGGTGAAGAAAAACGACGAATATCAGGCCCTCGGGCACGAAATCGAGACGACGGAGAAGGCGATCGGGGAGTTTGAGGGGCAGGAACTCGAGATCATGTATTTGATCGACGAGGCGAAGAAGCGATTCGTGGCGGCCGAGGCGGTGTTGAAAGGGAATATTTCCGGGCACGAAACGCGCATCAAAATCTTGCGTGAGCGGGATGTGAATGTGGCGGACGAACTCAAGGGTGCGCGCGTCGAGGTGGCGACGGCGCGCGGACCGGTGGGCGAGCGGAATTTGCGGGTCTATGATCGCATCGCGGCGCGGCAGATGCCGGTGGTCGTGCCCCTCGTGAGTCTCGACAAGTGCGGTGGCTGCCACCTGAAGGTATCGGGCGACGTGATTTCCGCCGCGCGCGGCAAAGGCACTGACCCACTCGTGGTCTTGCCCACATGCGATCAGTGCGGACGGATTGTTTACTGGGAGTAGACGGAGTGTGCTGGCGGCGGCACTGCTGTCGGTTGACGCGTGTGCGACTAAATCCTTGGGCTTGCGCTGCTCGGTGAGGGGGGCTCAGTTTCGCGGCCTTAGCTTTGGGGCCTGGCGGTCGCTCCGTGTTCTTTGATCCCAAGGTGCGGGTAATGCCGCGCCCGTTTTATACATGGAGAGGAAAGTCCGGACACCATAGGGCAGGATGCTGTGCCAGCTTCACGGCGAGCACAGGAGGCGCGTTTCAAAGCGCGTCGACGGAAAGTGTCACAGAGAATATACCGCCGCGCGGGCAACTGCGCGGTAAGGGTGAAAAGGTGGGGTAAGAGCCCACCGCGCCGACGGCGACGTCGGCGGCACGACAAACCCCTTCCGGTGCAAGGCAAAATAGGTGACTGGGCGGCCCGTCCTTTAGTCACGGGTATGCTGCATCATCCGACGTGAGTGCGCGCAAGCGCAGGAGCGAAGGAGGACTGGTTCGTCGCAAGGCGGACCCGAGAGAAATGATCGCCGAAGCGCCGCAAGGCGCAGAACAGAATCCGGCTTATCGGCCCTGAAGCTAAGACTATTTTGCGTCGCACGGCGACCGCGACCGCGACTGAGCGGAAATATAAACTACGTATATCTAGATGATCACCCTAATGAAACACACCCCTGCCTTAGCTGCTTTGTTTTCGTGCGTGCTCGGTTCATTGTCCGCGCAACCCCCGCCCGCCGCGGGTGGCAGTCCGGTGAATCGGGAAGCGGCGGCGCTGTCGGCACCGTTTGTCGGCATCACGACCGATGGCAAAGCTCAGCCGGGCTTGTTTCACATTCGTGCGACCGGCGTGACGACGGAGCCGGTGAAAAAAGCCGCGGTCGCGTTTCTTGCCGCGCTCACGCCCGAGCAGCGGGCGAAGACCACGTTTCCGGTCGACGATAGCGAGTGGCGGAAATGGATGAACGTGCACCGCTACGTGCGGCAGGGCGTGAGTTTTCTGGAAATGTCGGAGGCGCAGCGCGCCGCGGCGTTCGGACTGTTGCGTGCGTCGCTCAGCGCGAAGGGGCTGAAGCTGTCGCAAGACATCATGAAGCTGAACCACACCCTCGGTGAACTTAACAACAACAACTTCACCGAATACGGCGAGTGGCTCTATCACATTACGGTGATGGGCGAGCCCTCGGCGACCAAGCCTTGGGGTTGGCAGATCGACGGGCATCATTTGATCATTAATTATTTTGTGCTGGGCGACCAAGTCGTGATGTCGCCGGTGTTCGTGGGTTCGGAACCCGTGATCGCGCGTGCGGGAAAATATCAGGGCATCGCGATTTTGCAGGAAGAGCAGAGTCGCGGGCTCGCGATGGTGCGCTCCCTCGACGAGGGGCAGCGGAAGCAGGCGATCCTCGACGCCAACAAGCCGGGTAACAACAACTACGCCGAGGGCTTTAAGGACAATGCCGTCGTGCCGCGCACGGGTGTGCTGGGGGCAAACCTCAACGCCGCGCAGCGCAAGGAGCTGCTGGCCCTCGTCGAGCTATTCGTTGACAATATGGATGGCGGGCACGCGCAGGTAAAGATGGCGGAGGTGCGGGCGCACCTTGAGCAGACGAGTTTCGCGTGGGTCGGCGGCACGGCTGACGACAGCGTCTACTATTACCGGATACACAGCCCCGTGGTGTTGATCGAATTTGACCACCAGCTACCGGCCAATACGCGGCATCTGCAAAAAAATCCGCAGCAGCCGATCCGCGACCACATCCACGTCGTCGTGCGGACGCCGAATGGGAACGACTACGGAAAAGATTTGTTGCGGCAGCATTTGCTGGCGCATCCGCACTGAAGAACGCGGGCCCGGATGGGGCGCACGGTTGCGGATGAACGCGGGCGTTTCCCGGCGGCTCCACCGCCAGCCGTAACGCTGGAGCGAGGCGGTTGCGATTTACCGCGGTGCGTAAATTGTTTGCGCGAGTCCCTTGCCGAGATGCCGACGGAAGGTGGCGAGGTCTTTGACGCCGCCGAGGGCGATCACCTGGCTCGCGAGGTTACCGACGGCCGTGCCTTCGAGGGCAAAGCTCACGACGGGGAGGCCCGCCTCGTTGGCGGTGGCCTGACAGAGGAGGCGATTTTTTGAGCCGCCGCCGACGATGAGAATGCGTTTGAATTTCTTGCCGGCCATTTTTTCGAACGCGCGCAGCGCCTCGGCGTGGCCGCGACCGAGCGAGTCGCAGATCAGGCGCGTGTAGCCGGCGAGATTTTTCGGCACGGGGAGTTTTCGCTTTTTCAACTGAGCGTCGATCGCGGCTTTCATCGAGATCGGATTCGTGAACGCGGGGTCGAGCACGTCGAGCAGCGCAGCGGGGGCGGGGAGTTTTTCCGCGGCGGAGATGAGGGCGGCCCACGCGGTGTCGTTGGTCGGGCGCGTCGCGAAATTTTTCATCGTCCCCTCGAGTAACCAAAGCCCGATGACATTCGTGAGCGGGCGATAACGGCCGTCGCCGATGCGTTCGTTGGAGATGCGGGCGGCCAGCGCATCAGCGCCGAGGACGGGGGCGTCGCTTTCGAAACCCACGAGCGACCACGTGCCGGAGCTGATGAAAAGATCGGTGCCGTCGGGCGAGGCGGGCATCGCGTCGTAGGCCGCGGCGGTATCGTGGCCGGGAACGGCGATGACCTGAACGCCGGCGAGCTCAGGAAAGTTTTTCACTTTGCCGAGGCGCGTGCCGGAGAGAATCGGCTTGGAGAACCATTGGGGCGGCAGACGGAAATGTTTCAGTGCGGCGCCCGACCAGTCGGTGGAATGGACGTCGAGGAGCTGGCTCGTGCTCGCAATCGTCAGCTCGTTTTCCATCCGACCCGAGAGGAGGAAATTGAAGTAGTCGGGTAGAAAGAGGCAGCGTGTGGCGAGATCGGTGAGGGCGGGGCAGGACGCGACGGTCTCCTCGAGTTGCAGCGAGGAGTTATAGAAAACGTTCGGGATACCCGTGGCGGCGTAGATGCGTTCGAGGGCGGCGCGGGTGTTGGCGAGGCGCTGGAGGCCGGGCTGCGTGCGGGCGTCGCGATAGGCGTGGATGGGGAAGACGAGGCGGCCCGCATCGTTGACGAGCGCAAAGTCCACGCCCCAAGCATCGACGCCGACCGACGCGAGTTTGGCGCCGCGCGGGAGGGCGGCGACGGCAGCCCGCAGGCCGGTCTGGGCTTCGTGCCAGAGGGTGCCGACATCCCAGTAATCGTGGCCATCGAGTGTGCGGAACGCGTTCGGAAACCGGTGGACCTCGGTGAGGGTGAGGCGGTTTTTCGACCAGGAGCCAAGGATGACGCGGCCGCTCGTGGCGCCGAAATCGACTGCGGCGGAATAAAGGGTGGAAGGCATAGGCGGGACGAAGGAAAAGCACCGGGGCCGCGCGGTCACGGAAAAATCGCGGGCGTTTGCGTGCAAAAATTTGTCGCACTTCCACCACGCCGCCGCGGGATTTGCGGTTGCAAGCAGCGGAACGCGTCACACGTTTTTCCCTCCTTATGCTCAACACCGAGCGAAAACCCATTACCGGCAAGCGTGTGCAACTCATGGCTACGTGCCTGTGCGATGCCTTCTACGACGACGTCGCCGCGGCCACGGTGCAGGTGCTCGAATACCTCGGAGTCGAGGTCGTGTTTCCCGAAGGGCAGACGTGCTGTGGGCAACCGGCCTTCAACGGTGGCGACTGGACTGCCTCGCGCAAGGTGGTGCGCCATACGGTGAAAACCTTTGCGGGCGAAGAGCCCGTCGTCGTGCCCTCCGGCTCGTGCGCGGCGATGATGTTTCATGGCACGGTGCTGGAGTTTGAGAACGAAGCTGACCTCGGCGAAGTCGAGGCACTCGGCCGGCGCACGTGGGAGCTGGGCGATTTTCTTGTCAACGGGCTCGGCGTGAAGACGTGGCCGGGGCGCTTCGAGGCGACGGTGGCCTTTCACCGCTCGTGTCACTCACGCGGGACGAACAGCAGTTCGGCGGCGTCAACGCTGCTTGGTTCGGTTGCCGGATTGAAGATCGTGGAATTTGGCGAGGGTGAGCAGTGCTGCGGTTTCGGTGGTACGTTCTCCGTGTCGTTTCCCAATATCTCGGCGAGCATGGGTGCGTTGAAGCTCGATCACATCCGCGCGGTGAAGCCCGACGTGCTGGTCTCGGGTGATATGAGTTGTATGATGCACCTCGGCGGTCTCGCGAAAGAAGAGGGCAAGCCGATCAAGACACGGCATCTCGCGCAGGTGCTCCGCGACGCGCTCAAGAACGGGAAACTGATTTAGACCTCCTATGAGATTCCAGCAAATCGATCAGTTTGCCGCCGAGCTCAAAGCCGACACCCGTGCGGCGGTGTATGACGGTTCGAAAAAAGGGCACGAGAAGCGCACCAAACTGCTCTTTGACGAGTACGCCGATCCTGACCGCCTCCGCCGCATCGCCGGAGAAGTGAAGCAGCACGTCGTCGAAAATCTCGATACCTACCTCCCGCAGGTTGAAGCGAAGTTGAAGGCCAATGGCGTGATCGTGCACTGGGCCGCGACTGCCGAGGCGGCGAACCAAGCGGTGCTCGGCATCATGCGCGCCCGCGGGGCGACGAAGATGGTGAAGGCCAAAACGATGGTCAGCGAAGAGACCGAGCTCGCGCATTTTTTGGAGAAGCACGGGATGGAGGCACTCGAGACCGACCTGGGTGAATTTATCGTGCAGATCGACGGCGACCATCCGTCGCACATCGTCAAACCGATCATCCACAAGAACCGTCGTGAGATCGCGACGTCGTTTGAGGAAAACGGCCTCGGCGCCTACAACGACGATCCCCAGACGATCACGCGGCGCGCGCGGCATTTTCTCCGCCACAAGTATCTCGAAGCGGATGTCGGCCTGACGGGGGCTAATTTCGTCTCCGCCGAGAGCGGCCGTCTCGTCCTCGTGACGAACGAGGGCAACTCGCGCTTCTGTCTCGCTGCGACCAAGTGCCACATCGCGATGGTGGGCATCGAGAAAATCGTGCCGCGCGACTACGATCTCGCGCTCTTTCTCAATTTACTGGCGCGCAGCGGCACGGCGCAGGAGCTGACGGTTTACACCGAGTATATCAGCGGCCCGAAATCGCCGACGCAGCCCGATGGCCCGGAGGAGATGCATGTGATCTTCGTGGACAACGGCCGCACGGAGGTGCTCGCGAGTGATTGCCGCGACATCTTGCGCTGCATCCGTTGCGGGGCGTGCCTCAACGTGTGTCCGGTCTATCGTCAGGCGAGCGGCCATGCGTATCGCAGCGTTTACCCCGGCCCCGTCGGCGCCGTGCTCTCGCCGTTGATGATGGGTGACAAATTTCCCCAAAAGGCGGACCTGCCCAAAGCGTCGAGTTTGTGCGGGGCGTGCCACGAGGTTTGCCCGGTGAATATTCCCATTCCCGATTTGCTCCTGCGTCTGCGCAATCGCGCGAAAGAAGAAAACGTCCCGTCCCCGGGTACGCCGCCGATGGGCGCGTGGGCTTTGTTGGCCTCGCAACCGACCGCGTGGCGGGCGTCGCTTTTCGGTGGTAAAATCATCAACTACCTGCCGACGAAGTTGCTGC
Organism: Opitutus sp. GAS368; assembly: GCA_945874455.1. GTDB lineage: Bacteria > Verrucomicrobiota > Verrucomicrobiia > Opitutales > Opitutaceae > GAS368. The sequence continues at coordinate 7,615 of CAMCHO010000077.1, read as the reverse complement.
CGATCCCGGCGTTGCGGGCGTGGGAGGCGAAGCGGTCGTTGCCGGCGTGGCGTGGTGGTGAGTTTAGAAAGTGGCTGAAAACACGCAAGGGTCGGGCGAACGTCAGTCCGCCTGCGCCTTCACGCGCCGAGGCCAAAAAAGCGGACTGACGTCCGCTCTCCTCCGATCCCCATGAGCAGCCTCAAGGTCGACCCCTTCATCGCGCCGGAGACGGTGATGCGGGAGTTCACGGCTCGGGCCGTCATCACGGGCGCGATCCTCGGTATGGTGTTCGGCGCCTCGTCGCTCTATCTCGTGCTCAAAGTCGGTTTGACGGTGAGTGCGTCAATTCCGGTGGCGGTCATCTCGCTGGCCATGTTCCGGGGGCTGTCGAAGGTGGGGCTGCGCGACGCGACGATTCTGGAGAATAACATCACGCAAACGGCGGGGTCGGCGGGTGAGTCGATTGCATTCGGGGTCGGCGTGACGATGCCGGCGATTTTAATTCTCGGTTTCGACCTCGAGCTTTCGCGTGTGCTTATCGTCGCCCTGATGGGAGGGCTGCTCGGCATTTTGATGATGATCCCGCTGCGGCGTGCCCTGATCGTGAAGGAGCATGGCGTGCTTAAATATCCCGAGGGCACCGCGTGCGCCGCCGTGCTCAAGGCCGGTGCCTCGGCCGAGTGCCGCGCCGTGGCTTCGCCCAAGGCGCAGGCCGAAATGCGCGCTGCCGAAGCGGCCGGACTCGGCACCTCGCCGGGCGCGAACGTCATCTTCACAGGTTTTGCCATCGGCCTGCTCTACAAGACGCTCAATGTCGCGTTCAAGGGATGGAAAGACGTGCCCGAAAAAGTCTTTGGCGCGCCGCTCAAAGGTGGTTCAGTCGGCGCGGAGGTTTCTCCCGAGCTCGTCGGGGTCGGCTACATCATCGGCCCGCGCGTTGCTGCAATCATGTGTGCGGGCGGAGTGTTGAGTTACCTGCTGCTGATTCCGCTGATCAAGTTTTTTGGTGATCACATTCCCGGTGCGCTGGCGCCGGGTACCATGCCCATCTCCGAGATGGGGCCGAACCAGGTTCGTGGCGCCTACATTCTCTACATCGGTGCCGGCGCGGTCGCGGCGGGGGGGATTATCAGTCTCTTTCAATCGCTGCCGACGATTTGGCAGGGCTTGAAGGGAGGACTGCGTGACATCGGGATCGGTCGCTCGTCGAGCGATGTTCAAGCAGTCGTGCTGCGCACGGACCGGGATCTTTCGATGAAGTTCGTCGGCGTAGGGATCATCGTACTCATGGCGGCGGTGGTGCTGGCGCCGTCCCTGCATATGAATCTCCTCGGCGCGCTCCTGATCGTCGTGTTCGGATTTATTTTTGTGACCGTTTCGTCGCGTTTGACGGGTGAAATTGGTTCTTCCTCAAATCCCATCTCCGGCATGACCGTGGCCACCCTGCTGTTCACGTGCCTCATTTTTCTTTTGGTCGGGTGGACCGGTGGGCGCTATTATGTGACGGCCCTGTCGGTGGGTGCGATCGTGTGTATCGCTGCTTCGCAGGGTGGGACGACGTCGCAGGATTTGAAGACCGGTCACTTGCTCGGTGCGACGCCCCGCTATCAGCAGATCGCGATTCTCGCCGGGGCGTTGCTCTCCGCGCTGATGCTCGGTCCGATTCTCCTCAAATTGAACGATACCGCGACGGTCTACGTGCCCGCGGCGAAGGTCGCGCCCGCCGGTTTGCAGACCGACGTCAGCAAGTTGGAGAAGCGCGAGGCGCTCATCGGTCCGCAGGCGCGGGACGACGCGGCCTCGTATCTCGTCTGGCAAAAGACCGACGAGGTCGGCGGTCCGGCGGGAAAATATTTCGTCAACGCGAGTGGCGCGGCGGTCTGGCTGGTCGATCCCGGAATCAACGGTACGCACACGACTCGCCCCGATGGCTCGACGGTCCGTAAGTTCGACGCTCCGAAGGCCACGCTGATGTCGTATATTATCAAAGGTATCCTCGACCAAAAACTCCCCTGGGCGCTCGTGCTGCTCGGGGTGATGATCGCGGTGACGCTCGAATTATCCTTTGTGCCGGCCCTCGCATTTGCGGTGGGCGTGTATCTGCCCCTGTCGGCTTCGTCGCCGATTTTTGCGGGCGGGCTCGTGCGCTGGCTGGTGGATCGGCAGATGCGCAAGCGGGCTTCGCACGCGGCGATGACGCCGGAGCAGTTCACGGAAGAAAGCGACAAGAGCCCCGGCGTGTTACTGGCCTCCGGCTACATCGCGGGTGGGGCGATTGCAGGCATCATTATTGCTTTTCTTGCAGGCGTGCTCGATCAGTTCGACTCGGCCCTGCACAAATGGTCCACGGCGAACAATCCGTTCTTCGAAGGGCCCCATGCCGACGCGCTCTCGATGATCCCGTTCATCGCGATCTGCGGTTTCCTCTATTTCGTGGGCCGCGAGAAAATCCTCCACCCGCAGAAAACCTAAGATGTCCTCCTCCGACGATCGCGAATCCATTCTCTCACGTGTCCGTGGCGCCCTCGCTCCCTTACACGAGCGTGCGGCCATGCCTGACTACACCACGGAATTGGCGGTCATGCGCCAGATGATGGGCAGTCGCGATGCATTAGTCGTGTTCGCCGAGCGGCTCGCGTTGGTCAACGGGATCGCACTCACCGACCCGGCCGCATTGGTCGCGCGGTTGCGCGAAAACAAGTGGCTGCACGGCTACTGCGATCCGACGCTATGGCCGGCCCTCGCGCCGTTTTTCGGGGCGGATTTTAAAGTGGAGACGACCTATGATCGGAAACGGGTGGACGACTATGCGTTCGGAATCACGCGCGCCGTCGGAGCGATCGCGGAGACGGGCACGATCGTGCTCAACGACGCCACGACCTCACGGCGGCTCGGCGCGCTCACCCCGTGGGTGCACATCGCTGTGGTGGAGCGTGCGAGGATTTTTTCCGACCTCCCCGAGGCGGTGGCCGGATTGGGACCGGACACCAACGTGATTTGGGTCACGGGTCCTTCCAAGACTGCCGATGTCGAGGGCATTTTGATCGAGGGCGTTCACGGTCCGGGCGTCCAGATCGCGCTTGTGGTGTAAGGACGCCGACGTTTTCGGCCGCCGGGGAATCCCACCAACCTACGCGGCGCGCAGTCGAATTTCGGCACGAAAGCCGTGCGGAGTGCGATTGGAAAAGTGCACCTCGCCGCCGCACGCGGCCACACTGCTGCGCACAATCGCGAGCCCGAGGCCGACGCCGCCGGTCTCGCGCGTCCGGGCGGTTTCGGGCCGATAAAACGGTTCGCCGAGCCGAGCGAGCGCTTCCGGGCCCACGCCGGGCCCTTCGTCATCGACAGTAATCCTGACGCCTTCGCCGCTCGTCACTGCGGTAATGAAAATAGCAGCGTTCGCTCCCGTGTAGCGCACCGCGTTTCGCACCAGATTACCGATCGCACGGGTGAGCAAAGCGCCGTCGGCCCGGACCTCGATTTCGTTCGAGATTGAAACGGCGACGCGTCCGGTGGCCTGCTCGCGTATGAGCATTTCCCGCACGAGCACGCCGAGCGGCACGGCGGTGAGCTCGGTGGCGCGGGATTGCATGCCAGTTTTTGTGAACGCGAGCAGTTCGGCGACAAGCGCGGCCATTTGCTGGACTTCCTCGCGCACATCGGCGATTTGCGGTTGCAAAGCCGGATCAGCGCGGGCCTCGAGAATTTCCGTCGCCACTTGGAGACGGCCGACCGGCGAACCGAGTTCATGGGCGACGTCGCCGAGGAAGCGCTTCTGGCCGTTGACGAGGGTGTCGAGGCGCTCCGCCATACGGTTGACTGATGATCCGAGGACACCGAGCTCGTCGCGGCGACTGAGTGCCACCCGCGTAGCAAATTGCCCTTCTGCAATCCGCTCGGTCGCGCCGGAGAGTCGCTGCAGCGCGCGGGTGATGCTGCCGACCAAGGGTAGCCAAAACAGAACCGAGAGCAAGAATGCGCTGGCTGCGATGGCCAGCCATGGGCCGGCGTGGAGGAGTCGGCCCACGGCAAAGACCGAGGAAGCACGGATGATGACCGTGCCGTCCGTGGGTTGGCCAAACTCATTGGGGATGGGCACGCGCAGACCGATCCACTTGGCATCGGGCGACGCGGAGTGCACAATAAATCGTCCCTCGCTCCCGCGGGCATCGGGTGGTGGTCGGCCGCCGAGGGGCGGGCCTTCTTTTTTGCGACGAGAATCTGGTGGAGGTCCCCGATCGTCGTAGGGTGGCCGGCTCTCTGGGGGGCCTTCACCGCGAGGCGGGCGGGGGCGCGGTCCGCGTGGGCCGGGACCGTCGGGGCCGGGGCGCCGACCGCCGTTCCGCTGGTCTTTGTTGAGTTCGTCGCGCACGGCAACGGGCAGTTGGACGGCGTCGCCTGCGACTTGTGCGCCGGTATTGGCGAACAGAAAAAAATCGGCGCCATACTTTTTCGTGCGCGAGCGCAGGATCGTGGGGCGCGCGCTCTCTGGTTCGGTGTGGAGGTCGGTGGCGATCGAGTCACCGATGCTTTGCAGCCGTTCGCCGAGGGCGCCTTGGCTGAGCGATTTCCAGCCGACGCCAAACTGGCTCACGTAAAACGCCCCGGCTGCGGCAGTCAGGAGCAGCAGGTTGGCGAGCAGCCACAGCGAGACTTTGAGCGAGAGGGGGAAAGTGACTTTCATGAGAGCGCGAGCAGCAACGAACCAAATGTGTACGCGGTTCGACGGAAAAAATCCCGCACGTTTACTCGGCCTTAACAAAACTCCTCCCTCAACTCACATTCTCTTTACCGCGCTTTGGTTGAATCAGTACCATGAAATTTACCGCTGGCTTCCTGCTTGTAACGCTCGCCCCGTCGCTGGCCGCCGCCGATCCCCAGCTCGAATCGTGGCAGACCGCCCACACCCGCCGCTACGCCCGCATTTACGAGACCGACGCAGCCCGCCTCGCCGGCACTTCCGTCACTACGTGGACGCGCGGCCCGACCTCACAAACGACGCCGAGCTACGCCGGCGTCATCCAAATTTCTTCGTCCGCGAGTTGGGTTTATCTGCGCTCCTCGGGTCTCGGCACGCACGTCATGGGGCCGTGGTATGGCAACGCCGCCCGTACGCAGGCGTTCCCCAGCTATCCGGCCAACATGGGCGTGCTTTTCCGCATCCCGCGCACGCCGACCATTCCGACCATCAAGACGCTGACCGGTCTCGGCGCCATCGGCTACTTCGTCGACGGCGTCGCGGCGTTCGACAACCGCGATGCGTTTTCCTTCTCGACGGCGAACAACACGGATGCCTCCCCCGTCAACGGCCTGCGCGGTGATGGCGTGTGGAATCGCGAAGCCTATCACAACGAGGGCCACACCTTCGATCCCGCCTTTGCGCATCAGGCGATGACGAACCACCACTATCACGCCAACGCACCCGCGGTCCGCTTTCAGCTCGGCGATCACGTTGATTTCAACCCAACCACCAAGATCTACACTGAAAGCACGGGCCCGGTCACCGCGCACTCGCCGATCGTCGCGTGGCTGGCGGACGGACTCCCGGTCTACGGCCCCTACGGCTTCGCTGCGCCGATGGATGCGAAGAGCGGCCTGCGTCGCATGACTTCCGGCTACGTGAAACGCGACGGCACCAACGGCACCACGAATCTCGGTGCGACTGGTCGCACGGCGCTCCCCGCGTGGGCGGCCCGCGCTCAGAACCGCACCGCCACGTTGCCTGCGACCGCCTTCGGTCCGGCCGTGAACAACGCCTACGCCCTCGGCCACTTCATCGAGGACTTCGATTATCTGGGCGACTTGGGTAAGACGCACGGCACCGACTTTGACCTCAATGAGAACAATGTTCGCTTCTGCGTGACGCCGGAGTTTCCCGCCGGCACGTGGGCTTACTTTCTGACGATCGAGTCCAACGGCACGCCGAAATATCCCAATATGGTCGGCCGGGCCTTCTTCGGCCTCGCGAACGGTGGAATGGTGAATGCGATCAATGAACCCGTCACCGAGTTCGTCCGCGCCAGCCAAGCATCGCCGATTTCCGTGAGCGCGACCAACGCGGGCGGAACCGTCTCGATCACGTGGTCCTCGGTGGAGGGCGCGACCTATAAGATCGAAACATCTTCCGATGCCACGACGTGGTCTTCCCTCGCGCCCGCGACGGCCGTCACCAGTAGCGGTGGCGACACGACGAGTTTTTCCACCGCGATCATTGCCAACCACTATCGCGTCACACTCACCGCGCTCGCCACCTACGACACGCGCGGGGCCGGCGGCCTCTCGGGAGTGGGTAACTCCGCGACGGCTTCCGCGTCCCTCGGTTCCTCCGGCACCGCGCGGCTGATTAACATCGCCACGCGCGTCGCCCTCGGTGGCGAGGCCGGCACGCCGATTCCCGGCTTCGTCCTCAGCGGCACGGGCTCGAAGCAAATGCTCGTCCGCGCCGTCGGCCCCACGCTCAGCGCGTTTGGCGTGACCGGCGTGCTCGCTGATCCGCGGCTCAGTTTGCTGAATGGCAACGCCACGGTCGCGAGCAATGACAACTGGCTCGCCGCCGATGCGGCGACGTTCACTTCGTCCGGCGCCTTCGCACTCACCGCCGTGAGCAAGGATGCCGCGCTCGTCACGACGCTCGCGCCCGGCGCCTACACCGCGCCGGTCACCGCGACCGATGGCGGCAGCGGCGTTGCGCTCCTCGAAGTTTACGACGCCGCGACCTCCTCCACCGTCAACGTAATCAACGCTTCAACCCGCGCCTTCGTCGGCACCGGCGACAGCGTGTTGATTCCCGGTTTTGTGGTGAGCGGCACGGGCTCGCTGAAACTCCTCATCCGCGCCGTTGGCCCCACACTGACGACCTTCGGCGTCACCGGCGTCCTCGCCGATCCCACGATCACGCTCTACCGCGGCACGACGGCGCTCGCGACGAACGACAATTGGTCCGGCGCGACGAACGCGGTAGAGATTTCCGCGACCGCGGCCGCCGTCGGGGCCTTCGCGTTGCCCGCCGGCAGCCGCGACGCCGCGCTCGTCACCACACTCCCCGCCGGCAACTACACTGCGATCGTGAGCGGTGTGGGCAGCACCACGGGTACGGCCCTCGTCGAACTCTACGTCGTGCCATGAAAAACCGTCTCTGCGTGCTTGTGATCACGGCGATACTCGCGGCGGGTTCGATTGCTAAAATCGACGGCCTTCCGCTGATCGCGGAAGGTTGCGCTACGGATCTGATCGCCGGCGAAGAGGCCCGCCTCCTGCGCACGCGTGATACGACGCGACCGTTTCTCCACGTCGTCACGTTTAATGCCCCGCCCTAGCCCTTCGGACCGTTCCACCCGCGATGAAAATTCCACTCCCTCCGATCCTCGGTGTCCTCGCCGTACTCGCTGCGCCTGCCGCGCCCGCCGCCGATGATCCCCGCCTCACCTCTTGGCTCTCCGCGCCTTCCGTCAACTACGCGCGCCTTTACGAATCCGACGCGGCAAGGACGTCCGGCACTGCCGTGACCACGTGGGCGCGGGGCCAGGGCACGCAGTCGGCCCCGAGCTATGCCGGCGTAATGCAGATTTCTTACTCGAGGGATTGGGTTTATCTGCGCTCCTCGGGCCTCGGTTACCATGTGATGGGTCCTTGG
>CAMCHO010000076.1 GCA_945874455.1 Opitutus sp. GAS368 | reverse complement strand
GCGCTGACGTGGCGCGGACGCGCGGTGACCCTCGTGGTCGGCGGCGCGGCGGTGGCGGGGTGGGCGCTGGCGCTGCGAGCTTGGACGGATGCAGTGATGCCGTGGCGCGATGCGTTCATCGCGGTTTTTGGAATCGCGGCGCAAGTGCTGCAGGCGAGAAAAGTGATCGAGAATTGGCCGCTGTGGATTGTGGTGAATGTCGTGGCGGTGGCGGCGTATTGGAAAGCGGATCTGGCCTACACGGCGTTTCTCTATGTGATTTATCTCGGACTCGCGGTGGTGGGGTGGAGGGAGTGGGCGCGGGTGATGACACGCGACGGGGGCGGCGGGTCGGCCATGGGAGCAGCGCGCGATGGGGGCGGCGGATCGCCGCTACGATCATGAGTGGGGCGATCAGACGCGTGGTGGTGTTTGGTACTGAATCGACGGGGAAATCGACGCTCGCGGAGCGGCTGGCCGCGCGGTTTGGGGAGCCGTGGGCGGAAGAATTTGTGCGGGAGTTTTGGGAGATCAAAGCGGGCAAGATCACGGACGAAGACCTCGGCTCAATCGCGCTGGGGCAGATCGCGAACGAGGAACGCGCGGCGGCGGCGGCGCGGCGTGTGGTTTTTTTAGATACCGACCTGCTCACGTGCACGTTGTGGGACGATGTGTTGTTCCCCGGGGCCTGCCCGCCGTGGGTGCGCGCCGAGGCGGAGGAGCGGGCGCGGGGCGTGGCGCTGTGGTTGCTGTGCGATACCGATGTGCCCTTCGAGCCGGACCCGCAGCGGAGTTTTCCCGATGCCGCCGGACGTGTGCGCGGGCGGAAAATTTGGCGCGAGGCGCTCGAGCAGCGGGGCCTACCCTACGTGGAGATTGGCGGGACGTGGGTGGAGCGGGAGCGTCTCGCGGTGGAGGCGGTGCAGAAACTCCTCGATTCGGCCGGGGAGTAACGTTTGCTGGTCAGACGCATCACAGCCGTTTCCGGTCTTTGATTTTGATTCCTCTTTAACCCACCCATGAAAACTCCCCCCCGTTTATTCGCGGTCGCCCTGCTGGCGATCACCTTTGCCCTGACGTCGGCCCGTGCGGCGGCGGCCGGCCCGCAACTCGGCATCCAGTCATGGACGTGCCGCAACATGAGCTTCGATGAGGTCGTGGAGTTCGCGACCAAACATCAGATCAAAAATCTGCAGCTGATCTCCAAGCACATCGATCCGAAGGGCACGAAGGAGGAGACGCTGCGCAAGAAGGCGATCTTGGATGCGCGCGGTCTCACGTGCTATACCTTTGGCGTCAACGGCACCTCGCTGGACAAGGAGGACAACCGGAAGTCGTTCGAATTTGCGAAGCTCATGGGGATCAAAATCATTATCGTTGAGCCGAAAAATATGGCCGAGTGGGACAACCTCGAGCAGTTGGTGAAGGAATACGACATCAAGCTCGCGATCCACAATCACGGCACGGGTTCCGTCTACGGTGACCCAGCGACAGTGCAAAAAATCCTCGCGGTGCGGGATGCGCGGATCGGCGTGTGTCTCGATGTCGGTTGGGTGACTGCGGCGGGCTTCGATGTGGCCAAGGTTTTCCGCGAGTATAACGGCCGCGTGTTCGATATGCATTTGAAGGACAAGCGCCTTGAGCCGGCTGCGCCCGGCGCGATGGTGACGGACAAGCAGGGCCAGAAGAAACCGGCGGGCCCCACCATTCTCGATGTGGAAATCGGAACGGGGCAGGCAAATTACCAAGGCCTCTTCGCCGAAATCAAAAAGGCGAAGTGGTCCGGCGTGATGGCGATCGAGACCGACAACGGTGAATTTGCGAAGGACCCGAACAAGCTGGTCGCGGGTGGAGTGGCGTTTTTTAAAGCGAATACGCGGTAATTTTATCGGCGCGGCCCTCGGGCGGCGCGGGATCACGACGGCGGCGGTCAAGCGACCGCCGCCTTTTTTATGTGGGCCGGTGGCCGTGGGCGCGTGGCATGGGCGTCCCGCCGGTGGGATTGGGCCGGGGGCAAACACGGGCAAGATGCCCCTGCCGCCCCGGGCCATCGATTACGCGGAGACGCGCCCGCGACAGGAGGGGGCCGGTGGGCGGGCTTGCGCGCGGTGCGAAAAGGGGCACGGTGGCGGGCGTCATGAGCGCCACTGAAATTATCGAGCTGATTGAAAAACTGCCGCCACAGGATAAAGCGGAGGTCATCGCCTACGTGAGAAAAGCGGGGTTGGCGCCCGCTGAGCAAACGATCCGTTATCTTCCAGACGACGAAGCCGAGCGAATCGCGGAGCGGATATTCAAAGATCACAGCGAGTTGTTTCGGAAGCTGGCGCAATGAACCACGATGAGGAGCCGCGGTTTCTCCAATTAAAAACTGTTTTTTGGCTGCATCGCCGGTCGTTGGAATTGCACGGTGGTTTGGACGGGGTGCGGGACGAAGGCGCGATTGAGTCGGCTCTGGGTTCCGCCAAAAACGCCTACTTCTACGGGGGTGGTGACGCTTACGATGTCGCGGCTGCCTATGCGTTTCATATCGCCGAATCGCAGGCGTTTCTCGACGGCAATAAACGAACCGCCGCTGCGTGCGCGCTCACGTTTCTCGGAGGTTGCGGAATTCCTGTCCCGCGAGACGAAGGGAGACTCTACGACGCGATGATCGCCATCAGTGCACGGCGGATGGACAAGGCAGGGCTGGCGGCGGTGTTGCGGCAACAGTTTCCGCGTAGCTGACGCGGGGGGATACTGCGGATCGGTGGGCGATTCCATGTATCAGCGGTGGCCCCACGGGGCGGGGGGCGCCGGAATCGGTTTGGTGAGGTCGAACGCGACGCGAAAGCGGCGGCCTTCGGACGCGCGGACGAGGCGGTAGCTGAGGGATTTTTTGGGGGAGAAAAGGAAAGACCAGACGTTGGTCTTGGCGGCGGGGATTAATTCGGCGGTGAATTCGTCGGCCGGGAAATCTTGCTGGATCGCGGTGCCGACAGTCGCGGTATCGCCGCCGTAGTGGGTGACCTTGTCGGCGGTGCCGTCCTCGTGGCGATGGTCGTGTTTGAGGCGGAGGCCGGTGGTGGTGCGGGTGATCACCCACGTGCGCGAGCGGTTTTCGCCGACGTGGAACGGGATCTTGATCTCGTTTTCGCCGCAGGCGCGCACCTGCATGACGAGGGATTGGCCGGCGAAGGCGGCGTCGGTGGCGCTGGTGCTTTCGACGATTTTTCCAGCGTAGGCCTGGCCGCAGAGTGCGCGGAGTTCGCCCCAGAATGTTTCCTGCTCGGGGGGCAGAGCGCGGGCGGTCAGCGGGAGGAGCAGGACGAGCAGGAGAAGGCGGAGGCGAGGCATGAGGGGACGGGGAAGGGGAAAGTGAAAGTGAGAGTGAGAGTGAAAGTGAAAGGGAACGTGAAAGGGGAAAGTGAGAGTGAAAGTGAAAGGGAACGTGAAAGGGGAAGGGGTGGTCGCGAGGGGGCGAACGCTGAAGGACGGAAAGGGTGTGCGGTTAGTTCGGGGACAGGGGGCCGAAGACACGGGTGAAGTTGGTGGCCACTTGAGCAGCGAGGGAAGCGAGGGGGAGACGGCGGAGTTCGGCAAGGGCTTCGTAGGCGACGACGATGTTTGCGGGGTGGTTGATCGTGGTGCCGTCGGGCGTTTCGCCGAGGGGGAAGCGATTGCGCTCCGGGGCGGGGGCTTTCACGGGGGCGTCGGTTTCGACGAGGAGGCGGTCGACGGGGATGGCGCGGAAATTTTCGAGACGGGCGGCGTGGCGGGGGGCGAGCCACTCGACGTTGAAAGAAAAATAGGCGCCGAGGTCGGCGAAGGATTTGATCATCTCAGCCGGGCCGCCGTAGCCGTGCAGGAGAAAACCGCAGGCGGGCAGGCTGGGCGCAGCGCGAAGGACGTCGAGGGCGGCGCCGTAGGCTTGGGTGGCGTGGATCGAGGCAGGGCGGTTCAGCTCGGCGGCAAGATCGAGTTGCGCGGCGAAGACTTCGACTTGTTCGGCGAGCGGAGCGACGCGGAGGCCGGCGATGCGGGGATCGTCGGCGCGGACACCGTCGATGATCCAGCGGTCGAGGCCGATTTCACCGACACCGGCGCGCGGATCGGCGAGGAGCGCGGCGCGGAGGAGGCGGAGCCAGTGGGGTGTGCGTTGGCCGCAGTCCCAAGGGTGGATGCCGTAGCTGGGGAGGAGCTGGAGTTGAGAGCTGGGAGTGGAGAGCTGGGCGCAGAGCGAGGCGACGAGGGGGAATTCGTCTTCGTTAGTGGCGTTGACGACGACGGCGCGGACGCCGGTGCGTATCAGATCCGCGACGACGGTCGTGTGGTGCGGGACGAGGGCGTCGAATTGAAAGTGGAGATGGGCGTCGTAGAGGGCAGGCATCGGAGGGAGGAGGTGCCCACGGAACACACGGAAGACTCTAAAGGCGGAGGAACCGGGAGGCTGTGGGCGGTCAGGATGGGTGCGATTGGGCGAAGCCGCGGATGGTGGCGCGGGCGCTGGCGAGGCCGTTGCGGCGGGTGGGGCTCAGGTTTTTTGCGAGGTCGAGGGCTTCGAGGGGATCGGGTTCGAAGGTGGCGATGTCGGCGGGCGTGGCGCCGCTGTAGAAATTACAGAGGAGGGCGACGAGGCCGCGGACGAGGGGGCCGTCGGCTTCACAACGGAACGAGCAGAGGCCGTCGCGGATTTCGCCGACGAGGTAAACGAGGGAGATGCAGCCGCGGACGCGATGGGCGTCGGTGCGCTCGGCGTCGGCGAGGGGCGGGAGTTTTTTCGCGCGATCGATGACGGCGCCGAGGCGTTCCTGCGGATCGTCGATGATCGCGAGGTCGTCGGTGAGTTGGGTGAGTTTTTCGGCGAGGGTCACGGGTGAGAAGTGAGCCCCAAGGGAGGCAACGCGCAAGGGTGCGGTGTTGAAACACCACCCGCTCACGCTCGTAGCGACCAGCATTCAGAAACTCAAATGACGTGGGTGTTACGGTCGTAACCGTTCCGAGTAATGCTGCTCTTCCTCGTTCTCTGCCGAGTAATCGTTTTCGTTCTCTTTTCCGCTCTCGTCAGCAAGCCCTGACGACTAATGCCCACGTTCTTTTTTAATGCCTACGTCCTTTGAACTCTGGACTTTTTGGTAGCCGCGAGCGCGAGTGCGACGGCGAATCACCACTCGCTGGCGCTCGCGGCTACCCGGCAAATCACAGTCTGAATCTGTTGGGCAATTTGAATTATTTGAGTGTTTGACCGCTGGTAGCTACGAGCGGGAGCGAGTGGAGTTTCGGCTAGGGTCTGGCGACCTCGCGTCCTCTGCGTCGGATTCTCCTGTCTCTGCGGTGCGCTCTCCGTTTATTCGCTCCACGCTATTCGCTCCACCCCGATCCGTTTGCACCGCAGAGACGGCACCGGCACGCAGAGAAAACCCTACTGCGTCGCTCGTTTGATTCACCGATCAGGTGAATCTTCCGAGATCGAAAAATGAGCGAAAATCAGCGGTTCAACTCCTCATCCCGTTTGCTAGCCGGAATAGAAATGAGAGATCGGCGTGGACTATGGGGGTTGGCTTTACGGCACTGCGAAGCTTTTGGGCGATTGATATCACCACGCGCTGGCGCTCGCGGCTACCCGGCAAATCACAGTCTGAATCTTTTGAGCGATTGATCGAGGAGACCGCGAACGATGGGGGGAGGGCGCGGTGCGGACTAGAAGTTGCCCTTGATGCCGACTTGGAAGTTGACGCCGTATTCGCCCTCGCTGGCGAACTTCACGTAGCGCGGGCTGCCGATCGCGTAGGCGTAGTTTTGATCGCGGTCGTTGAAGATATTGCGGGCGGTGAAGTAGAGGCCGTAGCGGGCGGTGAGGCGGTAGTCGCCGGAGAGGTCGAGGCGGAGGCGCTCGGCTTGGTAGTTCCAACCGGCGGCACCGAGGTTGGCGGCGGCGACGGTGCCGACGCGTTTTTTGCCGACGAGGGTCCACTTGGCCATGAGGGAGAGGCCGCGGCGGTTGTAGTTGAAGCCCCAGTTGATGATCTTGGGGGTGAAGCCGCGGAAGTCCGCCTCGGCGGGGCTGCGGTTGGTGACGAGGGTGGTGTTGGCGAAGAGGCGGATGCTGCGGGCGAAGTTCAGTGACGTGAACGTGGTGAGGGGCGCGTTGAGATTGAACTCCCAGCCGTTGATGTGGGTGATGCCGTCGACGTTGATGGGGGCGTTGACCTGGTAGTCGGTAAATTCCTCGCCGAGGCCGATGGTTTCGAGGAATTCGGGGGTCGCGATGAAGTTGCGGGTGGCGAAGGAATTTTTGATCTGCTTGCGGAAAAAGCCGGCCGAGATTTCGCCGCCGTTGGGGGTGTAGTATTCGAGCCGGACGTCGAGGCTGTTGGCGGTCCAGGGTTTGAGCGCGGGGTTTTTTGTGGTGATGGTGCCGAGCGCGGCGCCGGTGGTGTTGCTGGCGGGATCGAAGTCCACTTGGCTGATATTCGTCGCGCCGAGAATATTGCCGAAGTCGGGGCGCCCGACGGTTTGGGCGAGCCCGAGGCGGCTGATGAGGTTGGTGGTGAGATTGTAGCTGGCGTTGAGACTGGGGTAGTAGCCGCCGTATTCCTTCTGCATGCGGGCACCGAGTTTTTTATAAACGAGTGCGTCTTCGGCGATGCCGTTGGCGACGCCCTCGGGGGTGGTGGTGTTGATGGAGGCGGCGGGATAAATCAGGATCGGGCGTTTGGCGGCGTCGAGGACGAGGTTGCCGGCGGCGTCGTGGCGGTAGCGCGCGTTGTTGTCCTGCAGAACTGTTTTGCCGTCGTCGGTGGTGCGTTCGTAGCGGAGGCCGGTGACGACGCGGAGGCGATTATCGAGGAGGGAGAAGTCGCCCATGAGATAGGCGGCGTCGAGGCGCTCGACCATTTGCTCGGTGGTGGTGAGAGCGGCGCGGACGTCGGTGCGGCGATTGGTGAGCGTGTTAAAATACTGCGGGAATTGTTCGTAGAGCTGCCAGGCGCGGCGGCCGCTGACGAACTGGGCCTGGGGGGCTTTACGGGGCATCGGGAAGGAGAGCATCGCCTCGTTGAGGAGACTGAAAGGGGTCTGGGTGGTGCTGTCGTCGGCGTTGTTGGCGATGCCGTCGCGGCCGACGTAAACGGGGTTGAAGGATCCGTTGCTGCGGCTGCGGTAGCTCTCGTTGGTGGAGACGCCAGTCTTGAGGGAAAAATTGGTTTTGGCCGTGAAGAATTTCCGTTTGGCGTCGTAGCGGGCGCTTTTGCCGACGCTGTCGTTTTCACGGGTGGTGTTGGCGCCGTTGAGGAAGAAATTGTAGCTGTTGAGATCGAAGGGATCGATGGCTTGGCCGGCGGCGTTGCGTATGGTGACGAGGCCCGGGAGGTAGGAGCTGTAGCCGTCGAGATCGACGGTGGCACCTTGGATCCGGGCGGAGGCGGTCTCAAACTGGCGGTGGGAGATGGCGCGGTAAGTTTGGTCGGATACGTTGTAGCCGACGCTGCCGGTGAAGTCCCAGAGTGGGCCGATGTGGCGGTGGCTGAGGCGGAGTATGGAATTGCGGACGCGGACGTAGCGGGCGGTGTTATTGACGTTGGCGGAGCCGGAGCCGGGGCGGCCGTGGGTGAAGGTGTCGCCCCAGGCGATGGGGTTGGTGCCGGCGTTGATAGTGAAGTTGTGCTGTTCGTAGTCTTGGACGAGCCAGTTGCCGCCGGCGGAAAACGAGAAGACGTCGACGGGGGTGGCCTTCCAATCGAGCCGCGTGCCGATGGCGTAGCGATGCTCGTAAACGGGGAAGGTGTTGTAGGTGAGGCTGGAGAGGTAGGGGTTGTCGACGGTGGCGCGGAGGGGATTGGTCGCGGTGGTGATGGCGGTGTTGAAGGTGCGGTTGATGCGGCGAGCGGAGCCGAACTGGTCGTTCTTCACGGCGTTGATGGAGAAGCCGAAGGTCTTCGAGACGGGGACGGTGTAGGAGAAATCGAAGTCGGGCTGGTAGTGGAAAGTCTTGCGCTGGTCGTCGCCATCGCCGCCGCCGGGTTTGCGGTGGAGGCCGACCTGATGGGAATTTTGGTTGATGTAGGCTTTGAAGCGGAGCTCAGGGCGGCGGGCCTCGAAGGCGGTGCGGCTGACCATGTTGATGGAACCGCCGAGGCTGGAGGCGGGCATGTCGGGCGAGGGGACTTTGGTGATCTCGATGCGGGAGGCGTTGTTGAGTGAGATCGCTTGGAGTGACGTGCTGCGGGAGAAACCGCCGGCGCCGGCGGTGTTCACGTCGTCGCCATCGAGCGCGATGTTGGTGTAGGTGGCGGGGAGGCCGCGGAGTCCGATCGAGACGGTGTTCATCTGGTCGGTCCCGACATCGACCCCGGGGAGGAATTTCACGAATTCGCCGAGGTTGTTTTGGATGACGTCGCCGAGGGCATCGGTGGAGAGGACGGTCTTAATATTGCCGGCGAAGCGCTGCTCGTTGATGGCGATGGTGGCGGCGTTGGTCTCGCGCGCGGCGCCGACGACGAACGAGTCGAGTTTCACGGTTCCGTCCGCGGCGGTGGCAGCGGGTGCGAGGCCGGTCGGGACGAGGGCGAAGTCACGTTGGGCGGTGGTGCCGGCGGGGACGGCGAGGGTGGTGGTTTGCGGAATGAGTCCGGTGGAGAAGACGGTGAGCGTGACGTTGCCGGGAGTGAGGCCGGCGAGACGGTATTCACCGAAGGCATCGGTGAAGGCTTCGCGGGTGGTGCCGGCGACGGTGACGCGGGCGTTTTCGAGGGAGAGGTTGGCGGCCTGGTTTTGGACGCGGCCAGTGATCGTCGCCGTGGTCGCGGATTGGGCTGGGGAGACCGTCGCGAGCAGGGCGAGCGCGAGGGACGAGACGAGCGCGGTGGTGAGGTGCGCGAGGGCGCGGGCGGCGAAGCGACGGAGAGCGGCGATGGGTGTGGTCATGGTGCAGGTTAAAGGGAGGAGCTCACGAGGTGAGCGCACAGTGGGTCAGGAGGGTGAGGCCAACACGAACAGAAAGACGATTTCAGCGACGGCGCGGCGTAACGATTTTGTGGCGGGACTAATCCCGACGTGTCGTGATATTTGGACGATAGGCGAAACACCACTCGCTGGCGCTCGTGGCTACCAGAGATCAAACCCTCAAAAAGGACGTGGGTCTAATCCCGACGTGTCGTGATATTGGGACGATAGGCGAAACACCACTCGCTGGCGCTCGCGGCTACCAGAGATCAAACCCTTAAAAAGGACGTGGGTCTAATCCCGACGTCGCGTGATAGTGGGACGATCGTCGAAACACCACTCGCTGGCGCTCGCGGCTACCAGAAATCAAACACTCAAAGGACGTGGGTGGCAGTGCGCCAGTGGATAAAAAAACGCGAGCCGTAGAGGGCTCGCGTGGGTCTGTGGATCAAGGGCAGGCGTAAAGCTGGCCCACAAGACGAGAAGTCGTCGGTGGGCAAAGCACCGGTCCGTTCGGAAAAGGCTCAGTTGTAGAACATCGCCTCGTTTGACTGGAAGAGGGCGTGGGCGAGTTTCGCCCATGCGTCGAGCGGTCGATTGTCGAAGACTCCGCCGACCTGGGGGTTGAACTTCGGGCTGGCCTTGGGGGCCTTAGCTTTTTTCTCGGCCATGCGGGCGTCGCGGGTGGACGCTTTCGCGGCGGGGAGCGCCGCGCTGAGGACGACGTCCTGGCCGGTGGGATTGGCCTTTACGTAGCGAAGGCCGATATCGACTTCGGTCTTCGTCGGCCAGCGTTGGAAGATGGCGAGGTAGAGCGAGGTCACGCGGAGGTCGTCGGTTTTGAGGTCGGCGAAGGCGGGGCGGTCGACGAGTTTACGGGCGGTTTCGATGACCATCGGGCTGTTCATGAGGAACAGGGCCTGTTGAGGAACGAGGGTTTCGTAGCGGCGGCCGGAGGAGACGTCGGGGCTGGGGAAGTCGAACTGGGTGAGGAGTTCGGGCGGGTTGGTGCGGTCGATCAGGGCGTAGATTGAGCGGCGTTTGGCGAAGGCTTCGCTGCTGATGGCGATGGGCTGGCCGCCGCGCGTGCGGTCGAGCTCGCCGGTGATGACGAGGAGGGAGTCGTGGAGCTCCTCGAAATCCATCCGGCGAAGATTGTAGCGCCCGAGATATTTGTTGTTGGGGTCGAGTTCGACGTAGCTCGGGTTGGGCGCGCTGCTCTGCTGGTAGGAGGCGCTGAGGACGATGAGGCGGTGCATCGATTTGACGGACCATTGATTTTCGACGAAGGTGGCGGAGAGCCAGTCGAGGAGTTCGGGGTGAGTCGGGGCCGACGACATATTGCCGAGGTCGTCGGGCGTATCCACAAATCCGGTGCCCCAGTGTTGTTGCCACAGGCGGTTCATCATGACGCGGGCGGTGAGGGGATTCTTCGGGTCGATGATGGCTTGGGCGAGTTGGAGGCGGCCGGAACCCTGGTTCCACACCGGACGTTTCTTGGGATCGGTGGAGAGGATTTCGAGGAAACGGCGCGGGACGATGTCGCCTTTGTTGGCATTTTCTCCCCGCAGGAGGACGGGGTAGTCGCGGGAGCGGGGGACGTCGGTGACGGCATTGGCGCGGATGGGGGCACCGGGGTGCTTGAGTTCGAGGTCGGTCTTCTCGCGGTAGAGTTCGCGTTCGGCGCGTTGCAGCTGCTGGCGCTTCAGGGGGTCGATCTTGGCGACGGAGTCCTTGGCTTTGTTTTTTCCGCTGGTGGCGCGACGGACCTCGGCCTGCTCGGCTTTGAGGTCGACCTCGCGTTTATCGAAGGCCTTGGATTTTTCGAGGTAGTCGAGGTAGTCGGCGGTTTGGGGCGCGTGCGACGCGAGGAGCGGGAGCTCCGTGGGGGTCATCGTATTCGCGAAGATACCGTAGAGGGAATAGTAGTCCTTGGTGGGGATAGGGTCGAATTTGTGGTCATGGCATCGGGCGCAAGCGACGGTGAGGCCGAGGAAGGCTTTGGCGGTGACATCGATTTGGTCGCCGATGATGTCTTCTTTCCGGCCGTTGAATTGATTGCCGAGGGAGAGAAAGCCGAGTGCGGCGAGCGGCCAGCGGGTGTCGGGTCGGCTGGCGATAACCTCCATGGCGGGCAGTTCGACGATGGGATCGGCGGAGCCGTTGGCGGGTTTGCCGGCGACATTCGGGATGACGACCGAGCGGGCGGCAGAGGGGGAGGGCTTGAGTTTGGACTGTTTTTCGAGGTGGTGGGTGAGGTAGTCGCCGGCGAGTTGGGCGAGGATAAACTTGTCGTAAGGCAGGTCGGCGTTGAGGGCGTCGATCACGAAGTCGCGATAGGTCCACGCGTGCGGGAAGCGGTTGTCTTCCTGGCGCGGGGCATCGCCCTTGGTGTCGGAGTAGCGGGCGACATCGAGCCAGTAGCGGGCCCAGTGTTCGCCGTAGGCGGGGGAGGCGAGGAGGCGGTCGACGACCTTGTCGTAGGCAGCGGGCGAGGTGTCCCTGACGAAGGCTTGCACGTCGGTGGGATGGGGAGGCAGGCCGATGAGGTCGAAGTAGACGCGGCGGATGAGCGTGGTTTTTTCTGCGGCGGAGTTCGGGCCCATGCTCTTGGCCTCGAGTTTAGCGAGGACGAAGTGGTCGATGGGGTTTTTGATCCACGCGGAATTCTGGACGGTCGGGAGCGCGGGCTTTTTAACGGGCTTGAAGGACCAGTGATTCTTACCCACGCCGGCGTACGCGGCCGAGTTGCCGGTGGCGACGTTGATGCGAGGGTCGGGGGCGCCGCGGCGGACCCACTCGGTGAGATCGGCGATCTGTTGAGCGGAGAGTTTTTCGCCCTTGGGGGGCATCTGGAGGTCTTCGTCTTTGTAGCGGATGGCCTGAATGAGGAGGGATTCATCGGGTTTACCGGGGACGATCGCGGCGCCGGTGTTGCCGCCGGCGAGGACGGCTTCTCGGCTATCGAGTAGCAGGCCACCCTTCACTTTGTCGCTTTCCTTGCTGTGGCACGTGTAGCACTTCTCGGCGAGGAGCGGACGGATTTTCGCTTCGAAGAACTGGAGGTCGGCGGGGGCGATCGCGGCTTTTACGACCGGGTGGCCGACGGGCAAGTCGGCGGCGCGGGCGAGGGGGGCGATGGCTGAGAGGGAGGAGAGAAGGAGAACGACGAAGGAGAACGAGAACGGACGGGGGGCGGCGAGGGCGGTGCGGCGGCTCATGGGGGTCATGCGAGGAGGGGTTTGATGACGTTGCCGGCGACGTCGGTGAGACGGAAATCGCGACCGTTGAAGCGGTAGGTGAGCTTCGTGTGATCGAGGCCCATGCAGCGCAGGATGGTGGCGTGGAGATCGTGCGGGTGCACTTTATCTACGATGGAGGCGGCGCCGAATTCGTCGGTGGCGCCGTGGACGGTGCCGCCTTTCACGCCGCCGCCTGCCATGACGATGGAGAAGGCCTTGGCGTTGTGGTCGCGGCCGGGGCTCGGGGAACCGTTACGATCACGGGTGGGCTTGCGGCCGAACTCACCGCCCCAGACGACGAGGGTGGAGTCGAGGAGGCCGCGCTGCTTGAGGTCGGTGATGAGCGCGGCGAGCGGTTGGTCGATTTCGCCGGCTTTGGCGGTGAGACGGGTCTGGATATCTTGGTGATGATCCCAACCCTGATGCCAGACTTGGACGACGCGGACGCCGCGCTCGATGAGGCGGCGGGCGATGAGGAGTTGTTTGGCCTGATCACTGCCGCGACTACCGGGAGCGCCGATGCCGTAAGCAGCGCGGGTGGCCTCGGATTCCTTGTTAATGTCAAAGGCATCGAGGGACTCGGCCTGCATGCGGAAGGCGATCTCGTAACTCTCCAGGCGCGTCTCGAGGGCGGCGTCGCGTTGAAGGTTTTGCGCGTGGAGTTCGTTCAGCTGGTGGATCATGTCGAGCTGGCGGCGCTGCTCGGATTTGCCCACGTAGGTATTGCGGATGTTTTGGATCATCAGCGGCACGGTGGGGGCTTGCGTGTTGATGCTGGTGGCCTGGTAGACGCCGGGGAGAAATGCGGCCTGGTAGTTGGCGGAGCCGCCGGGCGGGAGGCCGCCGCCGCGCAGGGCGATGAAGCCGGGGAGATTTTGGTTTTCCGTGCCGAGACCGTAGACCAGCCAAGAACCCATGCTGGGTTTCGCGATGCGGAGGGATCCGGTGTTCATGAACACGGTGGCGACCTCGTGGGCGGGAATGTCCGTCCACATGGAGCGAATGACCGCGAGGTCGTCGGCGTGCGCGGCGGTTTTGGCAAAGAGATCGCTGACCTCGAGCCCGCTCTGGCCGTATTTGGAGAATTTAAAGGGCGAGCCCAGGGCAATGTCGCCGCCCGGGATGCTCTTGCCGTGCATCTGGGTGAGCGAGGGTTTGGGGTCCCACGTGTCGACGTGCGACGGAGCGCCTTGGGCGAAGATGTGAATGACGGCTTTCGCCTTGCCGGCGAAATGGGAGGCGCGCGGGGTGAGTGGGCCGGTGACGACGTTGGCGCCGGATTGGGCGGCGGCGAGGTCGCGGGGGTCGAGCAAGTTGGCGAGCGAGAGCGCGCCGACGCCCATGCCCATGCGATTGAGAAACTGGCGGCGGGTCAGGAAATAGTCCGACAGGTCGGTCGAGACGCCGTGGCAAGTGGGTTGGTCGGTGGGCGCGGGATGGGACGACATGGTGGTGGGAAGGGTTTGGGCGGCCGCGGTTTTTGGGATCTGGCTCGGAGACGTCGGGGTGGTGGGTCGGTTTCAGGTAATTTGACCGCAGGAATGGGGGGGAAAAGGGTACGAATAAACGCCGCGAACCGTGAGTGGCAACCTGTTTGATTAAACAAGGCTTTGACGGTCGGCGGCGCCGCACCCAGCTTCGGAATCCTATGCACCCCGCCCCCCATCCGACGGCTGACGCCGCACCGAAGAAACGCGACACGCTTTACCTGCAGGTCGTGGTCGCGATTGCGTTGGGTATTTTCATTGGCTGGCTGAAACCGCAGTGGGGCATCGCGCTCCAGCCGCTCGGCGACGGCTTCATTAAGCTCATCAAGATGATCATCGCGCCGATCATTTTTTGCACGGTGGTGGCGGGCATCGCCGGCATGGGCGACCTCAAGCGCCTCGGCAGCGTGGGGCTGCGGGCGTTGGCGTATTTCCTGACGCTGACGACCGTCGCGCTGGTCATCGGGCTCGTCGTGGCCAATGTCGTGCGGCCCGGTGACGGCATGCACATCGACGCCTCCAAGCTCGATACCAAGCAGGTCGAATCCTACATTACGCAGGGCAAGGCGCAGAGCACGGTCGGTTTTTTCCTGAACATTATCCCGAAGACCTTTGTCAGCGCCTTTGCCGAGGGCGAAATCCTCCAGGTGCTGCTGCTGGCGTTGCTCTTCGGGTTCGCGCTGGCGCGCATTGGTGAGCACGGCCGGCCGGTGATGAACCTGCTCAACGAAATTGCGCGGGTGATGTTTGGTATCGTGTGGTTCATCACGCGCCTCGCGCCCATCGGGGCGTTTGGCGCGATGGCGTTTACGATCGGGAAATTCGGCATCGGCTCGCTGGTGTCGCTGGGTCAACTGCTGCTGACGGTCTATATCACCTGCGCGTTGTTCATCGTGCTCGTGCTCGGCGGCGTGGCGCGGGCGGCGGGCTTCCGGTTCTGGAAGGTGATTCGCCACATCAAGGAGGAGATTTTCATCCAGCTCGGCACCTCGTCTTCCGAGGCCGCGATGCCCGGGCTCATGGAGAAGCTCGAGCGCGTGGGCTGCGCCAAGCCCGTCGTGGGCGTCGTCGTGCCGGCGGGCTACTCGTTCAATCTCGACGGCACGTGCATCTATCTCACGTGCGCCGCGCTTTTCCTCGCGCAAGCGACCGATACGCCGATGAGCCTGATGGATCAGATCGGGCTGCTCGCCGTGATGTTGCTCACCTCGAAGGGCGCGGCAGGCATCACCGGCAGCGGCTTTATCGTGCTGGCGGCGACGATCTCGACGACGGGTAATATCCCGCCCGCGGCGCTCGCCGTGATCTTTGGTATTGATCGGTTCATGTCGGAAATCCGCGGGCTCACCAATCTCATCGGCAACGCCGTCGCGACCCTCGTGATCTCGAAGTGGGAGGGAGCGATCGACGAATCCAAGGCGACGGAAATCCTCGTGGAAAAAAGGGGCTGATCGTCGCGTGAGGGTGCGGAAACGCGACGGGGGTGTCGCGTCCCCGGGAGGGGAGGCGATTGGGCGCGCAGGGTGGAGGGCTGGGCGGTGTCACCGTCGTTTGGGTTCCCGGTGAGCTTGCGCTTTAATTTTTGTCTGAATTTTTTCTGCCGTCGGAAAACGCTGACGAGAACGAGCACGAGAATGAGAACGAGCACGAGGACGAGAGCGAGGAACGATTGGTAAATGACGCTGCCACCAGCCGGCGGGGACGCTGCGGAAGGCACGGGCGGCCTTGCCAGCCCGGCTCGCAATCGCCCCACTCTCCCCGCAGCGCCTTCAGTTGTGAAGGCACGCCATATCCATACTTTGAGCACACCATGAAGTCGCACCCTGGCATCACCGTCGCGTTGATCGTCGCCACCGCCAGTGGGCTGCTGGCTCAAGCGGCCCCGCCGATCCCGCGCCAAACGCCCGCCGAGACCGTCACGATGGAGGCGTTCACCGTCACCGGCACCAATATCAAGCGCCTCGAGCAGGAAAAATCGCTGCCCGTCACCATCATTTCCGCCGACGACATTGAGGCGCGCGATGCGGCCACGCCGATGAACCTCTTGGAGAGCATCGCCTTCATCACCGACTTTCCGGAAAACGAAACGCCGACCAATGCGATCGCGGGCCGGGGCGACAACGCCAACATCGCGCTGCGCGGTCTCGGTGCGGGCAATACGCTCGTGCTGCTCAATGGCCGGCGGATGCCGTTTCATCCGTTTACCACGGGCGCGGTTTCGCCGGTGAACGTCAACGTCCTCCCATCTGCCGTGCAGCAGATCGAGGTATTGCGCGACGGGGCCTCGTCGATTTACGGGTCCGATGCGGTGGCGGGCGTCGTGAACTACATTGCGCGCCGGCGGCCCGCGGGCGGCGATCTCTCGTTCCGCTACGGCACGACCGAGCACGGCGGCGGCACCGATTATCAGGGCAAGTTCGGCTACGCCGCGCCGTTTGCGCAGGGCCGGGGCAACTACATGATCGGCGCGAGCGCCTACACGCGCGACCCGATTTACCTGCGCCAGCGGGAGATTTCGAAGTCCGCCGACAAGACCCGCTATGCCCGCGATCCGTTCAACGCCGCCGGTGGCTCGCAGGATGACCGGACGCCCATCGGCATCTGGCCGCGTTTCGTGACTGGCACGTCCACGGCCAACCGCTGGCTCTATCCCATCAACGGCGTGCCCACCCTCACGACGACCGCGATCCCGCGCGTGCAGTATGCCGACTATAACATCTACGTCATCGGCCAACCGCAGAGCACGCGCCACTCGCTGAACAGCCGCGTCGAATACGACCTCACGCCGCGGCTCCGCGCGTTCGGCGAATTCACCGGTTACTACTCGACGTCGATGACCCAGCGGCAGCCCATCACGCTGGCCGACAGCGACCGCGCCGTGACGTTGTCGTCAAATAATCCCTACAATCCGTTCGGCGCGCGCTTCTACAGTCCCACTGGTACCGCCAACTCCGACGGCACGGCGCGCCTCACGGGCAACCCGCAGACGATCACGATTGGCGACATGATCATGGCCGATGGCGGCCCGGAGAGGATCGAGACCTCGAATCGCATGCATCGTTTGCTCGTGGGCCTGCAGGGCAAGTTCGGGACCTCGTCCTGGGAGTGGGAAGTCGGCGCGATGACTGGGGGCGTGCGGGCCACGGACAGTGCGGTGAACTCGATCCGTGATTCCCTGCTCATCGCCGCCGCGCAGCGCACGGATGCGAGCGCGTGGAATCCGTTTCCCGTCACCTTTAAAGTCGTCAACAACGCGGTCGTCGCCGATCAGCCTTACCAAAATCCGGCGAGCGTGCGCGGGGGCTACACGCAGGCCGCGACGCGCTACGGCAACACCCGCATCGACAGCTTCGACGTGCGCGCCAGCGGTGACGTGATCGACCTGTGGTCGGGGCCGGTCGGGGTGTCCTTCGGCACCGAGTGGCGCCGTGACTTCAAGCTCGACCGCAAGCTGCCCTTCATCGGCCGCAACCCGGCGGACTCCGGGCTGGATCCGAATGACAACGACATTGTCGTGATGTCGCCGCGCGAGGTCTTTCGCGCCTCGCGGACGATCGCGAGTGCGTATGCCGAGACGGCTATTCCGCTCGTGGCGCGGAAAAATAATGTTCCGCTGGTACGCTCGCTCGATCTCAGCGCCTCGGCGCGGTTCGAGCGCTACAGCGATTTCGGTAACACCACCAAGCCGAAGTTCGGCCTGACGTGGCGGCCCAGCGGGGGAATCTTGTTCCGCGCCTCGCGCAACGAGGGCTTTGTCGCGCCGGACCTCACGCGCGTTTACTCACCGACGCTCTTCTCCCGCACGAGTCCGCCCGGCGATCTCGACACGGTGCGCAGTAATTTTTTCACCGGTGCCGGCCGCGCGGCCGATACGCGCGTACTGACCATCAACTACAACATCGCCAACCGCGCGTTGCAGCCGGAAGTCTCGAAGGGCACCAGTGCCGGCCTCGGTTTCGAAGTGCCCGGCATCAAGGGGCTCTCGTTCACCGTCGACTACTGGGAGATCGCGCAGCAGAGCCTGATCATCTCCAACGGTCGCGATACGTCGGTGGATGACGCGCGCCTCCGCACTTACACGCAGGCGCAGCTCGCCGCTGGCGTGCCGGTCAGCCAGATCGACGTGGGCTACCGGCTCGTGCCCGGCGACGAGTCGGGTAACTATAAGGGAGATTCGAATACGCTGCGCGCGCGGGTCACGCCGGCCGACCAGACGCTCTTCGCGGCGGCCAACGGCAACCTCGCGGCGTCGCGCCAGCTCGCCCCGCTCGGTGCGTTGATCGGTGGCGTCGTCACGTTCAGGAATAGCACCGGGCGCAATTTCACCAACGGTTTCGACTACACGCTCCGTTACCAAATGCCGACGACGCCCTTCGGTCGGATCGGCCTCTCGCTGGAGTGGGCGCAGTTTCTCAATAAGTTTTCCAAGCTCACGCCCACCGACGAGAAGAATGACGCGGTGCACAACATGGATATCCCGCGCACGAAGATCAGCACCAACCTCACGTGGCGGAAAGGAGGTTGGACCGCTTCGGGCAACTTCACGTATCACACGCCGATTTGGACCGGCTCCAATGCGGCGCTCTCGAGCTTCGATCGGTTGAAGGACTCGGTCGATTACCTCCGCGCGATCTACAATAATGGGGCGCTCGCGTACCATGAAATCGGTGACAAGCAGACGCAGTTGAATCTCGGCCTCGGCTATCGCTGGAGTGCGCAGGCCCCCGGGTGGTTGCGCCGCACATCCGTGCGCGTCGGCGTCAATAATGCGCAAGACCGCGAGCCGACGCACAGCCAGGCGCAGACCGGATACACCGGCAGCATGGGCACGAGCCTCTGGGTCGGTCGGGCGTATTCGTTGAGCTACGGACGGGATTTTTGAGGAGAATATTTCCGGTGACGGCGCTGATCCTCGGCGTTTACCGGAGCAGGTGCGAGTTGCGCGCGACCACGGATTTCATGGGCAACAACGCCCCTCCGTTTGCACCGCAGAGACAGGGGAATCCGACGCAGAGGAAACGACGATCCGGCTAGCAAACGGGATGAGGGGCTGAATCGCTGATTTTCGTTCATTTATCGGTCTCGGAAGATTCACCTGATCGGTGAATCAAACGAGCGACGCAGCAGGGTTTTCTCTGCGTGCCGGTGTCGTCTCTGCGGTGTAAATGGATCGGCGTGGAGCGAATAGCGTGGAACGAATAAACGGAGAGGGCACCGCAGAGACGGGAGCATCCGCCGCAGAGGACGCGCGGTCGCCAGATCCTAGCCGAAACTCCACTCGCTCACGCTCGTAGCTACCAGCGGTCAAACACTCAAATAATTCAAATCGCCCAACAGATTCAGACTGTGATTTGCCGGGTAGCCGCGAGCGCCAGCGAGTGGTGATAGCAATCGCCCAAAAAATTCAGACTGTGATTTGTCGGGTAGCCGCGAGCGCCAGCGAGTGGTGATAGCAATCGCCCAAAAGATTCGGACTGTGATTTGCCGGGTAGCCGCGAGCGCCAGCGAGTGGTGTTAGCAAGCGCCCAACAGATTCAGACTGGGATTTGCCGGGTAGCCGCAAGCGCCAGCGAGTGGTGATTGGCCCACTCGCTGGCGCTCGCGGCTACCGAAGAGTCTAGAGTTCAAAGGACGTGGGTAGGGGATGTTTTTGGTTCCCATCGGAGCGAGGGTGCGTATTGCCTCGCTTATGACTTCGAGCGACGACGCACGACGGGGGCTCAAGATCGATTGGGGGAGCTTCCTCCGCGTGGTCTTGGTGCTGGCTGCATTTACGTGGCCGCTCATGCTGATTGCCCGTCTGGTGGCGGGGGCTCCGTTATTCGCGGCGGTGCTCAGTATGTTAAGCTTAACGTTGGTCTTGGCGGGGCTCGTGATGCTGGGAGTGCTTTTATTTGGGTGGTTTTATGCTCACTCCCCGGCGGCGGGGGTGCGCCGGTGGGCGGCCGTAGTGCTCTACGGGGTACTGTTGGTGACGGCCATTGGCGCACAGGCTTATTACAGTTTTGCCCGAGATTATATCGTCCGGCAGCCTAACCCGCTGCTCCTTTGGGTGAGTTTGATTGGGTCGCGCCTGATCGGCGTCGGTTTGGCGGTTTATTACTACAATTATCTATTGCAGCGGAAGCAGACGACCGCGGCCCAGGCTCGGGTCCTCGCGCTGGAGCAGATGGGGCGCGAGGCGGAAGTCGAGCGGCTGAGGGCGCAGATCAATCCGCATTTTTTATTTAACACCCTGACCGCGATCGCCAACCGATCGACCGATCCCAGCGTGGAGAAGATGATTTTGAATCTCACGGGGGTGTTGCGCTACAACCTCGCCCACGTGGACGGCGAAGCGTCGTTTCGCGAGGAGTTGAAAGCGATGGAAGACTATCTGCAGATTGAGCAGATCCGCTTTGGGGCCAATCTGGTGATCGACTGGGAGGTCTCACCTGCGGCCCGGGCCGCGTTGGTGCCACAGCCGCTCCTCCTGCCGCTCTTGGAGAACGCGATCAAGTACGGTTTTGAAACGTCCCCCGGGGTGCTGAGGATTAAAATCGAAGCCACCGTCCGGGATAACGAACTCCGCGCCGTGGTGGAGAATCGGGGGCGTTGGATAGAGCCCGTCACCCCAGCCCCGCGCGGGACGCAGATCGGGCTAAGCAACCTCAAGCGGCGCTTGGAGCTTTATTACCAAGGCCGGGCGAAATTTCACCAGGAGTCTTTACCCGAGGCGGTGCGCATCACCCTGACCTTACCCCTCGACCCCGCCCGATGAAACCCGCGCTCCGTTGCTTAATCGTCGATGATGAGGCCGATGCTCGGTCCTACTTGCGGAAACGTCTCCAGCCTCATCCCGAGTTGGCCGTGGTCGGTGAAGCCGGCTCGGTC
>CAMCHO010000075.1 GCA_945874455.1 Opitutus sp. GAS368 | reverse complement strand
CTCCCGCAACGCATGCGCGGGGAGGCTCTCCGTCATTAGGTTCCAGTTCATCCCACCCTCTCTTGGCACTCCGCGCGACGATTAGCCAGAAAAATCGGTAAACCGTTATCACTTCCCTGCGCTAGTCGCTTAGCAGTGCGGAACCCTGCACAGGAATTGCCGACTCAGGAATTCGGCTCGCTTTTCTGGAATCGTTAGTGCACCTGCAGAGAGTTCAGAAGTTTCGCCGCGTGAGTCTTCCCTCCCTACCTACAGAACCGACACCCAGCGTCGAACCAAGCCGCTGGTTCAGCAGCGAGGTGTATCCGCACGACGGGCAACTCAGAGCTTATCTGCGCGGACGGTTCCCGGACGAGCGCGATGTTGAGGATGTCGTCCAAGAATCGTATGTCCGCATTTGGAAAGCGCGAGCCGCGACTCCGATCAGATCGGTCAAGGCCTTCCTTTTTCGCGTGGCCCGGAATGTCGCGCTGGATCGCCACCGTCGAAATCGCGGAGGTTTGGAAACGGATGTAGGTAATCTATCCGTCCAAAACGTCATAGATGAGACCGCCGACGTCGCGGAAACCATCAGCAGCCTCGAAAAGGAACGTCTGCTCGCGGATGCCTTGGCGATTCTGCCGTCGCGCGCGCATGAAGTCGTGATCCTCTGTAAAATCAACGGACTGTCTCACTGCGAAGCCGCCCGGCAGCTCGGCATCTCCGAACGCACGGTCGACGAGCACCTGCGGCGCGGCATGAAGCGCCTCGGCGAAGAGCTGCGGAAACGGGGCGTGCATCGCCTCTACGAAGTATGAACGACCGGAATCACGAAGACATGACCGACCCGGATGTCGCCGCCGGCGAAACGGCGCTCCAATGGGCGCGGGCGCAGGGTTCGAGCATGCGGATTGCCGAGCGATCCCGCGCGCAGCGACGGCGGAAGCAACAGCTACGAGGTGTGGCTGCCGGAACTACGCTCGCGGTGGTGCTGGTTACCGGGGCACTCCTGTGGCCAAGCCGTCCGGCAGCGCCGGTGTCATTGCCACGGGCCGTCTTGGTCTCCGCACCGACGAGACAGATTTTGCCCGATGGTTCGGTGGTCGACTTGAAGGAGGGGGCAAAGATCGCGGTAGACTACGGTGCCGCCTTCCGTCGGGTCAGGCTGGTGCAGGGAGAGGCGCATTTCTCGGTCGCTGCTGACAAGGCAATTCCGTTTATCGTGGTCGCTGGGGGCATTGAGGTCCGCGCCGTAGGGACGGCGTTTGCGGTGCAACTAGACTCCCGAAAGGTCGAGGTGCTCGTCACCGAGGGCCGCGTGGCGGTGGACCGGCCCGTCGGGCGTTCGCCGGGAAGCCCACTGCCCGGTGTGTCTGAAATCGCGCCGACGCCTCAGACGATCGCCATGGTTGACGCGGGCAAGCGGATAGCGGTTGAACTCGAGACTGCGGTGGTAACGTCTGCCGTCGAAGTCTCAACCGCCGAGCAAAACGAACGCCTTGCCTGGCGCGTGCCCCGGATCGAGCTTTCCGGCACGCCACTGGCCGACGTTCTGCCACTTTTCAACCGCTACAGCTTGGTCCGGCTGAAACTCGCCGACCCAGCGCTGGGTACGCTCCAATTGAGCGGCGTGTTGCGGCCGGACAACCCCAATGCTCTGCTCCATGTGCTGAAAGTTGACTACGGCTTGGAAGCCGACCGCAGGCCTGACGGAGTGGTTGTCCTGCGCCGTCCCTGAGCCGAATCGGTTCGGCGGTAGACGGCTGACGTGGGACAAGACAAAACCGCTTGGGGAGGAGTATCCCGTTGCGCCGGTCTTCGACTGGCGCGATCATCGCCAGCTGGGGGGGTGGATGACTTCGGTGCGGCAAGAGAACGGCGCTGGCACAGCGGAAACCTCAAAAAAGATCCGGATTAGAAAAATTGGAGTAGGTATTTTCAGAGGTTGGCTGCGTCTCTATTGTATGCCGCCACCACTCGTTCTGCCACCTCGCTGCACGGAAGCACATTCCCGGATGGTTCGCTGGTTCGGCCCGTTGCTGGCCGTTTGCGTTCTCGCCTCCACGCTCCGCGCGGCGGAGCCCGCCGCCCGGCCTTTCGACATTTCAGCCGGCACCGCCGAGCAGGCCCTCAAGGCGTTCTCCGCTCAATCCGGCCAGGAAGTCCTTTTTGCCACCGCTACCACGAGCAAGGTGCGAACGAATCCGGTCAAGGGAACCTACTCGCCGGCCGAAGCACTCGACCAATTGCTGAAAGGCACGGGGCTGGTAGCCACCCGGGATCCAACCAGCGGAACCCTTAGCATCACCCGCGACCCAAACGGGTCAAGGGCGGCGCCCGCGACGGTCAGCAGCGTCCGCCCAAAACAAAACGTCCGTGAAGATGAGGCCGTCGTACTTTCTCCGTTCGAAGTAACCACCAAAAAGGACGTCGGCTACCAGGCCGGTAATACCACCTCCGGCAGCCGGCTGAACAGCAGCCTCAAGGACACCGCGGCGTCGGTGATGGTGTTTAACGCGGATTTCTTGAGCGACTTCGCCGCCGCTAGTCTCGAAGAATCCCTGGCCTTCGCGCCGAACGTGCAAATCGATCAGGGCGACACTATCAGTGATCCTGGTTTCGGAGCGACAGGCGCGGGTGCCAACACAAGCTTTCGCGTGCGAGGACTCAACGCTGGCGCGGCATTGGACTACTTCGAATCCGGCATTCCGATCGATAACTACAACACCGAGCGAATGGATCTCTCCAGTGGGCCAAATTCGATTCTCTTTGGCTTTGCCGCGCCCGGCGGCCTCGTCAGTTTCGCGACTAAACGGGCCCAGATGAACCGGAACCGATCGGTAACTCGCCTCCAGGTTGGAGAATTCGATTTCAGTCGTTTCGAGCTCGATCACAATCAAGTGGTGGTACCGAGCAGGCTTTCGTTTCGCCTGAACGGGATGCGGCAAAACTCCGGCGGTTGGCGGCAGTGGGATTTTTCGGACATCGATCGGGTAGCTGGAACCGTAAGAGTGAACCTCGGGAAAAACACGACGCTGAACGCGAGCTATGAATACGGCCACGCATCCGTGCATGCCGCTGGCAGGCTGAACGCGATTGACAATGTGAGGTTATGGCAGTCGCGCGGCACTCAGGGCAAGAGCGACACGGCCTGGACCACGGCGGACCGGGCAGTAGGTGTCAACCGCAACACCGCGATCCGGACCATCTTCATCACCGATGCCGACGGCTCCAAGCCGTTCGTCCTTACCACCTCCAACGCGACCAACTTTCGTCTGCTGGAGAGCACGTTTGAGGACCTGAATATCCCTACGGCCGACCGGGTGGGCACAGTCTACGCCCCGGCAAGCACGATCCCCTATAGTTTCAGTACCTACGGTCCAGGTGCCGCTCGGGATGACAATTTCGACCGAGCCGTTGGCACGTTCACCCACGTCTTCTCCCGTGCGTTTTCGTGCGAAGCGAGTTACCGGCGGGAGCAGCGCACCTCGTGGGGGTTCAATCCGGCCGGAATCGGTCCCGGGTTTTACGGCGACCCCAACACGACGATGCCGGATCCGAACGGAGGAAATGCGCCGGTTCTCAATCCGAATGGGGGAGGCTATTACCTCGAGTCGCGTTGGGTCTCGGAGCGGGGAAAACAATGGCGGGAAGGAGGTCGGGGTGTGCTGGCCGGGGAATTCAAACTCGGCAAGTTCGGTACGCACCAGTTGGCGGCCATGGTGGAGCACGACCGCGTGCGGACGTGGGCCTACCCGGGAGTGGAGATCGCGGTGGATGAAAACGGCGTGCCGATCGGCAACGCCGCCGTGCCGGAAAACTCGGCCAACTTCGTCTGGCGGCGGCACTATGTCGTTCCGGGTCAATTCGAGACCTACATCGCCGGCGATGGCAGGCAGGACTTAACGGTGGTGCGCAATGGCAAGACCTACCATAATACCTGGGTCGAGTCGAACGTCGCTCGGGGCGACATTCGCCGGACCATCGACTCCGCCCAGTTGGTGGCGCGCAGCTCGTTCTTCGATTCGAGGTTCGTGTTCACGGGCGGCCTCCGGTCCGACCGGATAGGATTCGATCAAACCGGAAGCACCCGACTGTCCGCCCGCGACCCCGAAGTCCTGGCGGGAAGGGCGATAGTGAATCAGTTGCGTTATACCTCGGCCATTGAATCAACCACCATTTATGACCCCGTCACGAGCACGCTGGGTGGGGTCATGCATATAACGCCGTGGCTCTCTGCATTCTATAACCGCGCCGACAACAACTCGCAGCCCTCCGGCAACACGCGGATTCTGCCGGATGAAACGCTTCCGTCGCCTCCAGGGGGGGCGGGGCAGGATTGCGGACTCATGTTGAACCTTCTGGATGGGAAGCTCTTCACTCGCGCGACAGCCTTTCGGACGGTACAGACAAAGGCAGGGTCGCTGAACATTCGTGGCGGCGATGGCGACATCGTTTCCCCAACGCAGCGCATCCTCGACACGCTCCTCACCAACAACCGGATTACGGCCAGCGAGTACACGAACCATCTCCTGGGGGATTCAGGCTCCAATCTCGTCGGCTTGGCAGACACCGTCGTCAATGGTTTTGAATCATCGACGTGGCTGAACCCCACCCGCAGTCTGACGGTAGTCGTCAACTTCTCTTACACTAAGGTCGACCGTTCACGGCTGGTCCCCGAATTCGAAGGCTGGTTTGAACGCGAATCGGCTTTCTGGCATCGGACGCCCGGGGCGGGCGGGCTCGTCAATCCGGTCTCAAACTCCACCGTCGATGAGGAGGCGGCGCAGATGCAGACCAACATCAAGGATCTGCGCGACCTCAACAATATCAGTTTGGGCGAACGTCCGTACAAGGCGAACGTGAGCGGACGCTATACGATCATGGAGGGAGCGTTCAGGGGGGTGTTTCTGGGTGGTGGCGCGCGGTGGCAAAGCAAATCGAAAATCGGGCGGCAGGTCGTGGGGCGCGATGCCAAAGGCAGGGCCATCTACGGTGAGACCTATTATGGGCCCGAGGACTTCAAGATGGATGCGTTTTTCGGTTACCGGCGGAAGACCCCAGTCGGGCGATTCCGACCGCAACTTACGATCCAACTCAACGTGTCAAATCTGACCGATGAAGCCGAAGTAATGCCGCTGCGCTACAATGCCGACAAGTCCGCCGGGTATCGGCGGGTGATGCTGTTCGAACCGAGAAAATTCCGGCTGACCGCAGGCCTCGAGTTTTGAGCACCAGTGCCGTTCGTAGAAGATTTGTGGGAGCCGAGTTGCTCCAAACCACGATGAAAGTTGCGTTACGATTTCTGATGTTGCTCGGCGTATGGGTGGCCCTGGCCCACGCCGCCGATAAACCGGCCGCAAGGCCCCTCGCGCCGGTAACGGCAACGAGCAATCTGGCCCGGACCGGTGTTTCGTTTCGGAGCACCGAGGCGGGTCTGCAAAGGCTGTTCGACACCTGCGAAGCGAAGCTGGCCGCAAACATCGTCCAATTCACGCCAACGATGAGGCTCCTGGTCGAGGGCGGCGGATATAACAACGCTTGGATCGAAACCCAGCCGCTGGGCGGCGAGATGTATGCAAAGCGCGACATTGAAATAGCCCTCAACAACCAGTTGATTTTTCTGCAAGGCCAGCGCGCCGATGGTCGGCTGCCGGGCATGGTGATCGGGGCCGAAGTGTCGCAGCGGATGGTCCGCAACCACACGGTGCGGGAGGGAATGGTCATGGTATCCGGAGCGGAGATTCTCGCCTCCTTCGAGATGCTGCAGGGATATTGCTTTCCGGAACCGGCGTGGAAGATGTACTTCTGGGCCGGCCGGGACAAAGGTTATCTCCGGCGCCTTTATGCCTCCCTTGAGGCGCACGATGCCTACCTGTGGCGCACCCGCGATTCGAATGGTGACGGTCTGCTTGAGACGTGGTGTGTGTACGACACCGGTGAGGACAACAGCACGCGGCTCATCCTGCGTAACGCGCCCACGCGGTGGCCGTTTGAATTTCCGCCGGTCGGCGACCGAATGCCGGATCCACAGGATCCTCCGAAATTCCAGTATTATTGGATCGAGCACGCCAAGAGCCAACTCCCCCCGCCGACGCGCGATCAGGTGCTCGTGCCGTTTGCCTCGATGGATGTCATGGGATGCAGCTATGAGGGCCGCGCCATCCTGGCCAGGATCGCGCGT
The DNA here is from genome assembly GCA_945874455.1 of Opitutus sp. GAS368. Taxonomy (GTDB): domain Bacteria; phylum Verrucomicrobiota; class Verrucomicrobiia; order Opitutales; family Opitutaceae; genus GAS368. The sequence continues at coordinate 14,457 of CAMCHO010000075.1, read as the reverse complement.
GAGCTGGGTGACGGACGCGAGGGTTTCTGGCTCCAGCAGGCTGCTGAAGTCCGCCGGCGGTTGATCCAAAATTTATGGGATCCGGTACGCAGCGCGTGTTTTGATCGCGACCGGACCGGACGACGACTGCCGGAACTGATCCACAACAATCTGCGGTGCATGTGGTATGGCATCTTCACCCAGGAGATGGCCGACGCGTTTATCAGGCACCATCTACTGAATCCCGCCGAGTTCTGGACGCCGGTGCCGTTGGTATCCATTGCGCACAACGACCCGCTTTACCGCAACGAGCCGGGGGACAACTGGAGTGGTCAACCCCAGGGGCTGACGTTTCAGCGCGCGATTCGCGCACTCGAGAGCTACGGGCACTATGCGGAGGTCTCCCTTGTGGGTCGCGCCTTGCTGCCGGTGCTCATTCGCAACGGTTGCGTTTACCCGCAACAACTCGATGCGATCACCGGCGAAGCGGGCTCCAAGCACGACGGCTACGGTCCGATGATGCTCGCCGCGCTGGAGTACCTATCACGGATGCATGGCATTCATCTGGATGTGGCGAACTCGCAGCTCATGTGGTCTGCCGTTGCCGATCCGGAGCACGATTTCACCTACTCCCAGCGTTGGGGTGAACGGAGTTGGACGCTCACCCGCGAGCGGGGCCAATTCCGTGCGTCGCTCAATGGCCGTGAGCTCTTTGCCTGCACGGCGGGTGTCCGTGTGGTGACCGATTTGGAGGGCGTGGTGCGCGAGGTGGTGGGAATAGAATCGGCCAAACGAACCATCGTGCTTCACACAAACGGCGCCCGACATGAACTCACGGTAATGCCCAACCAAGTGTTCGGGCTGGAGGGCTCGAAGCCGGTGCTTCGCCGTGCCGTACCGTTCGACTATCCCTATCAAGCGCCATGACAAAGACGTCATTCTGCATTCTTTCATGCCTGATCGCGGCAGGCATTCTCGGTGGTGTCGCTCATGGCGCTGCATCGACCAAGCCCAACATCGTTCTCATTCTCGCCGACGACATGGGTTATGGCGATGCGGGGTTCAACGGCTGCAAAGACATTCCTACTCCGCACATTGACGCGATCGCCCGGAATGGAGTGCGGTTCACCGCCGGGTACGTGACTGCGCCCCAATGTGCACCTTCACGCTGCGGGCTGTTGAGCGGGCGGGATCAAAACCGCTTCGGCTGCGGTGAAAACTATCACCTCGATCGCCACGGGATCACCCGGGGGATCAAGTTGTTTGGCGACTACCTGCGCGCCGAAGGCTATCGCACCGGGATCGTTGGCAAGTGGCATCTCGGCTCGATGGCCGAGTGCCATCCATTGGAGCGCGGCTTCGACTGGTTCTACGGATTTCTCGGTGGCAGCAGCTTCTACCTCCCACAAGATGATCAAGCATCGATCCCGAATATCTACGAAGGGCGGAACCGGGTTCAGGTTCGCGACCATCTCACGGACGTGTTCGGCGCGCAGGCGGCCCGGTTCATTGACGAGAATAAAATGCAGCCGTTTTTCCTCTATCTGTCCTTCAACGCACCTCACGTGCCGTTGCAGGCGCCCGCGGAGTATTTGGTGCGATTCAAGCACCTGGCGGTTGAGGGAGAACCAGGCGTGATGTGTGGTTACACCAAGCGACGGATCGAACATCCGCGTCAGGTCTATGCGGCCATGGTATCCGCGATGGACGATGCCATCGGGCGGGTGCTGGAGCGGCTGCGCCAACATGGAATCGAGGATAATACAATGGTTGTCTTCTTGAGCGACAATGGCGGGCCGACCTCCGCTTCGACCGCCAGCAACGGGCCGTTACGTGGTTTCAAGGGGGAGGTACTGGAAGGGGGCATCCGCGTGCCCTTTGCCCTGCAATGGAAGGCAGGAATCCCAGCGGGACAAACGATTGGATTCCCAGTGTCTTCCCTGGACCTGCTGCCGACCGCACTGACTGCCGCGGGAGTGCGAGTGTCTGCCGATGCGGGCTTCGACGGCTTGAATTTGCTGCCGATTCTCACCGGGAGGGCAAAGCCAGAGCCACGCACTCTGACGTGGCTGTTTCCGTTTCCGGCCCCGAGACCGGAAATGTACGCTTGGGCCGTCCGCCAGGGAGATTGGAAACTGGTGAAAGAAATCGTGCCGACTCCAGAGTTGAGGAATGTGCACGGCGCCACTCACACGGGGCTTTATCAACTCGACGAGGACATTGCCGAGAAGGCGGATCTTTCCATCCGCCATCCGGAGCGGCGTCGCGAATTACAGGCGATCTCCGACGTTTGGCGTGCCTCGATTCCCGCACCGAGCACCGAGGCCAGGCCAGCCCGAAAGTAGTCGGCACGCGGTTTTCAAGATGAAAAAAATAACATTGCTGGGAGGATGGCTGGGGTGCTGCCTGGTGGCGGCGTCGGCCGACGTGATCCGGATTCCCGGGAAGATCGAACAGAGGGTTGAACTCCCCGGCGAGTTTTCCTGCCGAGTGTCATTCGACCTGGCGAGCCGCCCCGCGAGTCGCACGGCGGTCGCGCAGATTTCCGTGCCGTTTCAGTTCTCCGGGGCGGGTTATCCGATTCTCCGGCTTTTTGTGCCGGAGCGCACAGGAGCGGAGCGATTCGTGGCGGCGGTAACGCCGAACACGGCCCAACCGGCCGCGATTTTCAACATCACCGATTACTTCAACGACTCGGCACTCGTGGGACGCGTTGTCTTCGTAGTGCAATCCGTTCTTGGTCCACAGAACAGCATTCACCTCACGCCCGGCCAGGATGTCGCCCTTACCGTCAATACGGAGGCAATGCCCCGCTACGGGTTCGGCGAGATGCTGGCACCGATTTGGCTCGGACGACGAATGGTCAACGAAATCGTGCTTCCTGTTTCGAGCGAGGGCGGCCGGGCCGAGGGCCGCCTGCTATTTTCTCCAACGGGCAAGCCCGTGGTCCGAAACTACTCGTTGGACAAAACCTACGCGCCGGGAGTCGACTACGTGATCGAGGGCAACGTGCTTCGCTTGACGGCGAACTCCACCATCCCGTTCCTCACGGAGAAACAGCTTTATCCGGATTCGGCCGACGGCTCGTTGCCGACCACCAAGACGTGGGACGGGAAATACATCGTGTCCGGGGAGGGCTTCTTCAACGAGCGCCAATTGGCAATTACCTATGACCACAGTGAGACTTGGCGCGGACCGGTCCCCTCGGTGGGTGAGGGGAAGCTTCGGCAGACGAAAGAAAAACTGCGACTGGGTCTGCCGTTGAAAGTGGTCCTGCTGGGAGATAGTATTTCTACGGGGGCGAGCGCCAGCGGCCGCGCGGGCAAGCCTCCCTTTGTGCCGGGGTGGGGCGACCTGCTGATGCAGGGCCTGCGAAACACCTCCCTCAGCCCGATCACGTTTGTGAACGTGTCCAGGGGAGGCGGCAGCGCGGGCTGGGGGCGCAAACTGGCGCCCTATGCTGTCGTGCCGGAAAAGCCCGACCTGTGTATTATCGCCTTTGGCATCAATGATGGGAACAGCACTCCAACCAAGACTTACCTCGATAACATGAAGGCGATCATCGAATTGGTGATCGGCGAAAGGCCGGATGCGGAATTCATTCTGGTTGCTTCGATGTTGAGAAACGAGCGCTGGCGGCCGCTTTCGCCCATGAACACGTATTTGTCAGCGCTGAAAACCCTGGAATCAGACCGGATCGCAGTGGCCGACGTTTGGTCGATGAGTGAACACCTCCTGAAAACGAAACGGTATTGCGACATCGGTTCACTGAATCACCCGAACGATTTCATGGTGCGGGTCTACGCCCAGACGGTCGCGGCGCTGCTGCTGAAGGAATGAAAGCGGGCCTCATGAAAACTCCCTATCACTTGGAAGCGACCACACAGCTACCCGCTAACGCGGTATTCGCTGTCCACTAAACCGAGGCAGCACCGCCCCGTTTGGCGTGGGCTGCGTCCGCACCGCCAGCAGGATCACCAACACAAGAATGGAACCATGAGAATTGATGCTCCCAAACAGACTCTCCCGCTCGCGCCGATTGCTTGCTTTGTCATTCATATGACGCTGGCAACAGCGAGCACCGCCGCTGAAGACCAGATGGCTCCAGTTTTCAGGTTGCCCAAAAGCAACCTGGCGAGCGCTGCGGAAGTCACCGTCTCAAGCCAGCAAGATCGTTTTTCCAAGGCCAACGCGATTGACGGTGATCGCGCGACGGAATGGGCAAGTAGTGACGAAATTCATCCGTGGATCAAACTCCAGTGGGAGCAGCCAGTAAAACTTGCACGGATTGTGGTGTGCGACCGGGCAGATGCGAAAGAAAACGCCCAAGGGGGCAGGGTTCGCTTTAGTGACGGGAGTGCGCTGGACATTGATGAGATCCCGCCGGACGGAGTACCGCGCGAGGTGCGATTTCCCCAGCGGACCGTGACTTCGTTGCGCTTGGATCTTTTCAGCGCACGACGCACGCAATGTGGAAACACTACGACAAAAAATCACCGCTGGTTCCATCCGGCCTGGCCGGACCCGCAGTCGTGCGATTTGGGACAGATAACAACAAAATAGACAAATAATTAAAAGAAAGAATAAACCAATGAAACACACCCTACACATCCTCAGTCTCCTCAACGCTCTGCTGCTGTTCGCTGCACCGTCCATGCACGCTGCTGAACCGGCCAAGCTGAATTACGGCAGAGGCGAGACTAATGCAGACAGTAATTTAGGCCCTGATACGTTTCAACCGGGTAAGGTTTGGCTGGATGATCGCGGCAAACCCATCGAAGCGCACTTGGGAGGCATTTTGTCGGACGAAGGCACGTATTACTGGTACGGAATGAACCTTGACGGTGAGACGCTCAAGCCGAGAACGCTCCCGGGGCAGAATTACAGTTGGATGGAAAACCGCGGTGTAATCTGCTACTCCTCTAAGGATCTCTACCACTGGAAGTACGAAAGCGTCTCCCTGCTGCCGACGCGCGACGACCCGAAAGCACCGTTGCAGCCGACGCATCTGATCATTCGCCCCAAGGTGGTCAAGAACGACAATACGGGAAAGTATGGGGGGGCAAACGGGGTCACGCATCGACCCTTGACACCACTGCCTTGAACGGTGCCGCAATCGTTCAGAACGATGGCCGACGCTAACGCACGCGCACGCCGCACGCCGCGCGCGCGCCAGGGGGTGCGCCGTGTCCTCATCTGGTTGCTACACTCCCGAGGTTTTTTAAGCAGAATCAACGTTTAATACTTTACCGACTCGAACGCACCCAGGTCTGGCGCCTGGCCCTTGAAAGGCCGTCCGACGTCCACGCCTCGGTCGATCGCGTCACTGCCGGGCGCTAGATGCAGGAAGGGCACGTCAGGCAAATCGCCGTTCGGTTTCCGCGGTTTGACGAGATCCGCTTCATCGAGACCGAGGAAATCCTCCGCGGTGATCGTGACGGGGAGCGTGAAGGCGTTGGCACTCACCTCGCTCGCCGCGGCGTCGAGCTCGGCGACTTCAGCGTCACCGGCGAAACCGAGATTGTTTTTCAGCACATGCCCGCGGCCGGGGATCACCGTGCGATTATCCCGCGGATCTCGGCCGCGCAGATTGAAATTCGTACGGTTCTTGTAGGCGGTATTGTTGGTCCACTCGAGGCCGCCCGGGTGATGATTGGCGTAGAATCCGTTCACTTTGTTGCGCACCGCGACGCTTCCCACCACCACGTGACGGGGGATCGGATTCGGTAATTGCTCCACCCGCCTTCCGGACTCGCCGCCAGCTTTGAAACCGTTGCCGTCGCCGAGGGGGGCGAAGCTCGTCGAGTAACCGTTGTAGAATGCCCAACAATTTTCGATCCGTGCAACCTCGTCGGAATTGATGAAATCGAAACCGTCGTCGCTGTTGAACCATGCGCGGCACCCGCGAAAAATATTTCCGGTGCTGCCCTTGTGCCCGTGATAACCAAAGCCGTCGGTGTTGCCGCCCCGCCCACCCTCGGAGACGGAGTCGTAGTTGCGATACGCGTCGCAGTTCACCACGAGATTGTTCGCACCTGCGCCGATCCAAAAACCGATCGCCATGCCATCGTGCACGCTCAGGCGCTCGTAGACGTTATGACTCCCCGCGTTATCAAAGCCGATCGATTGCGTGTGCGTCTTGATCGTCACCTGCACGCCGATGACTTCGATGCCACGGAGATGCACCCACGAAGCGTTGATGCGAAATGCCGTGACGCGCTGCCCGGCTGGCTGCACCTCGGAATAATCAAATACCGGTTGCTCGTCAGCATATGCCCAATAATTGATCCGTTTCTCCGCCGTGCCGCTCTTGTCGAGTAACGTCACACAGGCATACGGGCCCACGCGTCCGGCGATCTGCGTCCCTAACATGCGATACGTGCCTCCACGAATCAGCACGGTATCGCCCGGCTCCGCTGCCTGCTGCGCGCGCTGGATGGAGGCAAAGGGTGTCGCTTGGGTTCCGAGCGCGGTGTCACTGCCGTTGGGCGCAACAAAATACTCTTTCGCGTCCAACGGCCTCAAAATCGCGAGGGCAAGAATGACGATGCGAATGAGCTGATTGCAGGGTGCGGAGTCGGTGCGCATGAAAACAGATTGCGCGCAATGGCCGGCGCCGAAAGCCCCGTCGTGTCGGACAGACCGGAGGCGAACCGCTTCGCGGGCGATGGTCACCGGCTCGAGCGAACGAGCGCCGGCGAAGAGCCCCACCCAGGGCTTCTCCCTCGCACGGTGGCCACCCGCTCCACCCATGAAATTCTCCCTCGCCTTGCGCCGCCGCGGTTCGGTATTTCTCCCGGCTCATTTTTCACTTTTCACCGCCTTGATTACGCCTTCCGCCTCCTCTCTGCTGCCCTCCTTCGCATGACCTCCGCGCAAATCCGCCAGTCCTTCCTCGATTTCTTCGCCTCGCAGGGCCACACGATCGTCCCGTCGTCTTCCCTCCTGCCAGACTCGCCCGGACTGCTCTTCACGAACGCCGGCATGAACCAATTCGTGCCCATCTTCCTCGGCGACCGCGCTCCCGACGTTTCCAAATGGGCCGGAGTCCGCCCGTCCAAAGACACCCGCGCCGCCGACACCCAGAAATGCATTCGCGCCGGCGGCAAACACAACGACCTCGAGGACGTCGGCTTCGATACTTACCACCACACTCTCTTCGAGATGCTCGGCAACTGGTCCTTCGGCGACTACTTCAAAAAGGAGTCTGTCAACTGGGGCTGGGAACTCATCACCAAAGTCTGGGGCGTCCCCGCCAAACGCCTCTTCGCCACCGTCTACTCACCCGACAAATCCAAGGGCGACCCTTCCGAGTTCGACCAAGAAGCCTACGACATCTGGGCCAAGATTTTTATCGCCGCCGGCCTCGACCCAAAAATCCACATCGTCCATGGCAACAAAAAGGACAATTTCTGGATGATGGGCGACACCGGCCCCTGCGGACCGTGCTCGGAAATCCACTTCAACCTCTTGCCCTCCGACGACGAAATCGAAGGCCGCAAGGGTGTGAACAGTTCCTCGCCCCGCTGCATCGAAATCTGGAATCACGTCTTCATCCAATTTAACGCCAACGCCGACGGCACCTTTTCCCCGCTCGCCGCCAAACACGTCGACACCGGCATGGGCTTCGAACGCGTCGCCGGTATTTACGCTGTCTCGAAATGCTTCACCGATTTCACCGCCGAGCCCTCGAACTACGAAGCCGATGTCTTCGCCCCGCTCTTCGCAAGAATCACCGCCCTCTCCGGCAAAACCTACGCCCGCACCGTCCCCACCAAGCGCGAGGGGCTGACCGAGCAGGAGCAAACCGACGTCGCCTTCCGCGTCCTCGCCGACCACGCGCGCTGCGTCTCCTGCGCCGTCGCCGACGGCATTCTCCCCAGCAACGAAGGCCGCAATTACGTCATCCGCCGCATCCTCCGCCGCGGGATCCTCTACGGAAAAAAACTCGGCCTCCCAACCGGCTTCTTTGAGCAACTCGTCACTCCCGTCGTCGAATCGCTGGGCAGCGTCTTCCCTGAGCTAAAGGAGCGCCAAGAAATCGTCCGCCGCGTCATCCGCGGCGAAGAGGAGAGCTTCGGCCGCACGCTGGACCGTGGTCTCGCCATTTTCACCAAAGCCGCAGCCGCAGGCTCCGTCACCGGAGCCACCGCCTTCGAACTCTACGACACCTACGGCTTCCCGCTCGATATGACGCAGCTCCTCGCGACCGAGCGCCGACTCACCGTCGACGCCGTCGAATTTGAGCGCCTCATGGACGAGCAGCGCAAACGCGGCCAGGCCTCCACCAAAAAAACGATTGTTGTCGCCGCCACCGAGGGCGATGCCGCGGCCGATCTCCAACCGACTACGTTCCTCGGATACGAACTGACCCATTCCTCCGCGACGCTCATCGACGTCATCACGGCCGACACCGACACCTTTGTTGTTTTCGACCAGACTCCGTTCTACGCGGAGATGGGCGGCCAGACCGGCGATATCGGCACCGCGCTGATCAACGGCCAGCTCCTTACGATCACCGATTGCGTGAAGGACAAAGCAGGCCGCCACCTGCACAAGATTTCCGCCGAACTTAATCTTCACCTTCCCGCCGTAAACTCCGCGTCCACGCTCAGCGTGGACCTGGTCCGCCGCCGCGCCATCAACCGTCATCACTCCGCCGCGCATTTGATCCATTGGGCGCTCCGCAAAGTCCTCGGCACCCACGTTCGCCAAGCCGGCACCTCGAAGACCGCCGACCGCATGCGCTTCGATTTCTCGCACTTCGAAGCCGTCACGCACGCCCAGCTCCTCGAGGTCGAGCAGCTCGTCAACGCCAAGGTCATCGACAACGCCAAGGTCGAATCCTACGAGACTGAGTTCGACCAGAAACCCGAAGGAACCCTCGCGTTCTTCGGCGACAAATACGGCAAGTTCGTCCGCGTCGTCGATATCGGCGGCTACAGCCGCGAGCTCTGCGGCGGCACCCACGTCAGCACCGCCGGCGAAATCGGCCTCATCAAAATCGTCGCCGAGATGGCCATCGCCGCCGGCACCCGCCGCATCGAAGCCGTCGCCGGTCAGGCCGCGTTCGACTTCGTTGCGCACAAAGAAGCCGCCCTCGCCGCCGTCAGCGCCCACCTCGGCGGTGGCACGAGCGATGTCGTCAAAAAACTCGAGGCCCTGATAGCTCACCAAAAAGAAACCGAGAAGCAGCTGAAGATTTTCCAACAGCGCGCCCTCGCCGGTCTCGCCGACGAACTCGCCGCCAAAGCGACGACCCGCGACGGCCTGAAATTCGTCTCCGCCGTCGTCAGCGTCTCGGACCAAGAAATCCTCCGCAGCCTCGGATCGCAGGTGCTCGCCAAAGTCGGCGAAGGCGTCGTGCAACTCGGCGCCGCCCTCGGCGAAAAAGCTAGCCTCGTCGCCTTCTGCTCGCCCGCCGCGATTAAGGCCGGCCACCAAGCCGGAAAAATCATCCAAGGTCTGAGCACCGCCATCGGCGGCAAAGGCGGCGGCAAGCCCGACTTCGCCATGGGCGGCGGCAAAGACATCGCCAAACTGGCCGAGGTACTGGGCTGAGACACTCCCGCCAAGTGGCAGTGAGACTACTGCCACTTGGCATTTACAGCTTGCGGAGGCGGGCCCTGCAGCCACTGTGGGCGGCATGATGAAAAAGTCCGCCGCCAAGCCGAAATCCTACCCGCTGGCCGACCACAAGGAAAACGCCTCCCGCGTCGAGCAAGGCGTGCCCGTAACCGATCTCGTCGCCTTCGGGCGCGAGACTGGGTTCACCGTCGATGAGCTGGCGCAACTCGTGCACATCCCGCCGCGCACCTATGCTCGGCGGGTCGCGAGTAAGGCGCGGCTCAGCCTACCCGAGGGCGAGCGGGCCGTGCGTGTGATGCGCCTCTACGATCAAGCGAAAGCTCTCTTCGGCACGCACGAGAACACCCGCGAGTGGCTCAATGCGGAGCTCCCGGCCCTCGGCTGGCGGTCGCCGTTGTCCTTTGCCCGCACGGAGCAGGGCGCCCGCGAAGTGGAGGATTTGATCGGGCGCATCGAGCACGGGATTCCTTCGTGAGCAGTGTCGTCGTCTGGCGCCTCGTCGCGGGCCGTCACGCGGCGACCGCGTTTTCGGGCGAGGGCGCCCGCAAATACGGTGCACGTTGGAGTCCCCTCGGCGTCACGGTGGTCTATTGCTCCGATTCGCGATCACTCGCCGCACTTGAGATTATCGTGAACGCTCTCAATGGCACCAAACTCGTCGGCGCACCTTGGGCGGTGTTATCGGCGGAAATCCCGGACAGCCTGATCGAGCGGCCGTCGCGGGTACCGGACAACTGGCGGGATCACCCGCATCCCCGCGCCACGCAGGATTTCGGCGCAAAGTGGGCGCGCGAGCAACGCACCGCCGCGCTGCGCGTGCCGAGTGTCGTCGTCCTCGGCGAGTTCAACTACTTGCTTAACCCGGCCCACCCCGAGTTCGCGAAGATCACCCTCGGCCAACCCGCGCCCTTCGCCTTCGACACGCGCCTCAAACGCTAATCGTCGTCGGCGCGTTCACGCCCTCCCCTCCTCGCTTTCCTGCAACCTCCCTGTGCATGGCCGCTGGGCTGCACCGGATGTTCGCGGCGGCGCCAACATTTGTTCCTCTTCACTCGCCAACGTCGCCCTGCCACCCCTACCGTCTCGGCCCTCATGGAGCTGAATCACATCATCGCCGAAATCACCGACCAAGCCGATGAATTCCTCGGCGACAGGCCCCACCGTGACCACGCACAGTCAGCTGTCGCGGACCTGATCGAGTGCGACTATTTCGAACTCAGCGCCGCCAACCGCACGACTGTGATCGCAGGCGTGTTGGCCGCCCTCGAAGCCGAAGAAAGGTTCGGCGTAGAATTCGTCGGCGATCCGTTCAAGGACGAACCGGAGTCCGAAAAAGAAGGCGAAGAATGATCCCGGCGTCCCCAGCGCTCGTCGCCATCCTCGCGTTCAACGCGAGCAACCAACTCGCCGTGCGCAAGCTGGGCTCGAAGGCCGGACTCCCGTTCACTGGCACCGATCTCGCAATGGCCACGGCCCGGCTCGGGTCGGCGTTTCTCGCCCATACCGTGCCGGCAGAATACTTCTCGGCGGATGCCGGCGGCCGTAGCTATCGCGTGTTCTTCGCTCAGGTCAGTGGCACGCCGGTCGACCGCGAGATTGATTTCGAATCTCTCGACGAACTCGCCGCCAAGCCCAGCTCGCTCGCTCCTTCGCTCGCAGTCCTGCTCAACCAGCTCACACCCCATCTCGTCGAAATCCCCTATCTTCACCTCGGCGAAAATGATTTCATCTACAAGTTTCGCCCAGCCCAGGAGCGCAACACCGCGATCTACGCCCAAGACGCGGCCGCCGATGCCCTCTACCAATCGCAACTCTGCACCGCGATCAAAGCTCTGGCCCGCCTGCATGAACGCACGGCCACGGCTCCCGTGACCCTCGATTTCGGCGCGGTCAACTACGTCATCCCAAGTCACTTTGGGTTTTGCCTCGGCGTAAAGAATGCCATCGAACGCGCCTATGAAACGCTCGCTGAAAATCCCGGCAAACGCGTCTTCATGCTCTCGGAGCTGATCCACAATCCGTTCGTCAACGAAGACCTCCTTCGTCGTGGGTTGCGCTATCTTCAATCCGATAAAGGCCTACCCTATACCGTCAACGGTGGCACCGGGGGCTCGCCCGTGATGCTCGCGGAAACCGGGCCGCACACGCCGGCCGCTCCCGATCCCGCGCTCTGGGATACGCTCACCTCCGACGACATCGTGATCATCCCCGCCTTCGGTGCCACCGACGAGGACAAGGGCCGCCTCGTCCGCAAGGGTATCGCCGTTTTCCACTACGACGCCACCTGCATGCTGGTGGAAAAAGTCTGGAAGGCTGCGCGCGCCTACGGACGCGATGGCTACACGGTCGTCATCCACGGCAAACATGAACACGAAGAAACCAAAGCCACGTTCTCAAACACCCGCCGCCACGCCCAGGCCGTGATCGTCCGCAATCTCGAGGAAACCCGCCGCCTGGGTGAACTCATCGCCAGCGACGACCCCACTGTGCGCGCAAAATTCTACCAATTGTTCGCCGGTCGGCACACGCCGGGTTTCGATGTCGCCGTGCACCTCGACCGTGTCGCCGTCGTCAACCAGACGACGCTGTTGATGAATGAAACGCTGGGTATCCTTGAACACCTGCGCGCCGTTTATCGCGAAAAATGGGGCGACCCCGAAGCGGGCTCACGTGTCGGCGGCAGCGGTCGCCGCGACACGCTGTGCTACGCGACGCAGGTCAACCAAGACGCCCTGAGCCGCGCGCTCTCGGAGCCACTGGATGCCGCGTTTGTGATCGGCGGAAAAAATTCTTCGAACACCTATCAGCTCTTCCGCCTCTGCGAAGAGCAACTCGGGGAGCGGGCGTTTTTCATCCAATCCGAGGCGAATATCTGCTCCGCAGGATCGGTGGAGCATTACGTTTACATCGGCGGCGGCTCCGGCCGCACGGAAGCGCGGCCGCTTTGGCCCGACACCACGGAGCTGCACGTGCCCAAGCGGGTACTGGTCACCGGCGGTGCCAGCTGCCCGGATGGCATCATTCAGCAAGTGATCACCCGGATAAATTCATTTTTCCCACCTGCGCAGCTGCGCAGCGTGGCCGACGTGCTCCACGACTTGCGCGGGTGAGCCCGCCCTCTCCCACCGCCAGCTAAGACTCCGTCACGGCAGACTTCGGCTTCGTCGCTAGCACGAGCCAGCACCAGAAAAACGCGCTCACCACGAGGGCCACCGGTAGCACCGTGACCGTTGCCCGCTGCAAGTCGGACCAGCGGTCCGAAAGGTGCCCCACGATACTTGGCGACCAAAGATCACCGAACATGTGGATCGCAAAAATCGAACCCGCCATGGCCGTCGCCCGCATCGCGACCGGCACGGTTTCTAGGATCAGCGTGTTCACCGGCCCAGTGGACAAGAAAATAAGGAACATCGAAGCCGCCAACGCGATTTTCGAAGTGAAGGGGTCGGTCGCGGAGAATGCGACGTAGGCGGCGGGCGCCGTCAGAAGCGAACTGAGCGCCAGCATACCGGCGTAGCCGCGGCCGGTGCGGCGCTGCCAAGCGGTCGCCGCGAAGCCGCCGCCGAGCGTCGCGATCAGGCCAGAAATCACGAGGGCCTTGCCGAAAAAGTCGCCGGCGTCCTCGTTCTTCATGTGGTGCACGCGGTGCAAGAACGTCGGGGCCCAGAGCGCGAATCCACCCATGGCAAATGTCTGCGCCACGTAGCCCGCGATCACGAGTCGGTATTCACGAAACTTGAACAGTCCGAGGTAGGCGCTCCACCCGGGCTTCGGCGCCGCCGGGACGGAAGCCGGAACCTTGGCTTCGGACGCTCCGCGCGCCGGCTCCCGCAATAAGAACAGGACGAACGCCAAGAGCAGGCCCGGATAGCCCGCCCAGAGAAAAGCCGAGCGCCACCCATATTTTGCGGCGATCGCACTGCCGAGGATATAGCCCAGAGCCGAGCCTACGGGGATCGCCAGATAGAAAATCGAAATCGCATTATTGCGCTTCGCCGTCGGAAAGAGGTCGGCGATCCAGCCGGGACTGATCGTCCCAAAACTGGCTTCGCCGAAACCGACGAGCACACGGAAGAAGATCAGCGCGCCGAGCGCGTTGACGTGGCCAGACATCAACGTCCCCAGACTCCAGACGAAGACACCTCCCGCGACCAGCCAGCGCCGGGGCAGACGGTCGCCCAGGTAACCAAAGATCGGTGACGTCAGAAAGTAGCCCCACATGAACGCGCTCTGGATCGTCCCGAGTTGTTCGTCGCTTAAACGCAGCTCCTCCTTGATCGGCGTGAGGACCGCGGCCAGCAATTGACGGTCGAGGTAGTCGAGCAGGTTGAGACCGGTCAGCACCAAGAGGGATGCCAAAGGCCAATGCGGTTTTTTCTCGTTATCGCTCACGCTCAGCGAGCAAGCGCACGCGGGCCGACCTTGAAAAGGAGAAACGAAAAAGGCCGGGCGTCGGCCCGGCCTCGCAGTGAACTCAGCTGCCGTCCGACCCTCAAAAACGGATCGTCATGCCTCCACGGAAACCTTGCTGTTTGGCGAGGTCGATCCGCGTGGAATAATTGGCCACCGAGCCGCTCTCTGAGGTGCTGTTGAGGTTTTGCGTGTAGGCCCCGGCGCCTTGCATAATGGCACCGGCATAAAATCCAGTGCGTTCGGTCAGGTCGAATTGCAGCGTCGCATCGGCATAATAACCGGGCAACAGACGGCTCGTCAGGCTCGAGCTTGTTTCGGTAATCTCGGCGCCGGTTTCGGGCGTGTAAGTCTGCGTGACGCTGTAGGTACTTCCCGCGTAGATCAGGGCAGCACCTACCCCCACGCTCGCGCGGAGCCGGGAGAAGAGCGGCACCCAAACGGTCGGGCCGGCTCGAAACGTGTAATAGGCTCCCTTCA
>CAMCHO010000074.1 GCA_945874455.1 Opitutus sp. GAS368 | reverse complement strand
CCGGCGTCCGTCGTCGCGTTCGTCAGGCGGTTGCGGAGGCCAACGATCGCGGTCGGATCTGCAGACTTCGCATCGAGGAGGAAGAGCGAATAGCCGGCGTTCGAGGGGAATTTCTTCAGGAAAAGTGTTTCGTCGACGATCAGGCTCCCTTGGAAAATGGAGTCGGGCATCGCGCCGACGATCTGCACGTCGAACGCGCGGCCGTTTTCGTCGGTGTACGCGAGCACGTCGCCGACCTTACGCTTTAAGGCCCACATCATAGTGGCGGCATCGACCAGGGCGGGGATGGCGCCCGTCGCGGTGGGTGTGCGCAGGGCGGCCCAACCGGCGCTCAGCTTGACGGGAAACGCGCCACGGGCGGCGAGCTGCGCCGCGTCCACGGCGAGGAGGCGCGGCTGGAGGGTGGTGTTGAGATTGAAACAGTTCACATTGTCGCCCGAGCCGACGCGCAGCGGGACGATCTCGCCGAGGTCGGCGGCGTGTTTTTCGAAAATTTCGAAGCCCTTCGCCTGACCGTCGCGCGGGTGGTTTTGAGCGACGGTGGTTTCTACTTGGAGTGCGAAGCCGCCGGTGCCGCTGGAGCGCGCGAGCCATTCGGAGCCGACGTGTTTCCGAAACGAAGCGACGGAGAGCACCATGAAAACGGCGGTCGCGATCAGACCGACGACGGTGAGGTTTCGCGAACGACGGGCCTTGAGGTTCAGGGTGCCGAGATACGCGGCGTCGAGGGGCGTGTCGCGCTGGATGGTCGGTGGGCGCGCGAGCCAGGCCCGGCACAACGCGAGGCCGGTCGCGAGGAAGGCGAAACCCGCGAGATAAAATGCGCCCTGGGCGGGCAGGACGCGGCCGGAAAGACCGACGGCGACGACCCCAGCGAAGGCAGAGCCGGCGGCGAGGGCGAGCGAACGGCGGCGGATTTTTGCGGGAGCGACGGTGGCTTCGGTGTGCGCAGCGAGCCGGATCGAAAGCGTCGTGCGCGTTTGGCGACGCACGGCCAGCCAGATGGCGCCGAGCGAACACGTCACGAAAACGCCGATACCGATGGCGATGCTCGTCGGTTGCGCGGCGAACGCGAAGGTCGCCGCCCCGCCGGTGTCGGTCCAAATGGTTTCGAGGAAGCGCAGAATGCCCTGCGTGTAGAGTGCGGCGAGGGGCAGGCCGAGGACTGCGGCGACGAGGAGCACCACGGTGCCCTCGGCCAGACGCCAGCGGAGGAGTTGGCGCGCGGGCAGACCGACGGCGCCGAGGAGGGCGTCCTCGCGGTTGCGCTGGAGCAGGCAGAGTTGAAACAACATCGCGACGAGTCCGAGCGCGGCGAGAATGAGAAAGAAACTCATGCCGAGGAAGAGCCCGCCGAAATCGACGGCGGATTTAGCGGCGTCCTGCGCGCTCGCTCGGACGTTGCTCAGGAGGAGTTGATTCATCTCGGGCCGGAGCGCGCCGAGGAGCGTGCGCTCGAGCTCGTCCGCGGCCTGCGCCGACGGATGGGGCAGGCGGAGGGCGGTGAGGGTGCCCCAACGTGTGGCCCACATTTCGCGGCCGGCGGCGAGGGAGAAAAATGCTTTGGGGGCACCGCGGTAATCGTCCCAGTATTTTTCGTCGTGCGGGCGGATGCGCTCGAGTTTCAAAGGCAGGCCGGTGTCCCAATCGCCTTGGTTCTTGGCGTCGCTGATGCCGGGGAAGTCGGGCATCCAGGCGCGGTCGGCGGCGAGACCCGCGAGCGGAATGATCGTGCGGACGCGAAAGGCGGTGGGTTGTTCGATGAGCGTATCGGCCGGGCCGACTTGGAAATAGGTGACGCGAACGTCGTCGCCCGCCTTCGCCTGCAAATCATCGGCGAGCCACTGATTGAGCACGATCTCGCGCGGGCCGAGGTCGGCAGGGAGAAATGGAGCGGCGGTGGCGTTCGTGGCAGTGGCGACGGAATAGGGAGTAGTGCGATCGCCGATACGCAGTTCGTTGACGAGGTAGGTGATGGCTGGTTGGGCGGCTGGTAACGTGCGCGTGACGGTCTCGACGATTTCCGGATCGAGGAAGATGCGTTCGGAGGCGAGCTCGAAGGCGGCCGGTTGCTCGCGCCACTTCAGGGTGAGGCCGTAGTCAAGGAGCCGCAGGACGCGGCTCAGTTGAAGTTGAAGTGCGGGCAGTGGAAGCGTGGCCGGAGTCTCGAGGAGAATCAGGTTGGCGCGCCCGGGGCGTTTGAACGCTTCCTGCAATAATTCGATCGGGAGGAAAATGGTGGAGGCTGCCATTTGCGTGGCCTGGAGATTGAAACGGCCGAACGAAGCGTCGCCGACGATGGCGGCGACTGTGCAGCGGAGGGTTTCGAGTTTCGCCTCGGCACCGGCGATGGGGGCGTTGCCGGCGAGGACGCCGGGTTTTTGCAGGCGCACGACCACGGTGTCGCCGACGGTGACTTGGAGGCGGCGGGCGAGGGTGTCGTTGAGGGCGATTGCGGATTGCGCGGCAGCGAGGGTCGGAGCGAGGGCGTTGGGCCCCGGTGCGAACGACCAAAAGGCGGGGGTCACGCCGACGAGTTGAACCTGGTTGATCGAGCTGCGGGTGGTGGGATTGGTCGCGGTGCCGCGGGCGATGAGCGCGGGCGCGGTTTGGGCGCTGGCGGCGGTGGCGAGATCGTCGGCGAGGGCTTGGCGGAAAAAGCGGTCACCGGAGGCGAGGACGTGGGTGGTGCGGCCGATGCGTTGTTCGCCGATGCGCCGGAGTGACGCGGCGACGGAATCGCCGGCGAAGAGCGCGCCGAGTAAAACGGTGGCGCCGAGGACGGCGCCGGCGAGCACACCGAGATAGGCGGCGCGATAGTGCGCGACACTGCGGAGGACGTAGTGAAACGCGTTCATGGTGGCGACGAGTCGTGGGGAATCAGGCTACGAGCTGGCCGGCTGCGAGGCGGTAGGTTTTTTGCATCCGCTGCGCGAGGGCGGGATTGTGGGTCACGACGACGAGTGCGGCCCGGGCGCCGGCGTGGGTGCTCAGGAGCAAGTCGGCGATGCGTTCGCCGGTGGCGGGGTCGAGGGAGCCCGTGGGTTCGTCGGCGAGAATGATTTTGGGTTGGTTAATGAGCGCGCGGGCGATGGCGGCGCGGAGCTGTTCGCCGCCGGAAAGCTGCCACGGCAGGTGCGTCATCCGATCACGTAGGCCGACCTGCTCGAGGAGGGCTTCGGCGCGCGCGCGCGTGACGGAGGCGGCTTCTGCCCACGCGCCGGCGAGACGGGGCACCAAAACATTTTCTAGGACGGAGCACTGCGGCAGGAGGTAGTGCAGTTGGAAAATGAAACCGATCGAGCGGCTGCGGAAACGAGCGGCGGCGGCGGGGTCGAGTCCACCGAGGGCGACGCCGTCGATGGTGACGGTGCCGGACGAAGGTTGATCGAGGGCGCCGAGGAGATTGAGGAGCGTCGTCTTGCCGCTGCCGGAGGGACCGGTGATGGCGACGGTCTCGGTGGCGGCGACGGTGAGGTCGAGCTCGCGCAGAACGCCGACGGGGCCGGCGGAGCTCTCGTAGATTTTGGATACGCGGGACAGGGCAATCATGGGAGCGGGCAAGGGCAGGTGAGTTTAACCACGGCTGGAAACAGATAAACACTCAGGGAGACAGGCGCCCCTACCGTTCGGTAACTTCGGTGCGAATCCGGGTGCAGGCGGGGCCGTCCGTGGTGGATCATGCTGGTTTGATTCAGCTGAGGATTTTCCAGCGGCGGGCTTTGAATTCGTGCGTGGGCAACGTGCCGGCAGGCACCCGCTCAAGTTCGATCCGGATCTGAAAGGCACTGCGGAGACGACGCGCGAATTCTTCGGAGGGATCAGTCGTCCCGTCGAGCGGCTCGAAGCGGATGCGCACCTCGGGCAAAGCGTCGCGGCGATCGATCTCGACCTGATACTCGCGGATACCGCCGAGGGCGCACACGACGGCGTCGACGGCAGCGGGATAAAGGTTTACGCCGCGCACGATCACCATGTCGTCGGCGCGGCCGAGAATGCCACCGGCGAGTGCGAAACGACTGGGCTCGTCACCGGGTAGGACGACGGGTTGCACGAGGTCGCCGGTGCGGTAGCGCAGCAGCGGACAGGCTTCGCGGCCGAGCGTGGTTAAAATGAGTTCACCGCTCTCTCCGGCGGCGGCGGGCTGGAGGGTGCCAGGGCGCAGCACCTCGCAGAAATAGCGATCGTGCATGACCTGCATGAG
Source organism: Opitutus sp. GAS368 (assembly GCA_945874455.1). Classification (GTDB taxonomy): domain Bacteria; phylum Verrucomicrobiota; class Verrucomicrobiia; order Opitutales; family Opitutaceae; genus GAS368. Next base: position 16,591 of record CAMCHO010000074.1, on the reverse strand, counting down.
TGCCGGTTGATCGGGAGAACCGTGGGAGACCGGGCCGACTTCGGTCATGCCGTAGTGATCGACCACCGCCGCGCCGGGCCAGCCCTGCGCGATGCGGGCGCGAACCTCCGGGACGCTGCCACCGGGTTCACCGGCCACCATCACGCGCTCGACGCCCGAGTGCGTGAGGTCGATGCCCTCCTGCCGCGCCACGTCGATGAGCCGCAGCGCATAGGTAGGCGTGCAGCAGAGAATGCGCGGCCGTTGGGCGATCAGAAAACGCAGCCGCTCGCCGCTGCTCATACCGCCGGCAGGGATGGTGCGGAGACCGAGTTGTTGAGCGGAATCAAACGCGGTCCAGAAACCGAGAAATGGCCCAAACGAAAAGGCGAAGAACACGGCGTCGCCTGCGCGCGCGCCGGCACTGCGCCAAATCGTTTTCCAGTTTTCGAGGAGCCATTGCCAGCTCTCGGTGTTGTCGAGCCAGATGATTGGGCGGCCGCTGGTGCCGCTCGTCTGGTGGAAACGCGTGTAGGTCTCAGGCGGAAAGGTGAGCGTCGTGCCGTAAGGCGGATGGGCGAGTTGGTCGCGGGCGAGCTCGTCCTTGGTCGTGATCGGCATCCTCGCGGAAAATTCCGCGAGGGACGTGAATCCGGCGAGCCCGTGGGCAGCGGCGAGCCGCGGCCGGTAGAAGCGATTCGTCGGGCCGATCGCGGCGATGAGGCGGTTGAGCGCGGCCAGTTGCTGTTGCGCGAGCGCCACGTGGGGGGATCAGTGCTGACCGGCGGCGAGCGGGACGGTTTTCACCATGGCGGCTTTCGGGGCGGGCGCGGGCTTGTAAAGGCTGACGAGGCAGCCACCGGCTGCGGCCAGCAAAATGCCGGCGTAGAACTGCCAGGCGATGGCACCGAAGCCGCCCTTGGGTGGATGCATGAGAGTGGCGGCGACGGCGTTCACGATGGGCGCGGCGGAGAAGACGATAGCCATGACGACGGTGGGTGTGCCCTTGGCGCCGAAGGCGAGGAGGATGCCGAAGGCGCCGATGGCGCCGAGCGTGCCGGCGAAGAGCGACAGCCAAATTCCTTTGGCGGGGAAACTGAAGTCGGCGCCGTTGACCTTGAGCACGAGCAGCGGCGCGAGGACGGCGATGATGAAGTAAGCGATGCCCACAAAGAGGAACGCCTTGTAGCGGCCATTGATGGGATCGCCCATGGCCATTTGGCCGCTGTGGAGATAGACGCCGTAGAGGCCCCAAGTTGCGACGGTAAGGAGAGCGTAGATTAGCCAGTTCATATTTTTTTGGTGATGGGTGAGTGAGCGGAAACTGCTGAGTGCGGGATTTTTTTAACTACGGATTTTTCGGATAAACACGGATAAAACCCGTCGGCAATGTTGCGAGTTTTATGCGGCGAGGCCGGATAGAAAAATCAGACGGGCGTCACGAGGGCTTCGAGCTTGGTGCGGAGATCGGGCGGGATCGGGGCTTTGCGGATCTCGTGTGTCGACGTGTCGAGGGCCACGTGGACGATGGTCAGCGAGCCCTGGGCGATGAGCGGGTGCTTCGGTTCGCCCTCGGCGAGAATCCAAAACGAATAGCGCAGGCTGCTGGTGCGGACCTCTTCGACGCGGAGGCAAATCTCCAAGGTCTGCTCGAAGCGAGCGGGACGGTGGTATTTGCAGGTGACTTCGAGGCGGGGCCAGCCCGTGTGGGCCGAGCCGGTGGCGGTGTGAATCCGGAATCCGAGCGAACGGAAAAATGCATGTTCGGCGCTTTCGACGAAGCGAAAGAAGTTCGCGAAATGCATGAGCCCGGCGAGGTCGGTGTCGGCAAACTCGACCATGCGGTGGTGGCGGAAATGAAACTGTGAGGGAATATCCATGAAGCGGGCGGGGTCACTGCGCCGCGGTGAGGCGACGGGCAACCACGCTGAATTTCGCGCTCATGCTCGGGGCACTGAAGAGTTTTTCAACGCCCAATCGGCCGGCGTGGCCTAGGGCGGTGCGGCGGGGCGCGTCGGCGAGCAGTTGCTGCCAAGCTTGAGCCAACGCGCGGGGATTTTGGGCTGGCACGCACACGCCGCCGCCCGTGGCGTTGACGATCTCGGGGAACGACGCGGAGTCCGGTTGCACGACGGGGACGCCGCAAGCCATGGCCTCGACGACGTAGAGGCCGAAGGCTTCTTCGTAGAGCGTGGGCACGGAGAAGAGCGTCAGGCCGCGGAGAAAGGAGATCTTTTCTTCGCGCGAGACGTTGGGCAGCCAAGTGACGCGCGACGTGAGGCCGGCGGCCGCGAGGCGCTGGTGCAGTCGGGCGATCAACGGCTGATCGCCGGCGGTGGCGGCGCCCGCGATTTTCAGGTGGGTGTGCGCATCGCCGAGCTCGCCCGCGAGAACCATGAAGGCGTCAACGAGTACCTCGATGCCTTTTTCGCGGCACATGCGAGCGAGGTAGCCGATAGTTGGGACGGTAGGTGGCGAGCCGGCGGCGTAGCCATCGAGGGAAATGCCGTTGGGCACGACTTCGATGGTGGCGGGCGCGAGCCCGAGGCGGCGGGCCATGTAGTCGGCGTAACGGTGGCTCGGGGAGATGAGCGCATCGGCTGCGGGCAGATGTTGTTTTAAGGCGGCCCAGCACTGGGCGCGGTAGGGCTCGGGCAGGCCGTCGAGAAACGAGTCTTCGCCTTGAAAAAAAACGGCGACGGGCACGCCGAGCCGGCGTTTCAGCTCGGGCGTGAAGCCGACCAGCAAGGCGTTGGAGAGACACACGAGCTCGGGCTGCGCGATGCCGCCGAGCCAGCCGAGGAGTTTGTCGAGCTCTTTGCGCAGCGGGCTGCTGGCGACGTTGAGCATCTCGACGGCCATCGCGCCGTGGGTACGGGCCGAGGTCATGTGACTGTGGCGGGCGGCCCAGCGCAGGAGGCTGGTGGAATTGAGCAGCCGGTCGAAGGCGGCGGGCGTCTTGCGGAAGAACGGGATTTTCTGCTGAAGGAAAACGTTAATGCCGCCGAAAAAAACGGGGACTTTTTCGGCCCCGGCGAGTGTGGTCTCGTCGAGGGTCAGCGGCAGATACATCGGCGCGATGGTGACGTCGTGACCGGCGCGATGGAGTTCGCGGGCGAGAGCGTTGTCTCGCATGCAGGCGCCACAATAGTAGCTGCCGGTACCGGCGGTGAGAAAAACAATTTTCACGACGGCGGCAGGATTTCGAGAATCCACGCGAGCGGCTCGCCCGATGGTTTCGAGAGGCAATTGAAGCGACCGCAACCCTGGTGGGCCGCCGGAGAAAGCAGTGGAAGCGAGGGCAGTAGAGCGGTGGGCACCGTGAAAAAACCGAGCGGGGCGCTGACGAAGGGGATTTCGAATTGGTGCAAAATCGCGCCGAGGGGGGTGCGGCCGGCGGTGAGTTCCGCGCGTGGCGTCGTCGTGAACGCGGCGAGGGCCACGGCGAGTACGCCATATTCCACCACGCGGTCGGTGGCGGTGCTGCGGAGGTAAACTTCGCGCAGATAGTATTCTTCGGTGAGCGCAACGTTCAGGATTTCGACGCGGAGGGCGCTGCCGTGAAAGTCTGCGAGCGTGGACGTCATGTCGCGTCGATGATCGAGCAACCGTCGGGCGACGGCGGGCAGACTCGCGCCGGGGAGAGCGTGGAAGGCGTCGAGCGGGAGCCGGCAAGCATCGCGCATGAAACGCACGAAGGCGTCCGGCAAAGCCTGAATGGCGGGGTGTTCCGTGGCTTCCACGAGCGAAAAAACCGAGCGCTCAGACGATCTTGTTCGTGCGGTGCTGCGAGAGAAAAAACTCATGCAGCAGGGTGTCGACGCAAAGGAGGCCGTCGCGGGAAAGGCGGACGTGGGTGGAGTCGACCGTGAGGAAACCTTCGGCGGCCAAGTGGCCGAGCTGGGCGGCGAAACGCTGCGCGAGATCCACGCCAAATTTTTCCGAGAAATAGCCGAGGACGACGCGGCCGAGTTTCATCTGGAGGATAAATTCGCGGATCATCAGCTCCTCGCGCGAGGTGCGGAAAGCGCGTTTAATGGGGCGCTGCCCCGTGTTGATCGCGGCGAGGTAGGGTTCGATCTCCGTGACATTTTGGTAGTGGACACCGGCGGCGTGGGAAAACGAGGCGACGCCCAAGCCGATCAGGTCGGCCCCGGTCCACAACTCGTCGCGGTAAACAAATTTGGTGCGCTGGGGGTTGAGCACCGCGGTGTAGCCGCTGGCGATGGTGTAGCCGGCGCTCTCGAGGGCGGCGAAGGCTTCTTTGACCCAGCGGCGTTTCGTCTGCCAATCGGCCACCGGCGCGACGAGTTTTCCCTCGGCCTTCATCTCTTTGTAGATGGTCGTGTTGTAGGGAATCTCCATCTGGTAAATCGTCACGCTGTCGGGCCGCAGCTTGATCGTCTCCTCGATGTTGCGCTGCCACAGCGCCTCGGTCTCCTCCAACATGCCGGCGATCAGATCGATGTTGATCTGGGCGAAATTCTCAGCGCGGGCGCGCTCGTAGGCGGTAAAGACCTCGGCGGAGCGGTGCGCGCGGCCGTTGATTTGGAGCACGTGGTCGTCGAAGTGTTCGACGCCTAGGCTGAGGCGCGTGACGCCGACTTCTTTGATGGCGGTGAGCTTACCGGGATTGAGCGTGCCAGGCTCGGCTTCGAAGGCGACTTCCTCGGCGGCGTCCCACGGGAGGACGGCCTTGAGTTTGTCGGTGAGCTCGTGGAGCTGCTTGGCGGAGAGGTAGGAAGGCGTGCCGCCGCCGAAGTAGACGAAGTGCGGTTTGCGGCCGCGGTAGAGCGGGCGCTCGGCGATGGACTTGAGCTCGGTGATCGTGCCTTCGAGGTAGGTCTGAATGTCTTGGGCATTCTTGTCGGTGTAGACGCGGAAGTAGCAAAAATGGCAGCGCTTCCGGCAAAACGGAATGTGGTGATAGAGTCCAAGCTTCGCGCCGGGTGTGGGCTGGGAATCGAGGGCTTTCTCGACCTCGATTTTTTGGTCTTCGGACCAGAACGAGAACGGCGGGTAGTTCGAGATGAAGTAGTTGCCCGCGAGGGTGGAGCTCTTTACCGGGGCAGGAGGACTGGCGGGGGCGGCGTTCATAGAAGGAGCGAGGGCGGTTTGACGCGGGGGCGAGACGAAGGACTCAGGGTTTCGGGAGGGCGCGGGAACGAAGGGCAAAGACCGTACCTTTGTCGCCACCGACGACCATGTGTTGTCCGCCGAACGAGGGTGAAGCAACCAACGATTCACCGAGGTCGAGTTGCCAGAGTTCGGCGCCATCGGCGAGGTTGGCGGCGTAGAGGCGGCCGTCGGCGGAGCCGAAGACGACGCCGTCGCTAAACACGATGGGCGAGCCTTCGACGCGGCCGCCGGTCTTGAAGGTCCACGCGGCTTTGCCGGTGGCGCGGTCGATGGCGTGGAGGTGTTTGTCGCGCGAGCCAATGAGAACGAGGCGGTCGTTAATGGCCGGGGCGCTCATGAAGGGCAGTGCGCGATCTTCGTAGGTCCAGGCGACTTTGCCGCCGACGACGTCGAAGGCGACGGTCTGATTGGCGTAGTTGCCGCAGAACGCCATGGTCCCGAAGGTACCGATCGACGCGGGAATTTGCGCATCGGTTTGGATTTTATGGACGAGCTTGCCGTCCTTGAGGTTGACGACGTGGAGCTGGGAGTCGCAGCCGCCGAAGACGAGGAAGCGGCCATCGACGACCGCGGGAGAGCCGTTGATGTAGTCGTCGGTTTTGTAACTCCAGACGAGTTTACCGTCGGCGGCGGCGAGGACGCGGGTCGTGCCATCGTAGCCGTTGAGGAGAATCCAGTCGGCGCCGGGTGTGGCGGAGTCGGCGGGGGCTTTGATCACGACGGCTCCGGCGCTAATTTTATCTTCGCTGGCGAACTGCCATGCTTCCTTGCCGGTGTCGGCGGAGAGCGCGTAGAGGCGGCCGTCGTTGGAGGCGAGAAAGACCTTGCCGGCGGCGACGGCGGGGGCGGCAGTGATGGCATCCTTGGTGGGGAATTCCCAGAGCTGCTGGCCGGAGTCGGCGGACAGGCAATGGAGGGTACCCTTACCGGTGCCGACGTACACCCGACCGGCGACGAGGGAGGCTTCAGCGGTGATCGGGCCCGAGGCGGCGAAGGTCCAGGCGATGACCGGATCGCGCGGCAACGTGGTGGCGACGTTGCCGCTGAGGGACGGGCCGCCGCGGGTCATGGGCCAGGAGATTTCGGGAGCGGCGGGTTTGGACGGAGATTTTTTGGCGAGGTCGGAAGCAGAGCGATCGCCGCACCCGGTGAATGACAGGATTAACCACAGACCGAAAACGAAGGGTAGCCCGCCGCGTGAACGGCGGGATGGGAGGTGATCCAGCCGGCGACTACTCCCTGCACGCACGCGCAGGGCGACATCAGACGACCGCGGCATGGGGTGAGAACGCACGCTGGTAAAGTGAGACGAAGTCGGCGGCGTGCAACGCGCGTGGATTAAATTTTCCGGTCCACTGCCGCGTGGCATCATCGGCGAGCACCGCGAAATCCATCGTCGCGGCATCGAGCGGGGGCAACGCGCTGCGGGCGACGATGTCAGTGACCCAGTCGATCAAGGGGAGCGCAGTCGTACCGGTGGCGTGGAGGAGTGATTCCAGATGGGCGTAGATGACGGCGGCGGCGGGATCGGTCGCGTTGAACTGCATGACCGCGGGCAGCATGTGGGCGACGGCGTGACCGTGCACGACGCCATGGCGCGCGGTGAGCGGATTGGCCGAAGCGTGGGCGGCGCCGAGCATGCTATTTTCAATGGCGAGTCCGGCGAACGCGGCACCGAGGAGCATGTGGCTGCGGTCGGCGTCGGTGGGCTGGCCGGTGACGACGCGGGAGATCGCGGAGGACAAATGGCGAAACGCGGCCTCGGCATACAGCGAGGAGACGGCGTTGCGTTTCGTGCAGACGGCGGATTCGAGGGCGTGCGAGAGTGCGTCTAGGCCGGACAGCGTCGCGGTGGCGCGCGGAAGGGTGGCGGTGAGTTCGGGATCGAGGATCGCGATCCGGGGGAGGACTTGAGGGCCGCCGCAGGCCATTTTCTCGTGGGAGCCGTCGCGACTGATGAGCGTGTAGGACTGGGTTTCGCTGCCGGTGCCGGCGGTGGTGGGAATGGCGATGAGTGGAAGCAACGGCTTCGTGGCTTTGCCGTAGCCGTGGTAATCGTGCATCACGCCACCGTTGGTGAGGAGAACGTTGGCGGCTTTCGCGGTGTCGAGGCTGCTGCCGCCACCGAGGGCGACGAAACAATCGAAGGGCTGCGCGCGAGCGGCGGCGACGCAAGTGGCGGCGTCGGCTTCGGTGGGATTTTCGCGAGATTCGGCGAAGACCGCAACGGGGAGGCCGGCGGAGACGAGGAGGGCGCGGGCGCGCTCGACGTAGCCGGCGCGGGCGAGACCGGGATCGGACACGAGAAAAACGGAGGTCCCGCCAACCTCACGCACGCAAGCGGCCAATTCACGCAGCGCCCCGGGACCAAAGACGAGCTTGGGTGCGGGGCGGGAGGCGAACGAGCCGATCACGGAATGGGAATCGGAAATCGTGAAATCGGGCATCAGGAATCGAAAATCTGAAATTTCAGAATCGGAAACTTCAGGATTTGAGGATCACAGATTTCCGATGACCGAGGACCGCTTCACAGTTTCCGGGGTTAGGCCGCGACGAGATCTCCCTGGAGGGCGCGGCGGCGGTAGAGAAACTCGAAGAGGTTGCCCTCGTGCGGTTGTTCCCATTGCACGCGCATTGTCGAGTAGGGCCCGAGATTAAGGCGCTCGATGTTGGTGCTCGTCATGAGATCGATACTCCACGCTTGGTCGCGTGTGAAGGCCGAGACGACGAGCGACTCGCCGATTTGGCCGATCATTTTTGCCTGGGGAACTTGGAGCACGCTCGCAAACGGGAAGCCATACTCGGTGTTGGCGAGCGGGTGTTTGAGGTCGTCGCAGACGATGAGGGTGGGACGCAGAAACGTCTGGCCGTACATTTCGACGAGGCGCGGGCCGTTGCGGTATTTCGCGGTAAGATCGATCGCACCGGGCACGGCGAGAAGTTCGTTGAGACGCTCGTCGATGGCCTTCGCGGATTTTGGATTGGCGAAACTGCAGAGGACTGCGTCGGGGTGATCCCGCGGAAGTGGTTCGATCGCGGCAAGTTTGCGGGCGAGCGCGTCGGCGAGCGTGTCGCGGTTGTTGCTGATGAGTACGGAGGAGCAGTTGATGCAACTGCGGCCGCCATTTGCGGCGATCGAGTTGACGATGACGTCGAGGTGTTTCGGCCAGTCTGCGGCGAAATCGTCGCCAATGACAATTTTGCTACGACCAGAACCGTGGACGTTGATGTGGCGGTAGGGCGCGTATTTTTTCAGCGTGGCGTCGCTACCGAACGCGATGGCGCGGCCGGTGCCGAAGAGAAGGGTGTCGCCGCCGTCGTGTGTGGTGGGATAAAAACCGAAGGCTTCGCGGGGGAAGCCGGCGGCGATCATCGCTTGGATGAGGCGGAAGGGGGTGAGGGGATCTTCGCGGCCGGGCTTCAGCACGACGGGGATTTTCATCACGAGTGCAGGCAGCCAGAGTGAGTTGACGCCGGGGGAATTGCTCGGGAGGAGCACGCCGAGGCTGGTGGTCTCGGCGAAGAAATTTACATCGAGGCCGTTTTGGCGAACGAAGCCGCGGTCGAAGAGCTCGAGGGGCATGCCGCGCGTGAGGCCGGAAATCACGGCGCGGATGTTGGACATCGCGGCGTGGACCTTGCCCATGTTGGAGCGCGCGAGGCTGTGCGGGAGACCGGTGAGTTGCGAGAGGGCGACCGCGTAGTCGTCGGGGCTTTGGAGGCGGTCGTCGTCGCCCCACGGGAGCTTACCGTGGAGGAAGAGCTCGGCGGCTTTTTCCATGTACCCGACAAGGGTCTCGCACGGGATCGCGCGCAGGGCTTCGCCGGATTTTGCGAGTTGTTGGAGGTCGCGACGGATGAGTCCGGAATTGGCGACGCTGATTTCGAGCGGCTGGCCGGAGACGTTGAACTGAATTTTGTCGAGGCTCCGGTAGGTCTGGCCGAGGCGGAGGACGGGAATGTGGATGGACGAAGTCATGGGAGTGTTAGTCGGTTCGCATGGTAGGGACCGCTCACCGAGCGGTCTGCGCGGACGGCTCGGAGAACCGCCTCTACCTTCAATAAACGCCTTCGATAATCGTTTTGGTGAGGGACTGGAAGGGGCGGACGTCGCCGACGCCGTCCCAAGGGAATTCGCTGCACGGGGGGCGGCGGATAGCTTCGTCGCGTTCGAGGAAGCGGGGGACGAAAAACTCCTTCGTCATCGTGGTGAGTTCGACGCGGCCATACTCACCGTAGTTCACGAGCTCGGTCGGATTATCGGGATTGACGATCCGGAGCGTGGCGCGCGGCTGGGGCGCGTAGTAGGTGAGGCTGTAGTTGTCGGCCTTCGTGAGCTTCCTCGAAATCGCGAGACCCATGAGAGTATTGCCGTAGGTGGGAGCGAAGTTGATTTTGTTTTCCAAGACCTCTTCGACGACGAAGCGGACGTATTGGGGTGTCATCGTGGTGCCGCCAACGAAAACGCCCTTGAGGCCGGCCTTTACGAGCGACATGCGCTCGGCGAGATTTTCGAGGAGGCGCGGGGTGGTGAACATGTTCGTGATCTTGCGGTGGCGCAGGATCGTGGCGGCCTGGTCGATGACGTGCTCCTGATATTTTCGGGCCATGGCCATCTCGCCGGTGCCGATGAGGCGCTTCACAAAGCGCGGGTCGAGGTCCACGAAGTAGCAGGAGTCGCCGCGGTAGTTGGCGAGATGCTCCACGGCGAGGCGCAGACGGCGCGGGCCCGTGGGACCGACCATAAGCCAATTGCCCTTCGGGAAAAAGTCTGGGCCGTAGTGGTCGCTGTATTCTTCGTAGTCGGTCTTGTAGTCATCCCAGCCGACGCGCTGTTTGGGCATGCCGGTGGTGCCGCCCGTCTCGAAAACGTTGTAGGGACGCTTAGCGTAGGCCTTGGGGACGAAGCGCTCGGGCTGCTCGGTGCGCAGCACGTCGTCGTCGAAGTGCGAGAATTTTTTCGCGATGTCGGCGAAGCACTTGATTTCTTTGCGCGGATCCCAGCCGGCGGTCTTGGCCCATTTAAGCCAGTAGTCGCAACCGGTGGCGGGCGAGAAATGCCACGCGATCATTTTGCGTGTCCAGCTGTCGAGGGCGGATTGGGCTTGGGCGGGGGTGAGTGTGCTGCTCATGAGGACGAAAGAAGTGAGAAGAGGAACGAGGGCGTTTAAAGGAAGGTGATTGTGTGAGGGCTCGGGCAAGCTGACTTTACCCTCGGTGAAAAACGTGGATGCGAACTAAGGCGGAGTCAAAGACCCGCCTTGCTTGAGATTATTTCGAGATCGCGAAGACGTGGGTGATGGTCGAGATGAAGAGGGTGTCGTTGGCGATGACCGGAGAGCTGTAGATCGGGCTGTAAAACTCGACTTTGCCGAGGACCTTTTTCTCGCGACTGGCGGCGAGGACGATGAGCTCGCCGTCTTCGGTGCCGCAGTAAACTTTACCATCGGCGACGAGGGTGGAGGACCAGATGCGGCTGTTGGTGGCATGCATCCAGAGGGTCTTGCCGGTCTTGGCGTCGAGGCAGTGAATGTTGCCGTTATATTCGGCGATGTAGATCAGACCGTCGACCAGACTGGGCGTGCAGATGGTGCGGCCGATGCTCTTGTTCACCCAGAGAGGTTTGCCGGTGATGTCGCCGCGCGCGGTGAGATCGATGCAGCTGAACATACCGATGCCGTCGCCGTGTTCGGGGTCCTGGCCGATCGACATGTAGGCGCGACCACCCTCGGCCACGACGGTGCAAACGAGTTCGCTGGGGCCGTTGAAGGTGGCGTACTTGATCGGTTGGCCATCTTTGGCGCGATACTCGGGCGGGTTGGCATCGTAGCGGAGCAACTCTTTCAAGACTGGGGTGCCATCCTTGTCATTGACCGGAATGGGATCGTAGACGTAGCACCAACCATCGCCGCCGCCCCACACGATGAGGCCTTGGCCGTTGACCGTGGTGAAGGAGGGAGAACTCCAGCTGCAATGGAGGACGCGTTTGGAAACGCCTGAGGTTTCCTCGCCGACGACTTTACCGGTGTTTTTATCGAGTACGGCGAGCGCGGGGGCGAACGGAGCAGGGATGTTGATGTGCGACCAGTCGACGCCGTTGGACGTCGCGACGTAAAGCTTGTCGCCGACGATGAGGGGCGAGCAGCTGGAAATATTGTGCGGGAAAATGCCGAGCTCGGTGCGAATATCGCTGACCCAAAGGATGTCGGCGCACTTGGGTGTCACTTCCGTGGGCTTGCCGTCTTGGGCCGAGAATTTCCCTTCGTCCATAAAGGGGCCTTGATTGCCGTCGGCTTGGCCTTTGACGTCGAAGCAGACGACCTCGCCGCGATTGGAAACGACGTAGCCGCGGTCGCCTTCGATGGCAGGCGAGGAGCAGATGCCGACGTATTCCCAGTCGCTGACCTTACCGGAGCCGAGCTTGGGGACGACGAGTTGCCAGAGGAATTCGCCGGTCTTTTCGTCGAAGCACATGAGCACGCCACGGTCGCCCGTTTGTTTGGGATCGCGGGGGCTCTCGTTATTGGTGCCGACGTAGACGCGGCCACCAGCGACAACGGGAGTGCCGTAGGCTTGAGAGCCGAGTTTGGTGACCCAGCGCACGCTCTTGGTGGACTTGGGATCGATGGTCTCGGTCTTGGGCAGGAACTTTCCGGGGACGATGGCCTCGGGCATGGGCAGACCTTTGCCGGTGGAAACCATGTTGCGCGACGGCGAGCCGCCCCACATGGGCCAATCGCTCGCGCAAAGCACCGAAGCGGTCAGCAGGGACGCCGCAAACAAAGAGAGAGGAAGGCGCAGGTTATTCATTGGCGGTGATGGCGAGGTTATCGATAAAGACGCGTTTTTGGCTCTGGGGAGAGAAGGCATAGACGGCGGGTGCGCCGTGGGTGTGAAGTTTGGCTTGATGCACTTCGAGGGTCCATTTGGCGGGCTCGGGTTCGCCGCGCGGCCAGAGTTTGGCGCGAACGAAGCCTCCTTCGCCGGTCTTGTCTTGGTCGACACGGGTCTTCAGGTGGTACCAAGTGTTGGCGGTCGCCTCGAAGGGCACCGAGGCGGTGAAGCGTTCGGCGGTGCTCGTGACTTCCAAGATGCGGTTGTTGGCGGCCATGTTGAAAAGGTAACGTTGGTTAACAAGACCTACGTTCGACATCATGCGGCGGTTGCCGTCGGTCATCACGTCGGCCTCGATCGTGTAGTTCTTCATATCGGGGCCACCGATGAAATTCATGGTGCGCATGAACAGAAGTGAATCGAGACGATTACCGGCGAACTTATTGCCGTCCTTTTCGAAGACGTGCCACTTCACGCGCGCGCCTAGCCAGGGCAAGGGGGGGAAGCCCACGTCGGTGCCATCGTTATTTTTCTGGCCGAGCGGGAGGGCTTCAAATGTCTCCTTGTGCCCGTAGCCCGCAACGACGCGACCGCGGGTGACGCCCGCGAAGGTCTGCCACTTGGCCTGGATGGCTCCGGCGGAAAGTTTCGCGCTGGGACCGGCTTTCACGGTGTTGGCGACCAGCTCGGCATCGACCTCGGATTTTACGAGGGCTGTGGGCGGGATGAACTTGGCGAAGGTCGCTTCGCTGGTCACGTCCTTCACGCGGCGGCCGGTGGCATCGAGGCCCCAGACCTTAAACGCTTGGGACTGGCCGGGGCTGAGAGCGAATTCCGCCGGCACCACTTGCAGGGCGGCGATCGGTGCGGTGGAGAGAGCCGAAGGCGCGGGTGCGGGAATCGCCGCCGGGATAATCGGCGCGGACGACTTGGGGCCGAAGCAATGGAGGCCGTCTTTAGTGAAATAGAAAATCGAGTCGCCGTAGAAGGCGGGCGCACCGAGGCAGGTCGTCCCGGTTTCCATTTTATTGTTCGAAACAATGACGGGCTTGTCGCCCTTGACCTCGATGACAAAGAAGCGCGCCTCGTGCATGGGAACGTAGAAGCGACCGTCAGCATAGGCAGGGGAGGCGTGGACTTGGTCGGCACCGAGCTTTTCGGAAAAGATCGTCTGGCCGGTGGCGGCGTCGGCGCAGAGGAAGTTGCCGGTCGCTCCGGTTGCATAAACGCGGCCGTTGACGAGGAGCGGTGAGCTGGTGAAGGCGCAGAACTCATCGTTGCGCCAGAGTTCGGCTTCTTTACCGAGGATCACGGGCTTGGGGCCGGTGGGGTACTCGGTGGGAATCTTGATGGCGACGAGCCGACCCTGTGTCGACGCATCGATGTTTTCTTTGCCGTGGATGGCGATGAGTTTGCCGGGACCGTCGAGGAGGACGTCGGAATTGAGGCCGCCGTTGGCCATCTTGAAACGCCAGACGGGCTCGCCGGTGCGGGCGTTGACGCAGGCGACGTGGCCGCAGCCGGTGCCGACGTAGAAAACGCGATGGCCTCCGAGATCGCCGAAGACCGGCGCGCCCATGGGATTATCGATCGGTTCAGTCCCTGGGGTGCTGGCCCAGATGAGTTCGCCCGTGCGTTTCTCAAACGCGTAGTAGCGGCTGCGCGCGGGCCCGTCGGCGCCCCAGTTGGCGGTGACGCCCTTGGCGAAGAGGAACTCGCCGTCGGTGATGAGGGAGCCGGTGCGGCTGTTAGGAAACGTGAGGCGGCCGAATTCTTCCATCATCGAGCGCTGCCAGATGATTTTTCCATCGCGCGTGAAGGCGGTGATGACCCCGCACGTTGATTCGCAGTAGATATTGCCCGTCTCGGCGTCGACGTAGGGAGCGCCAATGGCGTAGCGGTTGTAAACGGTGTCGCTCAGGAAGTCTTTGAACTGGTGCTCCCAGAGCTTCGCGCCGGTCTTCACATCGAGGCAAACGATGGCCTCGATGACATCCCCGCCTCCCTCACCGTAGTAACACATTGCATACACGCGTCCGTCGGCGATGACGGGCGTGCCCGCGCCGTGGGCCTGAAACGTCCAGCGATGGGTCGGCCCGCCGAGGGTGAGGTCAGTCACCAGCTTTTGTTTGGCGGGGGAGATGCCGTTGTGGTCCGGCCCACGCCAGTTAAGCCACCCGGAGGCCGCGTGCACGCTGCACACGGTGAGGCCAAAAGAACAGACGAGGGCGAGGGGGAGGAGGCGGGCGGTGATTCTCATGGAGCGGAGACGATTGATTGGGAGCGATACGGGCAGACGGACGATACGGACAGACGGACGAGACGGGCTGGCGTTGCTGAAGGGGGCTGATCCGTGACTCAATAGACGAAAGAGAGTTGGATACCGACGCGGCGCGGGGCACCGGGGCTGCCGGCGAAGATCTCGGGATTTATAAACCGGTAGTGGTCCTGATCGAAGAGGTTGTGTCCGTAAACGGCCACGGTGTAGCGGTCGAAACGGTAGCGGAGCTGAGCATTGACGAGGCCGTAAGCGCGTTGGGCAAACGTAGCGGTGTTGCGCTCATCGTAGTAAGTCTTGCCGACGGCGGCGTAGCTCGCATTGGCGGACCAGCCTTGGCCGAAATCGACGGTCACGCCCGTGCGCAGGGTGTAGGTGGGGATAAAGGGCACGTACTTGCCATCGACGCGGGTGCCGGCGGCGTCGCGGTGGTCGTCGAACGTCGCACTCGTATAACCGGCTTGAAAATCCCACCAGACTTTTTCGACGGGACTCCACATAAACTTCGCTTCGAAACCGCGGGCGATGACTTTGGCCGCGTTGACCACGACGAAATCGGTGGAGTTGGGGACGGTCCGTTCGAATTGGTCGTTATCGATGGCATTCCAGAAGGCGAGGACGCTGCCGCCGAAGCGGCCCTTGGGTGGGCCGAAGGTGACGCCGGCTTCGGTGGCCCAGATTTGTTCGCCGTCGAAGCGGGCGAGCAGGGGATTGCCGGTGAAGCCGCTGTAGCCCTCGGGTTTGTGCGCGATGGACGTTTTGGCCTGGAGGTTGAGGGACGAGGAGACGGAGTGCACGACGGCGGCCGACGCGGAGAGCGTGTTGTCGCTTTGGGAGCGGGCGAGGCGCGGGTCCTGCGGGGAGGGAAAGCCGAGACTGTTCGACGCGACTTTGGTGCGGTCGAGGTCGGACGCGGAACGTTCGAGGCGGGCACCGAATTTGAGCGTCGTCTTAGGGGCCAGCGGTTGATCGAGGTTGGCGTAGGCCGCGAGGGTTTTCTGGCCGATGGCGAAGACGGAGCGTTCGGTTTGCACGAAATTCGGCGGTACGTAGGCGCTCGGTGGGACGACGAAGACGCGCTTGGCATCGCCATTGATCGTGGAGTCGGAATGGAAGGCTCCGGCGCGCCATTGGGTACGCTGGGCGCCGGTGGTGGATTCGAACCGGATTTCCTGCGTCGTGAATTTCTCACTCTGCGTCACGTTGGACGAGGCGAGGGGGAGGGGAGATAGATCGAGGTCGTTGATGGAGGGATCGAGGTCCCATTCCTGGCTGGATGTCGTCGCCGTCATCGTGCCCCACGCGAAGGTTTTCTTGGCCTGAAGTGAAAGCTGCAGACGCTCCACCTTGGTTGCGCCGTTGTTATCAGATGCGACCTTGAACGGATCGGGGCTGAAGAGGGAGGTCAGACGCGTGGCGTCGTCACTGGTTTTTTCCATCGTGAGACCGAAGCGGACCTGGAGTTGGTCGGCAGCTTTCCAATACAGTGCGCCGCGACCGGCGACGGAGCGGCGGTCATCCGCGCTACGGTTCTTAAAGGTGTTGGTGATGTAGCCCTCGTGTTCGGAGAGGCCGACGCTGGCGCTGTAGCCGACTTTATCGTTGAGCGGGCCGTCGAAGGAAGCTTGGAGGGCGGAGTACTTATAGGAGCCGTAGTCGAGGAGGACCTTGCCCTGATGAGTCGCGCCGGGGGTGCGGGTCTTGATATCGATGACGCCGCCGGGGGCGTTGCGACCGTAGTCGGTGCCTTGGGCGCCGGCCTTGACGGTGAAGCTCTCGATGTTGAGCAGTGAACTGGGATAGGAGGAGACGGAGCCGCTGGGCACATCGTCGATCACGAGGCCGATGGCTGGGGAGGAGAAGAAAATGGAATTGGTCACGCCGCGGAGGGAGATGACGTCGCCGAAGCCGCGGGTGTCGCTGTTGCTCGTGCCGAGATTCGGGGCGAGGCCGGCCATGTCCTGGAGTTGCGCCACTCCGTGCTGTTCGAGGAGGTATTGGTTTAGGACCGATTGGGAATTCTGAATCCGCAGGCCATCGACGCCGAATTCGGCGGCGACGTTGAAGGGCGCCATTTGGGTGGTCTTGGCTTCGGCCGCGACGAGGCGGATTCCGGCAATTTCAGTGGCGGCCGTGATGAGCGCGAGGGCGCAAACCGGACGAATTTTTCGCGTGGTAATCTTCATTATGGCTTAAAGGTGTGTGGTCGGGGGGGGCTCCGAGGAAGACCTCGTAATGCTGACACGACGCTCTTTCCCTGTCTGAAAGTGCGATACTCCGTCCAGTTTTTTCGTCGTGATGAGGTGATTTAGTGGCGAGGTGAGCAGTGCCCGCCGCCGCCCCGGCGTTCAGGAATGGTTT
>CAMCHO010000073.1 GCA_945874455.1 Opitutus sp. GAS368 | reverse complement strand
ACTACACGGATTTCACCGTCAACCGAAACGGCGACGTGCAGGAAAACGTCAGCCTCAACCCGACCGGCGCCAACCGGATCCGCGGCATCGCCTCGGCCAACGTTTCCCTCGGCAATTTCGAAACGATGGGCCGTGTGCCGGTCGATCCGTTGGGCGTCGAGTCCGTCGAGATTAGCCGCGGGCCCAACGGTGCCGTCTTCGGCCTTGGTAATCCATCCGGCACCGTGAACATGGTGCCCGCCTCCGCCAACCTCACGCGCGACCGCTCGCAATTTCAGGCGCGCATGGACAGCTACGGCGGTTACCGCACCAGCCTCGACATCAATCGCGTTCTCCTCAAAGGCGTCCTGTCCGTCCGCGCGAGCGGCGCCTTTCAGCACGACGGCTTTGTGCGCAAGCCCTCCGGCGTGAATTCCGTTCGCTACAACGGCATGGTGAAATACCAGCCCTTCAAAAAAACGTCCATCGCCGCCAGCTCCTCCGTCTACCGCATGAACGGCAACCGCCCCAATGCGAGCCCGCCCCGCGACAACATTTCCTACTGGATCGCCAATGGCCGCCCCACCTGGGATCCCGTCGGCCAGCTCATTCATGTCAACGGCCAGACCATCGGCAACGGGGGCGTCGGCACCACGACCCCGATTACGGCCGACGCCAATGTGCCGGACTACTTCAATCGCTCCTTCACTGGCAGTGGTCGTTACTATGCCTACATCGGTCAGAGCGGCCTCGAGTTACTCGGTACCAGCGGCTCGACTCTCGGCACCAATCCCGGCTCCGGTTCCGGCACGCTTCGCTATATGTCGGTCAGCGGTGGCGCCGGCATCGCCGCCGGACGTTTCACGGGCCAACCGCTCTTCACGACCACGCCGACCGTGAGCAGCAAATCGCTCTACGATTGGTCGGATCAAAACCTCCAGGCGATGAACCGCGTGATGGACCGCACGTTCACCGGATCCGTCCAGATCGACCAAAATATCGTCGATACTCCCCAGCATCGCATCGACGCCCAGGTCGCCCTGCTCCGCGAAGATTCGCAGCGCTACCAACGCAACATCATGGGCGAACTCAATTCCAACGGCCAGTCCGGCCAGCTGCTCATCGATGTGAACGAGCGCCTCATCGATGGCTCCCCCAATCCGTTTTTCCTCCGCCCCTACATGGGAGTGGACCAACCGTTCACGCGGTGGCAGCCGTCGAAGTGGGATACCTACCGCGCCCAACTCAATTACCGCCTCGACCTCTCCCGCGAGAAAAGCGTCCTCAAATGGCTGGGCACGCATCAGTTTTCTGGTTACGACGAATACAAATACCGCATCACCCGCCGCTACTCCTACAAAGACGGCATCACCGACGCCCACAGTTGGATTCCCGCCGGCGTCTCACGCGTCAACCAAGGCAACATTGTCGGCGGCCCCGCCGCCGCCGCCAACATTACCCGCGGCTACTTTCGATACTACCTCGGCGACGCGCAGGGGAACAACATCGACTACTCCCCTCGGGAGTTTTCCGCGGGCACCTACAATTTCTTCTACGGCAATCCCACCACCGGCTTCGTGCGCGAACCCACGGTCATCAGCCAAAGCGCCACCACCGACAGCACCGGCGCCGGCAGCAACACGAAGACCATCCTCAAGACGCTCGGCGGCATCGTGCAGAGCAACTTTTTCGACAATCGCCTCATCACCACCTTCGGCAAGCGCGAGGATCAACAATACGTCAAAAACGGTTCTACGCCCCAACGCCTCAACGCCGATGGGATCACTTTCGATTACAACTCCATCGATCACTGGGCGCTCGGCGACTACGCCTCCAACAGCGGCGCCACCACGCAAAAAGGCGTCGTCGCGCGCCCCTTCCGCGGTTGGCGCGCCATCGACGAAATGGCGCGATCCGGCGGCGGGATCCGCTACCTGGGCCAGGCCCTCAACGGCCTCTCGCTCACCTACAACCAGTCCGATAGCTTCCGTCCGCAGGATCCTCGCGTCGACCTTTACCTCCAACCGCTGCCCAACCCCTCCGGTGAGGGCAAGGACTGGGGCTTCGCGCTCAATGCCTTCGACAACACGTTCGTCCTCCGCGTCAACAATTGGGAAACTTCGCAGATCAAAGCCCGCGGTGGCGATGCCGGCACGATTGCGCAACGCGTCACGCGTATCGATATCGCCTCGACCGCCGCGTTTCTGCTCCAGACCCAAGCTCTGCTTTGGGTTGCCGCCGCCAATCCCACGTTCACGCAAACGCAGATCGAAACCGAGGTCGGCCGCCAGATGGGCGTCCCGTGGGATCGTCAGGTCGCGATCGAAAACGCTTTCGACACGGGCCAGATTTCCTCGACCAACGACATCGTCGGCAAGGGCCGCGAAATTGAGCTGAACTACAATCCCACCAAATTCTGGACCGTCGCCGCCTCGTTGACCAAAACCGAGTCCACCAACGAAAACGTCTCGGACGACATCGCCCAGTGGATCGCCGAACGCATGCCCGTTTGGACCACGATTCGCGATCAACGCGACAACGCCCTGTGGTGGACAAAAAACTACGGCGGCTCTCAGACCGCCGCGCAGAACTTTGCCGTGTTTGTCGGTTCGCCCTACGCCGTCGTGCAACAATCGCAGGGCACACCCAATCCCCAGATCCGGAAATATGCCGGCCGCTTCAGCACCAACTTCAAACTCAGTGGCCTCACCCAACAGGAGACGCTGCGCAAATTCGAAGTCGGCGGAGCACTTCGCTATCAGGACGCCGGCTTCCTCGGCTATTATGGCAAACAGCAATTCCCCGCCACGATCACCGACCTCGACCGCACCCGACCCATCTGGGACACCGGCAAGTTCTTCGGCAAGACTACGAGCGCCGGTTACTCCGTCGATCTGAACGTGCGCTACCGCACCCGACTTTGGGCCAACCGGATCAACGCCAGCTATCAACTCAACATCCGCAATCTTCAGGAATCCGGCGACCGACTCCAGGCGATCGGCGCCTTTCCCGACGGTACACCGCACACCTACCGCATCGTCGATCCACGACAGTTTGTGCTCACCGCGACGTTCGAGTTGTAGGCGCGACGCTCGTCGGCGCGCCGGCTTGGGAATGTTCGCGCCGGTCGTGCACCGGCGCTTTCTTTCTCGTCCGCCCACGCCCGATCACCTCAACTCCCCGCCTTCTCGTGCCCCCTGTGGAAGCCAATTCCTCGCGTGAAATCGCCTTGCGCTGGCTCCTCGCGCTCGGCGCCTTCGCGACGCTGATTTTTTTCTTCAGCCCCGCTTGGTCCGCCTTCCACCTTTGGTCCCGCGTGCCCGCACTCACCGGGATGATCGAGGTCCGGCGCGGTGCATCGGTTCTTGAGCAAGTCGCCCATCTCGGCGCAGCGATCTCCGATCCGCTTCACGCCGCGATCCCCTGGCGCCTGCTCTTCCCCTTCGCCGGCCGCACCACGTGATGAACGCACGCGTGAATCCCCTTTTTTATCGCTACCACGAACGCGCTGCGTTCGACCGTCCGCCACCCGTCGCGATGTCCGAACTCTACGAACTCCACGCCTTCCACGCGATGGGCCGCGGCGAATTCGCCGCCGCCGAAGCCCACCTCGCCCTCGCCATCACACTCGCGCGCAACCCCGCCTCGCCCGCCAAACAACGCGGCATCCTCGCCGCCAGCCAGCAGCGCTGGCCCGACGCCCACCGCGATTTCTCCACGATGGTCGACCACGATCCGAAAAATCCCGACGCCTGGTTCATGCGCGCGCAGTCCAACCTCGCCCTCAATCAGCCCGCCGCCGCCCGTTCCGATTTTGATCACGCCCGTTTGCTCGCGGCGGCCGATTGGTCCACCCGTCCCGACGTCGCCCGGTTTCGCAACCGGCTGAACGCTCCTCCCAGCGGCAAATGAACCCGCTCTCGTCCCGCGCCCTCGTCGCCCTCGTCTTCGCCGCGACCCTCCTCGCCTACTTTCCCGCACTTACCGCCGGATTCATCTGGGACGACCAACCCGGCCACGTCACGCGCCCCGAACTTCGCTCCGTCGCCGGCCTCGTCCGCATCTGGACCGATCCCGGCGCCACCCAACAATACTACCCGCTCCTCCACTCCGCGTTCTGGTTCGAACACCGCCTCTGGGGCGACGCCCCGTTCGGCTACCATCTCGTCAACGTCCTCCTTCACGCCACCGCTGCCTGCCTCTTCGCAGCGCTCCTGCTCCGCCTCGCCGTCCCCGGCGCGTGGCTCGCCGCGCTGCTCTTCGCGCTCCACCCCGTCGGAGTCGAATCTGTCGCCTGGGTCTCAGAACAAAAAAACACGCTTTCCCTCGTCCTTTACCTCTGCGCCGCGCTCGCCTACCTGCGCTTCGATTCCCCGGGGGAGCGCGACCGCCCCCGGTCGCCGCGCGCCTACGCCCTCGCGAGTATCCTCTTCATCGCCGCGCTCCTCTCAAAAACTGTCACCGCCACCCTCCCGGCCGCCCTCCTCGTGCTCGCGTGGTGGCAACGCGGCACGGTCTCCCTCCGCCGCGACGCGCTCCCGCTTCTCCCGTGGTTCGCGTGCAGCGCACTTGCCGCCGTCGCCACGGCTTCCTTCGAACACACCCTCATCGGGGCCCAAGGAGCCGACTTCGCCCTCACCGCAGCCCAACGTTTCCTGCTCGCCGGTCGCGCCGTCTGGTTTTACCTCGGCAAACTTCTCCTCCCGCTCGACCTCAGTTTCATTTACCCCCGCGTCGTGCCCGACCCGACCCACGTTCTCCCGTGGCTCGTCCTCGCCGCCACCGTCGCGCTGCCCGCCGCGCTCGCCTGGCACTCCCGCCACTCCGGCCGGCGCGGGCCCCTCGCCGCCGCGCTCCTGTTCGGCGGCGCACTTTTCCCGGCCCTTGGTTTTATCAACGTCTTCCCCTTCCTCTACTCCTTCGTCGCGGATCATTTTCAATATCTCCCCAGCCTCGCCTTCTTCGCCTTCGCCGCCGCCGCTCTCACCCGTCTCCCACCGCTCGGACAGCGCGTCTCTTCCGCGATGCTGCTCGTGTCACTCGCCACGCTCACCTTCCACCAAGCCGGTCACTACCGCGACGTTTTTACCCTCTACGCCCACACCCTCGAAAAAAATCCCGCCGCGTGGATGGCGCACCATAATCTCGGGGTCGCGCTCGTCGAAGACGGCCGCGCCGACGAAGCCATCGCCCACTTCGAAAAAGCCCTCGTGCTCCGCCCCGCCTCCGCCGAATGCGAAAACAATCTCGGCGATGCGCTCAACCGACTTGGTCGCTCCACCGAAGCGATTCCCCATCTCGAAACCGCCCTCCGCCTGCAACCGCGCTACGCCGAAGCCGCCAACAATCTCGGTGTCGCCTTCATGGCCACCCAGCGCGTCCACGAGGGTCTCGCCTGTTTCGCCGAGGCGATCCGCCTCAAGCCCGCCTTCGACCTTCCCCATCGCAACCTCGGCCTAGCCACCGCGCGCAGCGGGCGCACCGCCGAGTCGATCCCCCATTTCGCGCGCGCTGTCGCTCTCAACCCTGCCTACGCCGAGGCTCAACTCGAATGGGCCACCGCGCTCACGATTCTCGGCCGCTACACCGAGGCCTTCCCGCACTTCGAAGCCGCGCTCAAACTCAACCCTGCCTCGGCCGACGCCCATGCCACGTTTGCCCGCGCCCTCGGGTCTGCCGGACGGCTCGAAGACTCAGCCCGCCACTCCGCCGAAGCCCGGAAACTCGGCTCGGCTCGTCCCTGATAGCCGCGCATTTCCCTGACCTCCCGCTCACTGCTGATGAGCATGCGGGCGGGGCGGGCGGGCGGCGCGTGCCGCGACCTACCCCTCCACCATTTTCTTCTCCGCTTCCGCCGGCAGATCGGCGTCTCGCCGCCGCCCATGCGGCGAAGAAACCGTCGTAAAATCCCTGCAGCCTTGGGCGCCCATGTGAGGGCGTTAGGGACAAGGCGTGCGCGCGGCAATCTGCGCTCCCTGGTCAAACCGCGTGGCGATCAATGTAGGCGCGGATCGCCGCAGGTGTGGACGCGAGCAAGTGCTTCACGACCGGCTTAGACTTCAACACCTCCAAGCTCGGGTGCGTCGGCTCGACACCAATGGCGGAGCGGATCGTATCGGGAAATTTAGCCGGACTCGCCGTCGAAAGCACGATGCTCACGCGGTCGGGATTCAACTCCTTAAACCCGCAAGCTGTGTGCGGATCGACGATGTAGCCATGCTCGCGATAGACGCGCGTGATGAGGCTCGCAATCTCGGCATCGCTCGTGCGCGAGGCACTGAACGTAGCGCGCTTGAAATCCGGAAACGTGTAGGCGCCCGTCGTCTTAAACGTCTGCATCACCTCGCGCACCCGCTCCGCATCGCGGCCAACGTTGAAATAAATGAAACGCTCGAAGTTCGACGCGACCTGAATATCCATCGAGGGCGCGAGGCTCGGCAGGACGGCGCCCACGCGATACTCGCCGGTCGTGAAAAGGCGGTAGAGGATGTCGTTCTGATTCGTCGCAACTTTAAAACTACGAATGGGCACGCCCATTTGTTGGAGCAGCCAACCGGCGAGCACGTTGCCAAAATTCCCCGTTGGGACCACAAACTCCACGTTGCCCCGCTCCGCCGCTGGGAGGCGCAGCCACGCGTAGAGGTAGTAGACGCACTGCGCCAGCACCCGCGCGAGGTTGATGGAATTGACCGCCGACAGGCGATGGTGCGTGCGGAAGGCTTGGTCGCCGAAGATTTCCTTGAGCGACGCCTGCGCGTCGTCGAACGAACCGTCGATCGCGATCGCAAACACGTTAGCCGCACCCGTGCAGGCCATCTGGCGCTCTTGGAGCGGCGAGACGCGGCCGTCGGGATAGAGGATAAAAATCGCGGTGCCGGGCTTGCCGAGGAGTCCGTGGATCGCCGCGGCACCGGTGTCGCCAGAGGTGGCACCGAGCACGTTGATCGTCTCGCGGCGCACCACGCACTGGTGCGCGTAGAGATTGCCGAGGAGCTGGAGCGCGAAATCTTTGAACGCGAGCGTCGGTCCGTGGAAGAGTTCGAGGACGTAGAGGTTTTTTCCGAGCGGCTTCAGCGGCGCGATCGCGGGATCGGCGAACGTCGTATAGCTCTCATCGACGATCGTCCGGAGGGTTGCAGCCGGAATATCCGTCGCGAACACCCGCATGAACTCGAAGCAGAGCTCCGCATAGGATAGTTTTCCAAACGCGGCGAGCTGGCCGGAAAAATCAGGCAGCGTCTCCGGCAGGAAGAGACCGCCGTCCGGCGCGAGCCCCGTGGCGACGGCATCGGAGAAGCCGAGCGAGGGCGTTTGACCGCGGGTGGAAATGAATTTCATGCGCGTAGCTTGGTCGGGTAGCGTGGTCTGGTAGGGACGTCTCGCCGAGGCGTCCGAGTTTTACGCAGGACGGCGCGGAGAGCCGCTGCCTCCCCTCAGAGTTTCTCCAACTCGAAGGCCTTGTGCGCGACTCGCGCGGCCTCGTCCGCCTTGTCCTTCGCGATCACGACGGAGATTTTGATCTCCGAGGTGCTGATGAGTTCAAGGTTAATGCCCGCACCGGCGAGCGCCGTAAACAGCGTCGACGCCACGCCGCTGTGCGTGCGCATCCCGACGCCGACCACGGAGAGCTTCGCGATCTGATCGTCGAGCGTCACGCTGCCGCCAATGTCCTTGATGACGGGCGCCAGCGTCTTCTCGACTTTGCCGATCTCGGTCTGCGGCACGGTGAACGTGAGATTCGCCACGCCATCGCGGCCGACGTTTTGCACGATCATGTCGACGTTGATATTGGCCTCGGCGAGGGCGCAGAAAACTTTCGCGGCGGTGCCGGGCTTGTCGGCGATGTTACTCACGACGACTTTCGCTTGGTCCTTGTCAACGGCGACGCCGCGGACGACGACCTTTTCCATGTAGGCAACTTCTTGTTTCACGATGGTTCCTGGGTTGTTGTTAAAAGAGGAGCGGACTTCAAAAACGACGTTGTATTTCGACGCAAACTCGACCGAGCGCGTTTGCATGACTTTGGAGCCGAGGGACGCCAGTTCGAGCATTTCGTCGTAGCTGATTTCATTGAGCTTCTGCGCATCCTTCACGACCCGCGGATCGGCGGTGTAAACGCCATCCACGTCGGTGTAGATCTCGCATTTGTCGGCCTTGATGGCGGCGGCGAGAGCGATCGCCGTCAGATCAGAACCTCCGCGACCGAGGGTCGTGATGTGGCCGTCATCATTAATGCCCTGAAAGCCGGCGACGATGATGACTTTCCCGGCGCTGAGATCTTTCTCGAGCGGGCCGGCGTCGATCATTTTGATCTTCGCTTTGGTGTGCACCTTGTCGGTGAAAATTCCGGCCTGCGCGCCGGTGTAGCTGACTGCATCGACCCCAATCGCCTCGAGCGCCATCGCCGTCAGCGCGATCGTCTCCTGTTCACCGATGGAGAGCAGTTGGTCCATCTCCCGCTCGGGCGGGTTCGGATGAATCAATTTGGCGCGCGCGATGAGCTCGTTGGTCACGCCGGAGCGGGCCGAGACGACGACGACAAGCTCGTTCCCCTCGTCGCGAAAGGCCTTGATACGATTCGCGACGTTCTTGATGCGATCGACGTCACCGACTGAGGTGCCGCCGTATTTTTGGACTATTCTGGCCATGGAGGGTTTTAAAAAATCAGTCGTTGAAATCACCGATACGGAGCAAAACCGGTTCGTCGAGCACGCTGGCGAGTGAGCCCAATTGTTTGAGCGTCGTGCGCATCGCCTTCTCGTTGCTCTGGTGCGTCGTGAGGACGAGCGAGGCGGCGCCGGGAGTCTCCGCAGGATTTTGGATAACACTCGCGATACTGACGTGGTGCTTGGCCATCACGGAGGCGACGCGCGCGAGCACGCCGGGCTGATCTTTGACGGTGAGCCGGACATAGTAGCGAGAACGGATATGCTCCGGCGGCGCGAGCCGCTTCTCGTTGCGCGGCGCCGGGACGCCTTCGCCAATAAAGTGCGCGCCTTTGCCGTGTTTGATCAGCGCCACGGCGTCGGCGATATCGCTGATGACGGCACTGGCCGTGGCGTCTTGGCCCGCGCCGCGTCCGCTGTAGAGCGTGGTGCCGACGACATCGCCCGTGACCGAGATCGCGTTGAACACCCCGCTGACGTTGGCGATGACGTTGCCCTCGGGGAGCAGGGTCGGATGGACGCGCACGCAGAGTTCGTTCTTCGTGAAGTCGCGCGTGATGACCGCGAGAAGCTTGATCCCGAAGCCGAGTGTGGAGGCATTCTTGAAATCGGCCGGCGTGATGCGCGAGATGCCCTCGACGATCATCTGGTCGGTCTTCACCCAGACGCCATGCGCGAGCCAAGCGAGGACGCTGGCCTTGTGGGCCGTGTCCCAACCGTCGACGTCGAGGGCCTCGTCGGCCTCGGCGTACCCGAGGCGTTTCGCATCGGCGAGGACGCTCGCGTAAGGCGCGTCGCGATCTTCCATCTGCGTGAGGATGTAGTTACACGTACCGTTCAGTATGCCGTAGATCCGCGGGAAACGATTTGCGACCAAGCCCTCGCGAAGAGCTTTGATAATCGGGATACCGCCAGCGACGGACGCTTCGAAGAAAAAGTGGCCGCCGTGCTCGCGGGCGGCCGCGAAGATTTCCGCGCCGTATTCGCAGATCAGCGCCTTATTGGCGGAGACGACAATTTTTCCCCGGCGCAGCGCGGCGAGGGTCACTTGGCGCGCAAGCGTCGTGCCGCCCATGAGTTCGCACACCACGTGGATCGAGGGATCGTTGGCGATGGCGAGCGGGTCCGCGGTGAGCTTCGACGCGGGCACTTTGACCGTGCGGGCTTTCCCGAGGTCGCGGACTGCGGCGCGGGCGAGGTTGAGCTTCACGCCGAGGCGCGACTCAAGTTCGCCGCGATTCGCCGAGAGGTGTTTCCAAACGCCCTGCCCCACGGTGCCGAAGCCGCAGAGGCCGATGTTGATGGTAGTCGGTGCTGGTGCGCTCATGAGTGGGATGCGTCGGGTTTCTCTTGGCCGACTTTACTTTCGGTGCCGGACCGGATGCGCGCGAGATTGGCGCGGTGGCGATAGATAACAAATGCGGCGACCATCGCCGACATCGAGATGACCGGTGACGGTTGCTTGAAGGCGAAAGCAGCGAAGGGCAACGCGGCGGCCGCGAGCATCGAAGCCAAGGAGACGTAACGGGAAAGCGCGAGGGTCAGACCGAAGATTACGAAGCCGATGCCCATGCCGAGGGGAAATAAAACGAGAAACCCGCCGGCGCCGGTGGCGACACTCTTGCCGCCCTTAAAACGGGTGAAGCAAGAGCAGCTATGGCCGACAATCGCGGCCACGAGGCCCATCATCTTCAGCGCCAACAGCCCGTCAGCATCGAAGGGGCCATCGTGCAGCCCCAGGACGTGGAGCAGCGGAAACAGGCCCGCCGCCAACGCCCCCTTCGCCGCATCGAGGAACAGCACAAGATTCCCTGGCCCGTGCCCGAGCACGCGGCGAACATTGGTCGCGCCGGGATTCTTGCTACCGACCTCGAAGATATTCACGCCCTTCCCGCGCGCGACGAGGTACCCGAAGGGCAATGCGCCCAACAGATACCCGCTCACGGCTGCAATGAGGAGCGCGACGATCATGCGCCGAAGGTAGGAGCGCGCTTGCGCGCGATGGTCGCAGCGCGCTTGCGCGCGATCGTAGCAGCGCGCTTGCGCGCGATGGCGTGCCGCACCGGTTCGCCTGCCAGCAGCCTCCGACCTGTCGAACCGTTCCTCATAGCTGCACGAACTTCGCCAGCTTGATCGCCGCGTGGCTCTTGATGACCGCGCGCGCCGACTCGCTCGGCTCGGTATCGACCCGCACGACCATGTAGGCGGTGCCGCCGGGCGTGAGGCGTGAGAGCGACATGTCGGCGATGTTCACTTGGTCCTGGCCGAGGATGGTGCCGATGGTTCCGACCATGCCGGGCTGGTCGAGATTTTCGAGGACGAGGAGCTTGCCGTCGGCCGCGACTTCGACCTCGCGACCGTTAATGCTGACGATGCGCGGCTGGTTGCTCTTTCCAATGAACGTGCCCGACGCAGAGAAGGTGACGTTATCGGGCGTGATCGCCTCGACGCGAATGAGCTCCGAGTAACCCGAGTCGTCCGTTGATTTCACGATCTCGGCGCGGACCCCGAGACGCTCGAGTGCTACGGGGGCGTTCACGAAATTGACCGAGTTGCCGTTGATGCGCCGCAAAAAGCCGCGCTGGATGGCGCGGGTGACCGCGTTGACGTCGAGATCGACGATCTTGCCCCAATACGTAATCCGCAGCGTCGCGATCTGCGGAGGAGCGATCTGCTGCACGAGCGTGCCGAGCTTCGCGCCGAGATCGATGGAAGGTCCGAGAACTTTGACGGCATTGGCGTCCATCGAAGGCATGTTAACCGCATTGCGGATGACGCCGCCATTCAGCACGTCGGCGATCTGCTCGGCGACTTCGATGCCCACCGCTTCCTGCGCTTCGGAAGTCGAAGCACCGAGGTGAGGCGTCAGCACAACATTGGGGAGCGTGCGGAGTTCGCTGTCCTTCGCGAGCGGCTCTTCTTCGAAAACATCCAGACCGGCCGCAGCAACTTTGCCGGACTTGAGTGCGGCGATGAGGGCCGTTTCCTTGATAATTCCGCCGCGGGCACAGTTGAAGATTCGGAGGCCTGGCTTGCACTTCGCGAACGCCGCTTCGTCGATCATGTGGTGCGTATCGTCCGTCATCGGCATGTGCACCGTGATATAGTCGGACTGGGCGAGGAGTTCATCAAGCGTGACGCCCTCGACCTGCATGGCCTTGGCGCGGCTCGGGGCCAGATAGGGGTCGTAGGCGAGTACCTTCATGCCGAACGCCTGCGCGCGTTTCGCCACTTCCGCTCCAATGCGCCCGAGACCGATCACGCCGAGAGTTTTCTTGAAAAGTTCGATGCCGGAAAAGTTCTTCCGATCCCATTGACCGGCCTTCATCGAAGCCGCGGCTTGGGGCACGGGCCGCGCGCCACAAAGGATGTGCGTAAACGTCAACTCGGCCGTCGCGATGGTATTGCCCGAGGGTGTGTTCATCACGATCACGCCACGCTCGGTAGCGGCCTCGACATCGACGTTGTCCACGCCGACGCCGGCACGGCCAACGACCTTGAGTAAAGGCGCGGCGGCAAAAACCGCTGCGGTGATCTTCGTTTCCGAGCGCACCGCGATCGCATGCACGTCCTTGACCAGTTCCAAAATCTTCTCCGGAGACGAGCCGTAAGCCTCAATGACTTCAATGCCCGGCTGCTGACGCAGGTAGGCGACTCCTTTAGGTGAGATCTTATCGGCGACGAGGACTTTCATAGATACAGATCGAAGAGCGAAATCCGCACGCCTCTCCCTAGCAAGGAGAAGTTTCGGGTATGACGGGAGGCTGTCCGTACTCGCTTGCGGCCTGCCGGAACCCCGATTTTACGCGTGCCGCGAGGATCGCACTCTTTCCCTGTTTGGCCCGTCCTACTCGACACCTTTGACAATTGACGAATCCCGCTTCCACCCTCCTCACATTACCCTGCTGGACCTGTAATCACCGTTTCACCCAACGATCTCCCTCCCGATGATACCATTCCGCCTCCCGCGCTTTCCCGGCGCCGTCCTCATTGCGCTGATCTGCACCGGACTATTCGCCGGCTGCGGTGATAAACCCTCCTCAGCTGGCGCCGGCGGCGGTGCTTCCGGCGGCGGCAAACGCGGCGGCGGTGGGGCAGCTCCGGTGTACGCCGGGCAAGTGCAGAAAAAAGTCGTGCCCCTCGTGATCGAGGCGATCGGCGCCGTCGAACCCATTCGCACGACCGCCGTCCGCTCCCAAGTCACCGGCACGCTGGTAAAGATTGCGATCACAGAAGGTCAAAATGTCACCCAGGGCGACCTCCTGTTTGAGATTGATCCGCGGCCATTCAAGAACGCTCTCCAATCAGCCGAAGCCGATCTCCAAAAATCCCGCCTGCAGCTCGAGACCGCCCGCACGCAGGTCGCGCGGTATCGTTTACTCACGACCGATCAGATGGTCTCGAAGGAACAGTTCGAAAAAATCTCCGACACCGCCCGCGCCTTGGAGGCCGAGGTACTTTCCAACGAATCCCGTCTTGCCACCGCCAGACTCCAACTCGAATTCTGCTCAATCCGCGCCCCCCTCACCGGCCGCACCGGCAACATGACCATTCACGAGGGCGACCTTGTCCGGGTAAACGAGGCCGGTGGACTGCTCGTCACCATCAACCAGCTCAACCCCATCTACGTGACCTTCGGCGTGCCGCAACAATACCTCGCCGCACTCACCCGCTACCGCGCCTCCGGCACCCTCCACGTCAGTGTCGTGCCTCCTGGCCTCGACGAACGACCCGAGGCGGGCGAACTCACGTTCATGGATAACACGGTCGACGCCTCGACCGGCACCTTGAAACTAAAAGGCACCTTTCCCAATTCCACCCAACGCTTGTGGCCCGCCCAATTCGCCAAAGTCACCGTTACCCTCGACTCACCCGAGGCGCTCACCGTCCCCAGTAGCGCGATCCAAACGTCGCAGACCGGCCAATATGTTTACGTCATCAAGGCCGACAAAACCGCCGAACTCCGCCCCGTCGTCATCGAGCGTTTCTCTGACAACGATGCCGTGATCGGCAAGGGCCTGACCGAAGGCGAGACGGTCGTGGTCGACGGCCAACTCCGCGTCATTCCCGGCAAACCCGTCGACATCAAGACCCCCGGCGCGACGAGCGGCGGTGGCCGCGGCGGCAAGGGCGGCGAGGGCAAGGGCCCCGAGGGCAAGGGCGGCGAGGGCAAAAACAAAAAGAAGGATCAGGAGAAAAAGGCACCATGAACATTCCCGAGCACTTCATTCGGCGTCCGGTGATGACTACGCTCATCACCTGCGCGATTACACTCTTCGGCTGGATGGCTTACGAGAGGCTGCCCGTCAGTGAGCTGCCGAACGTCGATTTCCCCACGATTTCGATCTCCGCCAGTCTACCCGGCGCGAGCCCGGAGACGATGGCCGCATCCGTCGCCACTCCGCTGGAGCAACAACTCTCCAGCATCGCCGGCATCGACTCGATGACGTCGACCAGCTCCCTCGGCAGCACGCAAATCACCCTGCAGTTCAACCTCGACCGCGGCATCGACGGCGCGGCGCAGGACGTGCAGTCCGCGATCGCCGCAGTCCAACGCCGCCTGCCGCGCGACATGCCGAACCCGCCGTCGTTTCGGAAATCCAATCCCGCGGAAGACTCCGTGCTGCTCCTCGCTCTCTCGTCGTCCACCCTGTCACTGCCCGAGGTCAACGAATACGCCGAGACCATCCTCGCCCAGCGCCTCTCCACGGTGGATGGCGTTTCGCAGGTCAACGTCTTCGGCGCTCAAAAGTACGCCGTGCGCGTCCGCCTCGATCCGCGCGCGCTCGCCGCCCGCGGCATCGGTATCGACGAGGTCCGCACCGCCCTCGACACCAATAACGTCAACCTCCCCGCCGGCACGCTCGATGGCGCCCACAAATCCACCACCCTCATCGCCACCGGCCAGCTCAAGAGCGCCGACGGTTTCCGCAAGGTAATCGTCAGCTACCGCAACGGCTCCGCCGTCCGCCTCGCCGATGTCGCCAACGTCACCGACGGTATCGAGAACGAAAAATCTTACAGCTGGTTCAACATGCGCTACGACGAGAACGGCGTCGAAGACCCCGAGTTCTCCACTGGCCTCAACCCGAAGCGCACCATCACCCTCTCCATTCAACGCCAGCCGGGCACCAACACCATCAAGGTCGTCGATGGTATCAAGGCGCTGCTCCCCGCGTTCCGCGCGCAACTGCCGGCGACGGTGAGCCTCGAAATCTTCAGCGATAAATCGCTCGCGATCCGCGACTCCGTGCACGACGTGAAGTTCACTCTCGTTCTCGCCATCATTTTGGTCGTGCTCGTGATCTTCCTCTTCCTGCGCTCAGCAGCGGCGACCATCATCCCGAGCATCGCGATGCCCATCTCGATCATCGGCACGTTCGGCGTGATGTATTTCTTCGGCTTCAGCATCGACAACATCTCGCTGCTCGCCCTCACGCTCTCCGTCGGCTTCGTCGTGGACGATGCGATCGTGATGCTCGAAAACATCGTCCGCCACATCGAGCTCGGCGAGACGCCCATGGCCGCCGCAATCAAGGGTTCGCGTGAGATCGGGTTCACCATCATTTCGATGACGATCTCACTCGTCGCGGTGTTTATCCCCGTGCTGTTCATGGGCGGCGTACTGGGGCGCCTGCTCTACGAGTTCGCCGTCACCATCAGCGCGGCGATTCTCGTCTCGGGCTTCGTGTCGCTCACGCTCACGCCCATGCTCTGCAGCCGTTTTCTGAAACCTGTCAACCATGCGACCAAGCACGGGATTTTCTACCGCGCAACTGAGCGAGTCTTGCAGGGGAGCGTCGGCCTCTACGAACGCACGCTCCGGATTTCGCTCCATCACCGCGGCCTCACGTTGTTCGTCGCCGCGTCCATGGTCGGGCTCACGCTCTGGCTGCTCGACCTCGTGCCCAAGGGCTTCATCCCCACCGAGGACACCGGCCGCCTCAGTATCTCGATCGAGGCGGCACAGGATGTGTCCTTCGAGGCGATGGCCCGCCACCAACGCGCCGTCATGGCCGTCGTAATGAAGAATCCCTACGTCAGCGACACCTCGTCCATGATGGGCTCCTTTGGCCGCAGTGGCAGCGGCGGCGGCAACACCGGCCGCATGTACGCCGGTCTGATCGATCGCGACAAACGCCCGAATGCCACCGTCATCGCACAAATGCTGCGGGCTGAAACGGCCAACATCCCGGGCGTGAAGGTATTTCCCCAGGTGCCGCCGAGCATCCGCCTCGGCAGCCGCGGCGCCAGCTCGGTGTACCAATACACCCTCGCCGGTACCGACCTCCGAGAGCTCTACCGCGTCACCCCGCTGCTCCTCGAACGCGTCAAGGAAGTTCCCGGTATCATCGACGTGAACTCCGATCTGCAGATCACCAGTCCGCAGATCATCATCGATATCGACCGCGACAAAGCTTCGTCGCTCGGCCTCAACGCGCAACAGGTCGAGGAGACGCTCTACAGCGCCTTCGGCTCGCGCCAGGTCTCGACGATCTATACCTCGACGAACCAGTACTCCGTCATCCTCGAGCTCGATCAGAAATACCAACGCGATCCGAGCGCGCTCGCCTTCCTCTATGTGCGCAACCGCGAGGGGAAACTTATCCCGCTCGAGAGCGTTTCCAAAGTACGTGCGAGCGTCGGCCCGCTCACCGTCGCGCACATGGGCCAGGTGCCAGCCGTCACCATGACCTTCAACCTCAATCCTGACATCGCGCTCAGTCAGGCGACCGCCGAAATCGAGCGAATCTCCCGCGAGCTCCTGCCGCCGACCATCAGCGGTACGTTCCAGGGCACAGCCGCTGCCTTCACCAGCTCGCTCGCCGGCCTCGGCTGGACGCTGCTCATCGCCGTGTTAGTCATTTATCTGGTTCTCGGGATTCTCTACGAAGATTTCCTCCACCCGCTCACGATTCTCTCCGGCCTGCCCTCCGCGACGTTTGGCGCCCTGCTGACGCTCGTCCTTTTCAAGCAGGAGCTAAACATCTACGGCTACGTCGGGCTGATCATGCTCATCGGCATCGTGAAGAAGAACGCGATTATGATGATCGACTTCGCCCTCGACGCGAAACGCAACCGCCACAAGGGAGCCGAGGAAGCCATCTTCGAGGCCTGTATCGTGCGCTTCCGTCCCATCATGATGACCACCGTCGCCGCCCTCGCCGGCACCTTGCCCATCGCCCTCGGCTGGGGCGCCGGCGCCGATGCCCGCCGCACCCTTGGCCTCGCGGTGGTCGGCGGTCTCGTCGTCTCACAATTGCTCACACTTTACATCACGCCGGTATTCTACCTCTACATGGAAAAGTTCACGAGATATCTCACCCCGAAGTCCGTCGATGACATCGAGCGTGAAACGGCCGCCGTCGGCGCCGTCAGCCTCGCGAAATAATTTTCGCGAGCGCATCCTCGATCGTTACGCCCGATCCACTCCGCTTGCTCGTAGTCGCTTTGGCATTACGAGGCGTTGTCCTTACCGCTCCCGAAAAATGGACGAAGGCCATTGACGCCTACACGACCTCCGCCGCCGCGCAGCCGCCAGCCCGGAGTCGCAGCGTGTTTAGCGGTCGCTCTTCGATTCGGAAATGGACGACGCTCGCTCAAGATTTCCCTGTCTCCCCCGCCCCGAACGTGACGTCGCCGACCTACTCCACCTAACCCCGCCGGTTACGCCGTCTGGACGCCGCTCCTCGCGCCGCTGTTTAAATAAAGCGCCTCGTCCTTCATTCGCTCGCTCCTCTCCCGTTCCGCTTGCGTGGGTCCGCCGTCTCCCGGGCGCGCTCCAGCATTGCCCACCGTTTATTCGTGTCTTTGGTGTCTCGCGTGGTTCCTCCTTCCGACTCCCCCCTGCAACGTCTCACCCAGCAGATCGCCTTCATCGCCGAGTGCGACCAACTGAAGGAAATTTTCCGCCAGACGATAAACACGCGGAGCCGCCGCCCCGAAAACGACGCCGAACACTCTTGGGCCTTCTGCTTGTGCGTCATGGTCCTCGCCGAGCATGCAAACGTCCCTCACCTCGATGTCCTGCGCGTGCTCAAAATGGGGCTCATTCACGACCTCGTTGAAATCGACGCCGGCGACACGTTCGCCTACGACACCGCCGCCATGGTCAACCAGCACGACCGCGAAGCCCGTGCCGCCGACCGCATCTTCGGCCTTCTGCCGAGCGATCAGTCCCGCGAGTTCCGCGCCCTGTGGGATGAGTTTGAAGCGCGCACCACGGCCGAAGCGAAATTCGCCCACGCCTGCGACCGCTTCCAACCCATGCTGCTCAACGCCCGCACCGAGGGCGGCAGTTGGCGCAAGCACCACGTCACCCACGAACAGGCCCAAGGCCGTAACGCTCCCGTCGCCGATGGCTCCACCGTCCTCTGGGCAGCCATCGAGGAGTTGCTCCGCGAGGCCGTCGCCGCCGGCCATCTCGCGCCCACCCGGCAGCCCGCTCCGTAGCGTCACGCTCCACCCCACGCACAGAATTTTTTGCGCCGTCGGCGTGCCCTTGCGGAGATCCCGTGTCACCTGGGCAGGGGTCGCTTCCCTCAAACTGTCCGCGCACCCCGCCCACATCGCCCTCGCGCGCCCCCCGCGCTGGGTGCAATCGTCGTCCTATGCGCTTTTCCCTCCGCATTTTTCCGGTTCTCTCGTGTCATTCAGTCCTCGTCCTCCGCGTCCTCGCCGCTGACGCTACGTCTCCCACCTCCCTCGCCGCCGCGCCACCGCCGCGCGACTGGATCGACCCCGACACCCGTCACCGCGTCATCCGCCTCTCACCCGATCAAGGCGGCTCCAGCCTTTACTTTCACCAAAACGGCTACACCCCCGAAGGAGATAAACTCATTCTCCATACGCGCGACGGGGCCCTCGCCACCGTCGACCTGACCACGCTGGGTCTCTCGCCCCCGAAACTCGAGATCGTCGCACCCGCCACCCGCGCCATCGCCACGGCTTGGCGCACTCGCGAAGCCTACGTCCGCCGCGATGTCCATATCGTTGCCCTCCACCTCGACACCAAAGCCGAACGTACGGTCATTAAACTCCCCGAGGTCGCTCAGGGCCGCGGCGGCGCCTACGCCCTGAATTGCGACGAATCCCTCCTCGTCGGCATCGCTCGCGATCCCGACGGGAAAACAATTCCGCGCACCCCGCCCACCAGTGGCGCCGGCGGCACCCTCGAAGCCCAATGGGCCGCTGGTACGCCCAAGATGATTTACACCATCGACGTCAAGACCGGCGCCTTCCGCGTCCTCCACCGCGAAAACGACTGGACCAACCACCTCCAGTGCTCACCCACCGACCCGCTCCAAATTCTTTTCTGCCACGAGGGCCCGTGGCATTTTAACGACCGCACATGGACCGTCCGCGCCGACGGCACTCCCGCCCGCCTCCTCCACGAACGCACGATGAACATGGAGATCCAGGGCCACGAGTTCTTCAGCCCCGACGGCAAAAAAATCTGGTACGATCTCCAGACCCCGCGGAGCACCGTCTTCTGGCTCGCCAACGTTGACCTCACCAGCGGCCACCGCACGTGGTATCACCTCAAACGCGAAGAATGGTCCGTGCACTACAACGTCTCCCCGGACGGTAAATTTTTCGCCGGCGATGGTGGCGGTCCCGGCAGCGTGGCCGCGAGCAGCGGCGATGGCGTGCGCCTCGATCCACCCGGTAACGGCCAATGGATCTACGCCTTCTACCCGTCCCCTGTCCGCGGCAGTTCCTTCCGCGATCAGCGACCACTCATCGACATCGGCGTCCTGAAGTCCGAACGCCTCGTCAACATGGCGAATCACAACTACAGCAAAGACACCGGCGTCGAACCCAACCTCACCTTCACCCGCAACGGCCAGTGGCTCATCTTCTCCGGAAATTTTCACACCAACCCCGGCCATGGTCACAAGGCCACCACACACACGTACGCCGTCGAAATCGCCAAAAAGTAGTGCGGACTTCACTCCGCCGAACGCCAATCCTCTCCTCCTATGAAATCCCTCCGCCCCGCCTCCCTCTGCTTCCTGGCCGTCGCATTCGTCCTCTTCGCCTCCGCCCGCGCCCAGGCCGCCGCCCCCACAGATCGCCCGATCATCGCGCTTTGGCCCAACGGCACCCCGGGCTCCGAGGCCCGTCGCACCGAGCCTGAAAAAATTGTCGGCTCCAACGTCTCCAACATTCACCAGCCGACCCTCACCGTCTACCTGCCCGCACCTGCACGCGCCACCGGCTGCGCCATCATCGTCGTCCCCGGCGGCGGCCACGCCCGCCTCGCGATCGAACACGAGGGCTACAACGTCGGGCAGTGGCTCGCCGATCAGGGCATCGCGGCCTTCGTCCTCAAACATCGGCTCGCCAAAGATGACGCGACGCCCGCCGGCACTGCCCAACCTTACACCATCGAGCGCGACGCCCTCGCCGACGGTCAGCGCGCCGTCCGCCTCGTCCGCAGCCGCGCCGCCGAGTGGGCGATCAACCCGACCACCGTCGGGATGCTCGGTTTCTCCGCCGGCGGCGAAGTCGTCGCCTTAACCGCGATGCGCGCCGCCCCGGGCGACACCACCGCCAACGATCCCATCGATCGCCCCTCCGCCCGGCCTGATTTTCAAGCGCTCATTTATCCCGGAAGATCCGGCCAAATCATCCCTGAAAAAGGCGCGCCGCCCGTCTTTCTCGCCGCCGGCTACGGGGACCGCACCGATATCTCCGAGGGTCTCGCCGAAGTGTATCTGCGTTTCAAACGCGCCGGCGTCCCCGCCGAGTTGCACATCTACGCCGGCGCCGGCCACGGTTTCGGTCTGCGTGAATCCAATAAGTCCCCTGCCGGCGCCTGGCCCACCCGCCTCCGCGAATGGCTCGTCGACCGAAAATTCGTCCCCACGAAATAAACGTTCCCGTAGCAGCACATCAGCTCTCCCGCAGCGGCGATCAACGTTCCCGTAGCGGCGAGCGCCAGCGAGCCGAGCAATCATCGTCGCGCCAGCCAAGGAGCAGTCACGCCCCCCTGTCATTTCCCGCCCGCCCACCAGGCACCCCGCCGTTCTGCTTTTTCTTTCGTGGCTTGCGTGGCTCGCAGAGGCCGCGCCGCTCAGGTCGCCAGCACATCAGCTCTCTCGCAGCGGCGATCAACGTTCCCGTAGCGGCGAGCGCCAGCGAGCCGACCGATCATCGTCGCGCCAGCCCAGGAGCAGTCACGTCCCCCCGTCATATCCCGCCCGCCCACGAGCCACCGCGCCGTTCTGCTTTTTCTTTCGTGGCTTGCGTGGCGCGCAGAGGCCGCGCCGCTCAGGTCGCCAGCACATCAGCTCTCTCGCAGCAGCGATCAACGTTCCCGTAGCGGCGTGCGCCAGCGAGCCGACCAATCATCGTCGCGCCAGCCCAGGAGCAGTCACGTCCCCCCGTCATATCCC
>CAMCHO010000072.1 GCA_945874455.1 Opitutus sp. GAS368 | reverse complement strand
CGGCCGTTCTTCCTCTACCTCGCCCACGCGATGCCCCACAAACCGCTCGCGGTCTCGGAAAAATTTGCGGGTAAGAGCGGCGCTGGCCTTTACGGCGATGTCCTGGCCGAACTCGATTGGAGCGTAGAGCAGATCATGGCCAAACTCCGCGCCCTCGGCCTCGACGACCAGACCCTCGTCGTGTTCTCCAGCGACAACGGCGCCTACTTCGGCGGCAGCAACGGCGGCCTGCGCGGCATGAAGGCCATGACCGCTGAAGGCGGCTTGCGCGTCCCTTGCATCGCGCGTTGGCCCGGTCGGATTCCCTCCGGGCAAACGCTCGCGACGCCCGCAATTTTGCACGATTGGTTTCCGACGCTGTTGGCCAGTGCCGGCGGAACTCTGCCCGGCGATCGGGCCATCGACGGACGCACGCTCTGGCCGTTGCTCGCCGAAAAATCGACGCAGCATCACGAGGCGATCTTCGGCTTTCAAGGCACCACGCTCCGCACCGTGCGCAGCGACCGCTGGAAACTGCACGTCGAGCCCAGCCAACCGCGTGCCGCCCTCAAGCCCGGCGCGCCGTGGGTCGACCCCCGCGCGCCCGATGGTGTCACGATCCTCGCTCCTGCTGGGCAAGCGCACCCCAGCCAATACCCCGGCCTCGATACCGGCGATCCTTTGCGCGCTGGCGCGCTCTTCGACCTTCAAACCGATCCGGGCGAGCAACACGACGTGGCCGGCGCCCACCCCGAAATTGTGGCTCGTCTGCGCACGCTTGCCGCCGAGTTTATCAAGGCAGCGTCGGAGTCACGGCGGCCGAAGATGCCGTGAACCACGTTTTTCCCACATAAATCTTCTCCTGCTATGGCTCTCATCCGGAAGTTAACGTCAGTCGCCGGCGGCCTGCTCGTTGCCGCGATGTTCACGAGCTGCGCCACTCCGACCACGGTGCCCGTCAATTCCTCCACGCTTACCGGTAAAGTGATGGTCGGCTATCAGGGTTGGTTCAACGCCGAGGGCGACGGCGCCAAGCGCGGTTACAATCATTGGACGCGCGGCAACGTGATGCCGGCCCCCGGAAATGTCCGGGTGGATATGTGGCCGGATCTGTCGGAGTTTCCCGCCGCCGAGCGGTTTCCAACCGGATTCGTGCACGCCGACGGCTCGCGCGCCGAAGTGTTCAGCTCGTATCTCCGGCCGACGGTGGTGCGCCATTTTTCGTGGATGCAAGAGCACGGCATCGACGGCGTTTTTCTCCAGCGCTTCATCAATTCGCTCAAACGCGGCAATTCCCTCGCCGCCAATAACGCCGTTTTGGAAAACGTCCGCGCCGGCGCTCGCGAACACGGCCGCGTCTACGCGCTCATGTATGATCTGAGCAGCCTCGCCCCCGGCCAGGCCGACGTGCTGATCGCCGATTGGAAAAAACTGCTCCGTGATACCCGGCTCACGAGCGATCGCTCGTACCTGCGCCATCGCGGTAAACCACTCCTCGCGCTCTGGGGCTGCGGCTTCAAATCCGATGACAAGCCCCGGCCGTCGCTCGACGACTGGCGCAAGATCATCATGTTTCTCAAGGACGACAAGGAGAGCGGGGGACTCGCGATCATGCTCGGCGTGCCTAGCGGGTGGCGCACCCTCAATCGGGATTCCGTCGCCGATCCCGCATTGCTCGAACTCGCGGCGCTCGCCGACGTGATCTCTCCTTGGACGCCGGGCCGCTACCGCACGCCCGAAGCCGCCGCGACCCACGCCACGACCTATTGGCAACCGGACATCGCGTGGTGCCGCGAGCGCAAGATCGACTTTCTGCCCGTCGCCTTCCCCGGTTTCAGCTGGCACAACATGAAGCCCGAGGCGTCGCTCAACGCGATTCCACGTCTCCAAGGGCGCTTTTTTTGGTCGCAGATCACCGCCGCGAAACGTGCGGGCGCCGATATGCTCTACGTGGCGATGTTTGACGAAGTCGATGAAGCCACCGCAATTTTCAAGGTGACGAATGCTCCGCCGGTTGGACCCGGCCCCGGCGTACAGTTCGTCACCTACGAAGGACTGCCGAGCGACTTTTATCTGCGCCTCACCGGTTTCGCCGGTAAAGTTATCCGGGGTGAACACGCTGTTGCCAGCGATGAACTGCCGTCCCCGCTTCCCTCCCCACCATGATCCGCATCTTCGCCACATTCGCCGTCGCTTGCTTTGCCCTCGCCCTGGCGGCCGCTCCGCTCTCGCCCAACATTGTCGTCATCCTTGCCGATGACTACGGCTACGGGAGTCTTGGTGCCTACGGCGCCGATTCCGCGCTCATTCAGACGCCCCACCTCGACCGTCTCGCGCGCGAAGGGCGACGTTTCACCGATGCCTATACGCCGTCGTCGGTTTGCACGCCGACGCGCTACGCGCTCGTGACGGGCCGCTACTGTTGGCGCACGTCGCTCAATCACGGTGGCGTCGCCAACACCCTCGATCCGCTGCTCATCGAGCCTGGCCGCCCCACGATCGCCACGCTCTTGAAGAAGCACGGCTACGCCACCGGCTTCGTCGGCAAATGGCATCTTGGCTACGGCACCGCGCCGCGGGTCGATTACACCAAGGAACTCAAACCCGGCCCGCTCGAACTTGGTTTCGATTACCAGTTCGCGGTGCCGCAAAACCACAACGACATCACCCGCGTATTCGTGGAAAATCACCGCGTCTTCGGCCTGCGCTCCGACAAGCTCGCCCCCGCGACCGGCAAGCTCGGCCTCGATGCGCCGGAGCGCGACGACCCGAAAACCATGGGCGACCTCACTGAGCGCGCCGTCGGTTGGCTTGCGAAACAGGCCGGCCAGCCCGCGCCGTTTTTCCTCTATTTCGCCCCCGTCGCGGTGCACGAGTTGGTCACGCCCTCCGCCGAGACCA
Source organism: Opitutus sp. GAS368 (assembly GCA_945874455.1). Lineage (GTDB taxonomy): Bacteria > Verrucomicrobiota > Verrucomicrobiia > Opitutales > Opitutaceae > GAS368. The sequence continues at coordinate 18,171 of CAMCHO010000072.1, read as the reverse complement.
CCGGCACCAGCAAGGCCGGACCTTATGGCGACTTCATCCATGACCTTGATCGCAGCGTCGGGCGGATCTTGGCCGCGCTTGAAAAACAAAACGCGCTCGAAAATACGTTGATCATTTTCACCAGTGACAACGGCGGCGTCGTTAATCCCGGCGGCAAGACCGGAACCAACCAACTCGCGATGAACGCTGGCCTGAAAATTAACGGCGCCCTGCGCGGTGGAAAACACGACATCTGGGAGGGTGGTTTCAAGGTGCCGTTCCTCGTGCGCTGGCCGGGCCGGGTTTCCCCTGGCACGACGAGCAACGAGATGATCGGCGTCGTGGATATTTTTGCGACGGTCGCCGCCGTCGTTGGCGAGACGAACCTCGACCGCACCACCACTGCGCCCGACAGCGTCAACGTGCTCGCCGCCTTTACCGGTCCGCCCAACCCGCAGCCGTTGCGCCGCGACCTCATTCTCCAAAGCGCGAGTGGCGTCTATGCGATCCGCAGCGGCCCGTGGAAGTGGATCGAGGGCGTGCCGCTTGCGCCCAAAGGAAAAAAGGCCCCCGCCGCGACCGGCCCGAAGGCCGACCAATTCCGCCCGCGCCTCATCCAGCTCGCCGATGATTCCGCCGAAGCGAAAGACGTCTCCGCCGCCCACCCTGACATCGCCAAGCGTCTCGCCGAAACCCTACGCCTCCACCGCGCACAGGGCTTCAGCCGCGACTAATACCAACGTCCTTTGGTTTCTAGACTGTAGGCCGGGTTGCCCGCTGTAGGCCCGGCCGGTGGCGGGGTTGCCCGCCCAACGGCCGGGCCTACAATGGCAAAGTCTGAAACATACGGGCCGTTGGCATAAGGCGTATTCAAAATAATGTGATTCGTCGTTGATTTCCGTGGGTGGGCGATGGGGCCTGCGGTAGCCACAGGCCTCCGTGCCGGTGGGGCGCGGCGACAAGCCCGCCAGACCGGGCAGGCAGGGCCGCCGGCCGCTAACCCCACCTGACGAACTCAACGGTCGCCTAGGATTGCTCGGGAACCGGAGAATGTCTGTCGCCGGGTTTACGCGCCGGAAACAGGGGGATCCGAAATATTTATCCGGGGCCGAATATTTGTTTTAAACAAATCGCGGGTGAAGCGCCGAGTGCATTGCGACGGGCGGATCGCGTCCCCCTGAAGGCGACAGCCAAGCCAAACGATGCGGTGGAAAGGCGGGCGAGACGGGCGGATAGGGCTGGAGCGGTGGAGTAGAGCGGCGACAGGAGCGTCGCCCGGACTTCGGTCAATTTTCGCTGCATCTTTCCAGCTCATCCCCGTCACCTTTAAGGTGAGGCCAATAACGTCGTGTGGAGGCCTGCTTGCGGGCTCCTGTCTCCAAGCCAGTTAGGCTCCTCCTGAAAGCGAATTGGAAAAAGAGGAGCCACGCACGGCGGCTGGAAAGCCGCCGGTCCGATAGGCGCGGGTGACGCTGGCGGCGGACGGCGGTCGCGGCGGGTCAGAGTTTCGTCGTGAGCGTGAGGGTATAGCTGATCGGCTGCTTGAGGGCGTAATAACGCGGGACGGTCTCGCGGGCCGGGCTAGTGTAGTCGTTGTTGAGCGGACGCATCACGTGCGCGTTTTGCGCAGTCGACGAGTAAGTCGGGCCACGGTCGTTGAGGAGGTTGTTGATGACGAGATTCAGGCCGACCTCGCGGCGGTTCTTGAAGCGCCACGTGTAGGCCGCGGTAGCGGTGACGATCTTGTAGTCGTCGGGTGTGTAGGCGGGTGTGTAGGCATCCTTGGTCGGATCGTCGATGGCTGCGCGCGGGTTGGTGGGATCCGGGATGGTGTCCTCGACCTTGGACCAGTAGATTTGTTTGCCGCGGTAGCGCACGCCGGCGCCGACACGGAGGCCCTTCAGGCGACCGGTTTGGAGCGTGTAGTCGGCGAAGAGGTTGACGATCGGCTGATCCTGCTGGAGGCGCTTTCCGTCCACGATATTGCGGCGGAAGCTGTAGATATTGTTGTAGGCGGTGACGGCGCCGTTCACGTCGGACGAGCGTTCGTTGATCGGGATGGTTTCGTTCACCCGGGCGATGTTATCCGCGCCGATGATCACGCCGGCATCGGTGGCGATTTGTTTGAAGGCGTCGGCGTTGCGGTCGATGTAGGCGCGCACGTCGGGGTAGGCGTCGGCCTCATAGAGTTTCGGGAATCCGACGTTGCCGGTGAGGCGGAGGGCGCGGGTCGGGTTGAACGTGACCTCGAATTCGTAGCCGTCGCCGCTGCGGGTGCGGGTGTCGCGGTATTGGTTGGGCAGGCGGCCAAAGCCTCGGATATTGCGGCCCGTCGAGGAGGTGTCGCCGACGACGTTGGCGTCGTAGAGGCTGTTGAAAAAGCCGGGGCCGTCCTGCGGGATGGTATTGTTGACCTCTTCGGTGGTGTAGTAGGTGAAATTCAGATTCAGCTTGTTGCCGAAGAGCTCCATGCGGAGCGAGTAGTCGATGCCGGTGGCGACGGTGGGCTCGAGGGAGCGGCCGTCGATGCGGACGATGGAGCCGGGAGGGTTGAAGGTCTCGGCAAAATTAACCGCGGGATTCAACCAGCTCGCGAGATGGAGGACGGTGCCGATGCTCCGGGTGACCTGCTTGCCCTCGACGGGCGGCGGGTTGAAGTCGTCCTTGAAGCGGACGTTGGCGTATTGCGGCAGGCGGTCGCCGGCGACGGGGTCGCGCGGGCGGATGGCCGCCTCCTGCACCGGGCCGGTGGCGTTGCCATTGAGGTCGCGAGGCGTGAAGGTGAGCGCCGCGTAGTCGGCGGGTGCACCAGAGCGGAGGATGCGGTGCTGGGCGTCCCAATCGGAGGGGTAGTCGCCCTGATGGATCTGCTGGCGCGACTGGAAGAAGTAGTCGTCCTTGCGCACGGCGCCGAGGACGATCCAGCGGCCCTTGAAGAATTTGGCGTTCAGCGAGGCGAGGGCGTATTTGAAGCGCTGGGTCGTAATATTCTGGGTGTCGCGGCGGTCGGCCTCGATGGCCCAAATCGGCTGGATCGGCACGCCGGAGGTGAAGACGGGATTGGGGTTGGGATCGAAATACGTGAGCTGGCGGAGGGAGAGATCGGGCGTGGGGCGGGAGTCGTTGTTCCAGTAGCGGCGGATGCGGATACGTTGGTTGCTGAAGGCCCAGCGACGCGGGTCGTTGCCCTGTTTCACACTCAGGTAGCGGAAGTCGCTCGTGTTTTCGCTGTTGTTGGAGCCAGCGAGGGAATTGACGGTGAAATGACCAAAGCGGGTCGGCCAAACGTAAGCCACGGCGGTGCGGACGTTGTTTTCCGCGTAGTCGCGGAAGCCGCGGGAGAACTGGCCGTCGCCATACGGCACGAGGAAATTCGGGTTGGGGCGGCCGTCGGGCAGGACGCGATTGATGTCGATGAAGATATTGGGGAGGTCGCGGTTGGGTTCACCGTTGGTCATGGCGGCAGTGCGGTTGATATCGCCGGCGATCTCGAAGTGGAGGTTGCCCCAGTGCTGGTTGAAGGTGAGCTGCAGATCCTTGAAGCGCTGCGTGAGGATCGGCAGATCAGGCGACATCGTGAACTCCTCGGGCGGGGTGCGGAAGGAGGAGAAGCGCTCGGCGTTAGCGAAGCGGCCGGCGGGCACGTTGATTTCGTGGAGCAGGTTGCCGCCGGCGGTGTTGAAGCTGAGGTTGGTGCCTTGGACGAAGCCGGCGATGGGCGTCTGTGCAGTGTTGCCGCCGGCGACGGTGATGGGATCGTTTTGGTAGTGGAAGATCGTGTCGGGCGCGGAGAACGGCTGATAGACGAAGTAGTTCGCGCCGCGGCGATTGATGCCTTGGGCGTTGGCGGTGGTGGGGAGGGTGGCGAGGGCGCGTGGGGCGTTGTAGGTCGTGCCGTCCCAGCCGGAGAAGCGGTCGTTGATAAACGTGGAGGCAGACTGGCGGGAGTTGTTGCCGTATTCGCCTTCGATCCGGAGTTCGGCGTTGCGCCAAGGTTTCACCGTGGTGGTGAGGAAGAGGGCTTTGCGCTTGTCGTAGTCCTTCATGCGCCAGCTGGACGCATCACCCCAAACGCCGGCCGCGCGGAGGGCGACTTTGTCTGAGAGGGGCTGATTAATGTCGAAGGTGGAGCGGTAGTTTCGCCAGGAGCCGACGGCGAACTGGAATTGACGCAGCGGGCGATTGGTTTGTGCGCGCTTGGTGGTCGAGGAGCTGATACCTCCGAGCGAGCCGTTGCCGAAGAGGACGGCGTTGGGGCCGCGGCCGAAGTCGTAGCGCTCGAGATTGTAGGAATCGCCGTTGTTGAATTGCGGAAAGAAATTCCGCTGGGGGCGGCCGCCACCCGCACCGCGCACGGTGTATTGGACCGGGTTGAAAAAGAAATTCTGCTGACCGTTGTCCACCGACGCGGTGCTGGAGGTCGTCCACTCGGCGGCGCTTTGGAGATCGGTGAGATTGAGCGCGTCGATGAAGTCGCGGGTAATGACGGAGTAGGCGACAGGGGTGTCGCGGAGGTCGCTCGCGAGACGGCCGCCGGCCAGGGAGCTGGCGGCAGCGAAGCCGGTGTCCCGCTCGGTGCTGACTTCGAACGGAGAGAGCTGGACGGGGGTTGGTGCGGCCGTCACGGCCGCCGGGGTGGGCGGTGCGGTTTGCGCCGAGGTGGAGTGCCCGAGGACGAGGAGCACAGCGGTCAGGATCGCGACGGGAAGGTGGGCGGGGTGGCGGTTGATCATCGGGAGGTGGTGTCGGTGGAAAATCGGCCGGGGGAGGGGAGGTGCTTCATGGCGGGACCGCAATGGGCCGTGGGCGTCGAAAGAAACCGGGTGTGGCTGCGGATTCAAATTATTTTGTGGGAGTGTTAGGGGGGGCGTCGGTGAGATGGGAGGGTGGCGCGCGCGGAGTGTCTGCGGCAATATTCCAAGACCGATCAGATTGGTGGATACGCTTAGGCTACGGTCGAACGGCGCGGATGGGGCGAGCCGAAGGGATCACGTATTGACTCTTTACAGACGGCATAATCTCCGGGGCGCATGCAAGGCGTGGCGCGCAAGGTGAGAATCGAGTGGGCGGGGGCCGGTTATTCCCAAGGCGCGTTCAAGCTGAGACGAACACCGGTTTTTTGTAGGAGCCTGCTTGCGGGCGATTTTACATTTCACCGACTGACCACGTCCTGGATCGCCCGCAAGCAGGCTCCTGCCTCCGGGCAAATCAGGCTAATATTGGAAGCAAATTGGAATTATCAGGTGATTAATCGCGGGAACTACCGGCGCGACCTGTTTGCGAGCAACGGTGTGACGCAGTCGGTGCAGACCTGGCTGTGCGCAGCGGCGGAGCGGTTCGGCTGGCGGCGCCATGCGTTTGTGGCCATGCGCAACCAACGAAGCGAAAACCCGGCTGGTGAACTTCCAGCAGGATTCCTTCCGCTTCCTCGGTTGCGACTTTTCGTGGCGACGCAGTTTGCGCACGGGCAACCGCTGCGTGCACGTGGAACCCAGCCCCCGAAGCGCGGCTGCACCTACGGGAAGCCGTCCGTGAAGAACTCAATCACTGGACGAAACACCGCAGTTGCGCCGAGGCAGTCAGACGGGTGAAGCGCATCACCCGCGGCTGGTCCAACACCGACCACTCCGGACACAGCACCCGCGTGTTTGGCCGGCCAGCAAGTCTGGCTGCAAAACCGCGTGCGGCGGTGGCTGTGGCGGCAGGATGACTGCACGCATGGGCTGTTCAGTTTCTTCTCCGACGAACGTCTGCTCGGACACGATCAACGCTGGCCGCTTCCTCGGCGTGCGCGTGGCGCCGATCGCTTTGCGATGTAGGTTCTCGGAAAGCCGGATGCGGGAAATCAGCCCGTCCGGTTTGATGAGGGGCGGGAGTTGGCTGACTCACCTCGGCCAGCTCCTGCCTACTCTACCCCCGTTTTCCCAGCCTAAGGTCTATGGATGGGGCACCACGATGCGCTGACTTCTTATTCGGCAAAAAAATGTGCGGTAAAAGAGGGGGACTGTTGTTCTCTGCATTTTTTACTAGGAAGATTTTCCAAGCCGCAGACAGGCGGGACTACGCACTCGAGAAAGCGGGCTGGTCAGTCTCCGAAAAATTTTCCTACCAACAAAATTTTCCTACCTCACATTCCGAGGCTCGGGGCCGGGATCTTCCACCCGTTCAATTCCCTCCGCCCGGCACCACTCAAACGTTTTTCCAATTAATGAAACCGCCGGTCGAGGGTAGGAGGATTTTAGTTTGACCCCTTTTTTGTCCTCATCCCCTGCCGTGGGCATGGCGTTTTTTCTCCATTGCGGGTTGTCTTTGGGGAGCGAGCCGCCTGCACTGAGTGTTGCCGGGTTCGTCCCTTGGCTTCCCTACTGAGCGATACTGGCAATTCTTCATCATGAACGTTGGCTCCCTCTTTTCGGCTTGGCGGCACGGGTTTTTCCTTGCGGTGGCGAGTGTTGCCGCGGTGGGCGTGGGGATGCCAGCGGCGCGCGGGCAACCGGTGGTCACAAACGTGACGGCGGCGCAGACTCCGGGGCAGCGCGAGGTGATCATTTCGTATCAATTGAGCCACCCGCTGAGCGCTTGGTGTGAGGTGGTCGTCAAGGCCTCGCGCGATGCGGGTACGACGTGGGAAGTCCTCAACGCGGGCCTCTCCGGTGCCGTGGGGCGGGATGTCGCGACCACGCCGACGCCAGCGACGAAGACGATCACGTGGCAACTCGCCAGTACCCAGTGGCCCGCCAAACTGTTTCCTCAGGTGCAGGTTGATGTCGTGGTCGACGATACCAACGGCATGGCCTTGATCCCTGCAGGTACATTTACGATGGGGAGCGTGGTGGCATCGATTGCGGGGGCGGACAAGAGTGATGGGATCACGGATGCGACGCCGCACGCGGTGACGTTGAGTGCATTTTATTTAGCGAAGACGGAGACGACGTACACGGACTGGATCGCCGTGCGGACGTGGGCGCGAGACGCAGCGCGGGGCGCTGGCGTGTATGATTTTGGGGCGACGGTGGGAGAGGGCAAAGGGGACACGCACCCGGTGCAGACGGTGTCGTGGTATGACGTGGTGAAGTGGTGTAATGCGAAGAGTGAGCGGGAGGGATTGACGCCGGTGTACTACACGAACGACGCACAGACGCTGGTGTACCGGACGGGGAATGTGGACGTGACGGCTGGGCAAGTGAAGTGGGGAGCGAGCGGGTACCGGTTGCCGACGGAAGCGGAGTGGGAGTACGCGGCGCGAGGAGGGTTGAGTGGTCAGCGTTTCCCGTGGGGCGATACGATCACGCATGCGCAGGCGAACTATTTGAGTAGCGCGAGCTTCGCCTACGACGTGAGTACGACGCGGGGTAATCATCCGACGTACGCGACGGGTGGCCAGCCCTACACGTCACCGGTGAGGGTCTTTGCGGCGAACGGGTATGGATTGGCGGACATGGCGGGTAATGTGTGGGAGTGGACCTGGGACTGGTACGGAAACTACGGGAGTGGGGTGGTGAGTGATCCACGGGGGGCTGCTTCGGGTCAGCTTCGGGTGTTCCGGGGCGGCGGTTGTTACCTCGAGGCCAGCATGGCCCGCTCGGCGAACCGGCTCAACAACTACCCAGTCAACTCGAACGTCAACCTCGGCTTCCGCCCGGCCCGCAGGTTAGAGGCACCGGGAGTGCCGACGAATGTGAGCGCGGTGGGTGGAAATGGGCAGGCGGTGGTGAGCTTTTCGGCGCCGAGCAATGTAGGCTCGTTTGTGATTACGGGATATTCGGTGAAAGCGACGTCGCTTTCTGGAGAGGTCATTAGCGCGACGGGGGCGAGCTCGCCGATCACGGTTACGGGGCTGGCGAATGGGGGCCTCTATACGTTTACAGTCGCGGCGACCAACAGTGGCGGCATGGGTGCGTCGTCGGCGGCGTCGGTCGCGGTGCGGACTGCGGATCCTGAGATGGCCTTGATCCCCGGGGGTACATTTACGATGGGGAGCGTGGTGGCATCGATCGCGGGGACGGACAAGAGCGATGGGCTCACGAGTGCGCCGGCGTACGCGGTGACGTTGAGTGCATTTTATCTAGCGAAGACGGAGACGACATACGCGGAGTGGGTGGCGTTACGGACGTGGGCGATTGATCCGGCGCGTGGTTTTGGGGTGTATGATTTTGGGGCGACGGTGGGAGGGGGCAAAGGGGACATGCACCCGGTGCATTCCGTTTTGTGGTATGACGTGGTGAAGTGGTGTAATGCCAAGAGTGAGCGGGAGGGATTGACGCCGGTGTATTACACGAACGACGCGCAGACGCTGGTGTATCGAACGGGGAATGTGAACGTGACGGCTGCGCAAGTGAAGTGGGGAGCGAACGGGTACCGGCTACCGACGGAAGCGGAGTGGGAGTACGCGGCGCGAGGAGGGGTGAGTGGTCAGCGTTTCCCGTGGGGAGATACGATCACGCACGCGCAAGCGAACTATTCAAGTAGCGCGAGCTTCGCCTATGACGTGAGTGCGACGCGGGGTCTTCATCCAGCGTACGCGACGGGCGCCCAGCCGCACACGTCACCGGTGGGGGTCTTTGCGGCGAACGGATATGGGTTGTCGGACATGGTGGGTAATGTGTGGGAGTGGACATGGGACGTGTACGGAAGCTACGGGAGTGGCGCGGTGACAGATCCACGGGGGGCTGCATCGGGTGCGCATCGGGTGCACCGGGGCGGCGGTTGGAACTACGAGGCCTACTACGTCCGCTCGGCGTTCCGGGGCATCGCCGACCCGGACGTCCGGGACGGCAACGTCGGCTTCCGCCCGGCCCGCAGTTCAGTCCCTTGAAAACCAGGCCGGAGGCAGAGGGGGAGCGGAGCGGGCGCGGGGTAGGTCGGGGCGGCAGGGAGCAGCGGGAAAGGGGGCAGGGGCAGAAGGCGGGGGGACGAAGGGCAGGCAGGGTAGGGCGGTCACGGGTTCGAATTTTTTTAATGAATATCATTGGTGCAAAAAGCTCGATTTCGGGAGGCCGTGGCGGCGCGCCGGGGCTGAGCGTGGGCGCGGGCGGCGGCGGCGGCGATCGGCCGGTCGCGGGCGACCACGAAAGTGCGCGGTCCGCAGCGTCCGGGCTTGGGCACGGGGCCTCCCCGGCGGCTTTTCCCGACGGCTCCTGCCAGCCGCCACTCGCGCCGCCACCTGATCTCGCTTTTCTATGAATATCCTCTCTGCACCTTGGCGAGGTTTCCGCCGCTGGTTCGTTGGCTACGCCCTCCTCGGCGGCTGGGTGCTTGCCCTCACTGGCGCCACGCGGTCAGCCCAGTCCTCACTCTTCGCCGTCGATAACCGCGAAGTGCTGATCACCGCCAGCGCGACGTATCGCGACGGCGCGGGCACCTTCGGTGACTCCGCGGTGGTTACGATCACCACCAATATCGTCAACCGCACGATTTACTATAGTCTGGATGGGAAGTCCCCGATTATTGGCGGATCGTTGACCTACACCGGCCCGATCACGATTGCAGCGACGCAGACGATTCGCGCGCTCGTGGTGGATGGAGATGATTTTTCGACGAAAGCGAGTGCCCCGCTCACGGTCACGATCGTGCCGACGTACGCGCTCACCGTCACCTCGCCGGGCGGCGGCACGGTCACCTGGAGCCCTGCGGCTACTGTCAATGGGAGTGAGACTCGCTACTTGAGTGGTACGGTGGTGACGCTCACGGCGACGCCCGCGACCGGCTGGACCTGGATGAACTGGACGGGCGACAGCACGGCGACGACGAGCACGCTCAGCGTGACGATGAACGCGGCGCGCACGCTCCAAGGCCGTTTTGGGACGACGCTCACCACGAGTATTACGGGGAATGGCACGCTGGTGCTCAACCCGGCCACGGGCCCCTATGGCTACGGGAGCTCGGTCACGGTCGCGCCCAAGCCGGGGGCCGGTGCTTACTTCGGCGTTTGGGGAGGAGCGGCCAGCGCGAGTCTGAGTGTGGTCCCGTTTAACTTTACGGTGACGCTGCCGACGCCGACGATCGCGGCCCTCTTCAGTCCGCTCGACGTGGGGCAGGTGACCCTCGCGGTCGAGGTGATTGGCCGGGGTGCGGTGACGGTGGCTCCCGCCAAGAATGTTTACGCGGCGAACGACGTCGTGACAGTGACGCCGATCGCGCAGACTGGGGAAGGGTTCACGGGTTGGGGTGGCGATGCGAGTGGCGCGGCGGTGCCCCTCAGCCTGACGCTGACGGTGAGCAAGCAGGTGACGGCGAGCTTTGGGTCACAGCCGACGATTGTGAATCAGCCGGCGAGCAGGACGGTGGTGGCAGGGAGTGCGGTGAGCTTGGCGGTCGAAGCCGCGGGCTTGGCGCCACTCGCCTACCAATGGAAAAAAGGCACGGCGACGCTCAGTGGCAAGACCGCCGCGGTGTTGACTTTTAGCTCGGTGCAAAGCGCGGATGCGGGCAGCTACACGGTGGTGGTGACGAACGGGGCGGGCGCAGTCACGAGTGCGGTGGCGGTGCTCACGGTCACGCCCATCGTGCAAATCACGAGCGCGCCGGCGAACGTGGTGATTGTGGCGAACGATCGGGCGCAATTGAACGTGGTGGCGGCGGGTAGCGGGGCGCTGACCTACCAATGGTACCAAGGGGCGAGCGGCGTGACGACGACGCCGCTCGCGGGAGCGACTAGCGCGACCCTGGTGACGCCCGGGCTTGGCGTGACGACACGTTATTGGGTCCGCATCACGGATGCGGCGGGCAACGTGGGCGACAGTGGGGCGGCGGTGGTGACGGTCTCGGCGAGTTCTCCGTTGGTGGTGACCCAAGTCATCGCGGGCAGCGGTTATGAGGCGGGCGGGGTGGTGGCGATCACGAACACGCTCACGTATACGGGAGTCGCTCCGACGAGCGTGCAGTGGGCGACCCTGCTCCCGAGTGGTTGGAAATATCTCGGGAGTGGTGGCCAGGAAGGCGGGGTGCGGCCGACCTACAAAAGCGGAGACCTCTTGGAGTGGACCTGGACGACGGTCGGCGCGAGCCCGCTGGAATTCAGTTACATGGTAAAAGTCCCCGCGGGGACGACGGGTGATCAAGTGATCGCCGCGCTCGTCAGCAGCCAGCAAGCGGGGACGAGTTATCAGACATTGGCGAAACCAGATCCGCTGGTGGTGAAAATGCTGAGCGGGATCTACCACAGTGCGGATAGCAACCGCGATGCCCGCATCGACCTGCTGGAGCTGACGCGGGTGATTGAGCTGTATAATCATCGGATAGGGAGCCTGCGCACGGGGGCCTACCACCTGCAGGCTGGCACGGAAGACGGCTTTGCCCCAGGGCCAGCCGTACCAGCCGGGCCAGTCCCGCCAGTCGGCATGGTCTTGATCCCTGCGGGTACGTTTACGATGGGCAGCGTGGTGGCATCGATCGCGGGAGCGGACAAGAGCGATGGGCTCACGGATGCGACGCCGCACGCGGTGACGTTGAGTGCATTTTATTTAGCGAAGACGGAGACGACCTACGCGGAGTGGGTGGCGGTGCGGACCTGGGCGCTGGATCCGGCCCGAGGTTTAGGGGTGTATGATTTTGGGGCGACGGTGGGAGCCGGGAAAGGAGAGGCGCACCCGGTGCAGACGGTGTCGTGGTATGACGTGGTGAAGTGGTGTAATGCGAAGAGTGAGCGGGAGGGATTGACGCCGGTGTACTACACGAACGACGCACAGACGCTGGTTTACCGGACAGGGGGGAATGTGAACGTGACGGCGGCGCAAGTGAAGTGGGGAGCGAACGGATACCGTCTACCGACGGAAGCGGAGTGGGAGTACGCGGCGCGAGGTGGCGCGAGTGCTCAGCGTTTTCCGTGGGGCGATACGATCACGCACGTGCAAGCAAACTATAATAGTAGTACGAGCTACGCCTATGACGTGAGTACGACGCGGGGTTATCATCCGACGTACGCGACGGGCGGCGAGCCCTACACGTCACCGGTGGGGGTATTTGCGGCGAACGGGTATGGGTTAGCGGACATGGTGGGTAATGTGTGGGAGTGGACCTGGGACTGGTATGGAAGCTACGGGAGTGGGGCGGTGACGGATCCACGGGGGGCTGCTTCGGGTTCGGTTCGGGTATTCCGGGGCAGCAGTTGGGGCTACGGCGACACCTACGGCGCCCGCTCGGCGTACCGGGACTACATCCGCTCCCCGGACTACCGGTTCTTCAACGTCGGCTTCCGCCCGGCCCGCAGTTCAGTCCCCTAAAGCAGGCCCGAGGCAGAGGAGGAGCGGAGCGGAGGGCGGAGGGGGCGCGGAGGCAGGCGGCAGGTAACAGGCTGTAGGTAATAGGGGGTAGGTAAAAGGGGAGAGGGTAGACCGGACTTCCGCTCTTCGCCCGATTTTCTGATGCTTCCGACCGGAGAGCGTCGCGCGTGGCTTGATGGCGGAGGAACCACCGCCCACCCAGTTTTCTTTTAACGATCAGCGGGACGCATCCGCTGCAAATTCAGTTTCTTAGCACTCGGAGCTGGGTTGACAGGCATCAGCAATGGCATTCAAAAGACATCCTATGCCTGCCGTCCTGACCGTTCGTTTAAGCAAAGAAGAGCAAGGAATTCTCGCCAAGCGGTCAAAGCGCGCGGGGATGAAGAAAGCTGGTCTTCCCAATCGTGACTCATAAAATTTATTATGAAGCTATTCCCCCTCTCCCTCATTTTGTCGTTCGTGACCATGCTTGCCACGGCCCAGGCCGAGGAGCACACCGTCCGCACCGGCTCGGGCCAGGCCACGGTGTATGTTGTCGCCGAGGATGAGTTGCACAACCTCAGCCGTGATCGTGCCGAGGCGGTGATCGGTGCAACCTCGCGCGTTCGGGCGCAGGTGATCGGCGATACCGATATCCGAGAACTGGTGTTGTATCCCAAGGGCGAGGCACGGACCGAATCAAACCGCCGTGTGCTTACGCGCGAGGTGCTTGTGCGGTTGGCCGCTGGGACGGATGTAGCCCGGCTGGCAAGAGAGGTCGGCGCAGATGCAGGGCTGGAGATTCCCTACGCGCCGCGTCATTACATCCTCCGTGTCACCCAGCCGGGCGCTGCACTAAAAGTGGCCGCCGCATTGGCCACCATGGCCGGGGTCGAGCACGTCGAACCGGTGCTGAAGCGGAAGCTGGCTAAACGGTCCGTCCCAAATGACCCGCTCTTCAACCAGCAATGGACCCTTCGTAACACCGGCCAAAACGGTGCGACTGCGGATGCGGACATCAACGTGGTCGACGTGTGGGCGACGTACAAGGGCACTGGCATTACCGTCGGCGTAATCGACGACGGACTAGAATACTCCCACCCAGACTTGGCTGCCAACGCGAACACCACGATAGACTACGACTTTCGCGATAGTGACGATGACCCGAAACCCGAGGGCGGCTCCGGCAAAAATGCGAAGGACGAGCCCAATGCCGACTCTCACGGCACCGCCACCGCCGGCGTGATCGCCGCGCGCGGGAACAACGGCGTCGGCGCGACGGGAGTGGCCTACGAGGCAACGCTTGTGGGCCTGCGGCTCATCGGCGGCACGGCTGGCGACCCGCAGGAAGGGGCAGCGCTCTCGCATAACAACTCCCTTATCCACATTTACAATAACAGTTGGGGCCCCAACGATGACGGCACCGTGAAGGGTGGAGCCGGCACGCTCGCACTGGCCGCCTTGAAAAACGGTGTGACCTCTGGACGCGGTGGCCGAGGCAGCATCTACGTCTGGGCGGCCGGCAACGGTGGCGCGAAATTGGACAACGCTGGCTATGACTCCTATAACGGCTCCATTTACACCGTCTCCGTCGCCGCGCTAAACGACCTCGGCCAGCGCGCCGACTACAGTGAACGCGGTGCCTGTCTCGTTGTGACCGCCCCCTCCGGCAATGACGCCACGCGCGCCCAAGGCACCACCACCACTGACTTGGTCGGCGATTTTGGCTATAATCGTTCCGACGTGACCGCCGGCCCGGTCAGTCCTGACGATCTCGCTGACCGCAACTATACGCAGAACTACAACGGCACTTCCTCGGCTGCGCCGGTGGTCTCCGGCGTCGTCGCCCTGATGCTCCAAGCTAATCCCAATCTCGGCTGGCGCGACGTGCAGGAAGTGCTGATTCGTTCAGCCACGCAGACGGACCCCACCAACAACGAGTGGCGGACAAACGGGGCCGGCTTCAAGTTCAACCCCAATTTCGGTGCCGGCCGCGTCAACGCCGGGGCCGCCGTCGCACTCGCCAAAAATTGGACCAATCTCCCGGGGATGACCTCCACTGCCTCTGAGCAAGAGTCCCTGACTGTAGTCATCCCCGACAGTAATAACACCGGCATCACCCGGTCCTTCGACCTAAGCGCCTCAAACCTGCGCGTCGAGCAGACCGTCGTAACCGTGCACATCACGCACGCGAAACGCGGCGAACTCGTCATCAACCTCGTCTCGCCCTCCGGCACCATCAGCCCTCTGGCCGAGTTGCACGACGATACCAGCGCCGACTACGCCGGCATGACTTTCCGCTCCACCTTCAACTGGGGCGAGGACTCCAAGGGCACGTGGCAGGTGCAAGTTTCCGACCGCCGCGCAGGCAACGCGGGCACGCTCACCTACGCCAAACTCGAAGTCTTTGGAAGTTTGCGGGCCACGACGCCCCAGTACCTGATCACGACCTTCAATCCGCAGCCGGTGGCCGCGGGTGGAGAGGTGACGTTGACGGGGACGTTCCCCACGGGGAGCGTGCCGGTGATCACGTTGGAGAATGCAAGCGGCACGACGGTGGCGACGCTGACGGCGGTGTCGAACACCTCGAGCCAGATTAAGGCGACCGTGCCGACCGGTACGGCCAGCGGGACGTACGGGCTGAAGGTGAAGTTCGGAACCGCTAGTACGTCCGGCTATGTGGAGCTGGGTATAACGACCTTCGCGGTGGGGACGAGCGGTGGTACGACGCCCCAGTACCTGATCACGACCTTCAATCCGCAGCCGGTGGCCGCGGGCGGAGAGGTGACGTTGACGGGTACATTCCCGACGGGGAGCGTGCCGGTGATCACGTTGGAGGATGAAAGCGGTGCGCTGGTGGCGACGCTGACACCCGGGTCGAACTCCTCTAGCCAGATCAAGGCGACCGTGCCAGCCGTTACGGCCAGCGGGACGTACGGGCTGAAGGTGAAGTTCGGAACCGCGGGAGCGTCCGGCTACGTGGGGCTGGGTGTACAGCCCTTCGTGGTGGGGACGAGCGGCGGTTCGACGCCCCAGTACCTGATCACGACCTTCAATCCGCAGCCGGTGGCCGCGGGCGGAGAGGTGACGTTGACGGGTACATTCCCTACGGGGAGCGTGCCGGTGATCACCTTAGAGACTGGCGGCACGACGGTGGCGACGCTGACGGCGGGGTCGAACACCGGCAGCCAGATCAAGGCGACCGTGCCGACCGGTACGGCCAGCGGGACGTACGGGCTGAAGGTGAAGTTCGGAACCGCTGGTGCGTCCGGCTATGTGGAGCTGGGGATAACGACCTTCGCGGTGGGGACGAGCGGCGGCGCGGCGCCGACGATCACCGCTCAGCCCGCCAACGTCACCATCCCGAATAGTGAGCGGACCCAGTTGAAGGTCACCGCCACGGGAACCGGGACGCTCACCTACCAGTGGTACCAGGGACAGAGCGGCATCACGACGACACCGGTAGCAGGCGCCACGACCCCGACGATCACGACCCCGGCGCTCTCGGCGACCACCAGTTACTGGGTACGAATTACGGATGGGAACGGGGTGGTAACGAACAGTCCGACGGTTACGGTAACCGTTTCGGCGACGTCCCCGCTCACCGTCACCCAGCAGGTGCTGGGGCCGGGATACCACGGCGGAGGAGCAGTGGTGGTCACCAATATCATCACCTACACTGGAAATGCTCCTAGTCGGATCGACTGGGCCACGCTGCTCCCGGCGGGTTGGAAATACCTCGGCAGTGGCGGCAGCGAAGGCGGGGCGCGTCCGCCCTACGAGAGTGGCGATCTGCTCGACTGGTCATGGACGACGGTTCCCGCCAGCCCGATCAAGTTTAGCTACTCGGTCAGTGTTCCGGCCGGCACCACCGGCGATCAAGTGATCGCGTCGCTCGTTACCAGTCAGGCGGCGGGCACGAGCTACCGGACGATGGCGAAGCCCGACCCGTTGGTAATCCGCTCGGCCTCATTGTCCTCCGCCTCGCTGCACTCCGCCGACTCGGACCGCGACGGCAGAATCTCGCTGATCGAACTGACCCGCGTGATCGAGCTGTACAACTACCGATCTGGCACTGTCCGCACCGGTCAATACAAGCCGCAGGCGGGCACGGAAGACGGCTTCGCTCCGGGGCCAGTCACGCCCGTAAGCCCAGCGGTGAGCGCGAACCCAGTGGCGCCGGGCGGCGTGGTTACCCTCACAGGCACCTTCCCGGCGGATCAAGGTGAGCCGAGAGTATTCTTGGCTTCGAGCAGCGGCACGACCTTGGACTTGATCCTAGGCAACCACTCCGCGAGCAGCATCACGGCAACGGTGCCCGCGAGCACACCGGTGGGAACCTACGAGTTGAAGGTCGCGTTCGGGACGTTGAATCTGGGGGCGGTGGCTAACTTCGTGGTCGGGACCAGTGGCGGTGGCGGCGGCGGTAGCTCATCGGCAGTCTTGCGCAGTGGCTTGGGTGAGGGCTCGGCGCTACCGGCCGACTCGGGGCTTGCCCTCGGCGTGGTGGCGGTGAGCTCGGGTGCCGCGACTTACGCTTGGACCAAGTCTGGATCTGACGTCGGTTCAGACGTGCAAAAAGCCTTCACGGTAACGAGTGCCACCGTCGGAGACTACCGTTTGGCGCTTAATGGCACGTCCGCTGAGTCCATCGGGATTAGCATTGGCGCTTCCAGCGCGCTGCCGAAGTTAATCACGGGTTTGCCTAATTCCGTCCACGTGCAGACCGGACAAAATGTCGTTCTGGGTATTTCCGTATCCAGCGGTAGTATCACGTCCGGCGCGCCGTCCTTCACCGGGGGTGTTTTTGCATGGGCCAAAGATGGCATTTTGCAGGCGGGCAAGACCGAAAACGCCTGGAACCTCGGTGCTGTCAGCTCGAGCAGCGCGGGGCTCTACTCGTTCTATGCCGGGGCCGGGGTCCCAGGGCCGACGACGTTCGCGGTGTCTGCCAGCGGAGCGAGTGCATATGTGATCAACGGAAGTTCCAATCCGAGTTTATCTGTGGTCCGAGGCCAGACCTACACCTTCGCGGTCAACGCCTCTGGGCATAAGTTGTGGATTCAATCGGCTGCTGGCAGCTACAGCAGCAGTGGCACATATAATGTTGGAGTGAACAATAACGGGACGGCAACTGGCAGCATTGTCTGGACGGTTGCGACGGATACGCCGGACACGCTTTACTACATTTGCGAAGCTCACTCCGCAATGGCGGGAACCATTTCCGTTTCGGCTCCTCTCGGGACGGGTTCTGGCTCCACGGAGCGCCTAGCGACCTCCACCCAGCTGGTGGTTGGGGCGGCTGGGAATGCTCTACTTTATGGGCCGGGAGCCGGTCCGGCGGTGATCGGCAGCCCCCTCACGATCACTGGCAGTATGGTGCCGGGCGACGGCGTATCCGTGGTTTGGGAGCGCAAGCCATCCGGAGGTACGGCCTTCGCGGCCGTGTCGACCGCTTCCGGTTCGACCTACGCCGCCGCGGCTTCAGGATCGATGCACTCCCTGAGCATTAGCAGCTTGGCCGCAGCCATGGCGGGAGACCAATTCCGGTTTGTGGCGACGCGCGCTGGGGTTTCTTTCACGAGTGAGATTTACGTGCTACCCTAGACGGCGCCCGCCGGCATGGTCTTGATCCCTGCGGGTACGTTTACGATGGGCAGCGTCGTGGCATCGATCGCGGGAGCGGATCAGAGCGATGGGCTGACGGATGCGCCGCACGCGGTGACGTTGAGTGCATTTTATTTAGCGAAGACGGAGACGACGTACACGGACTGGATCGCCGTGCGGACCTGGGCGCGAGACGCGGCGCGGGGCGCTGGCGTGTATGATTTTGGGGCGACGGTGGGTGTAGAACGCCAGTTCATCTTCGACAGCGGCGCCAACTAGAACCCGACACGTAAGTATCTGGTTTTACGTGGGCGCCGGCCTGCGTGAGCGGTAGTGCTTGGGGCCTTTACGCAGACCCCATGATCACCCCAGCTCAATACAGGAT
>CAMCHO010000071.1 GCA_945874455.1 Opitutus sp. GAS368 | reverse complement strand
CCGGCGCGGTTGAGTTCGCCGACCACCGCTTGCAAGGCCGAGGCTTTTTCTTCGGTGTCGGGCACAGTGTGGGCGAGGGCAATCGCCGCATCGAACTTACCGATACGGGCGTAGGTCACAGCAAGGAGTCGGGCGACGCGGGCCTTGCGCCAGTCGGTGGTGAGGGCTTTGGCGGTCTGGGCATCGAGGGCGAGTTGCTCCGCTTCCTTGCTGCGCAGGTCGGGCAGGTGAACGGTGAGTTCGAGCAGCACCATGGCTTGGCGGCCCGGAGGCAGTTGCGCCGCAGCGGATCGCGCTCCGGCGCTGTCCCCGCGGCGGGCGAAAAATGTCGCCACGTCGTGGAGCAATTCTTCCCGCAGGGTTGCGTCGGGGGCGGCGTGGGCGAGCGCACGGGCGGTGTCGATGCCGGCACTGGTGCTGACACCAGCGTTGGTACCAGCGTTGGCACCTGCGACCAAAGGCACAGCGATCAAAAGGAGGGCTGCGAGGAGCGACGAAAGCGAACGGACGAATCTCATGTGCTTCGTTTGGAGTGACAGCCCGGGGGGTCAAGCTGTCGGCCTATCGCCACCCGTTAGTTCACCTGATCGTAACATTCAGAGCCACCAGCTGTGTGCTGAGTGTTCATCGGAACTCAGGGTTCCGATTCCGGCAAATTCAGCGCTGTGAACAAAAGCCCCGATCCGGGCCTCACTTCACCTTGCGTGCCAAAAAACACTCCGGTGGTGAGATCCCTGCCGGACTTTAGTTCGACTATTCCACCGGCTGGACAAACGCGCTGGTGACGGGCCGCGCAATCCAGCACGCTGGCGGCGTCAGGCCGAAGATCTTGGCGAGCGTGGGTGCGGTGTCGTAGGTGTTGACCGGAGCGGTGATCACGTGACCGGGCTTGATCGAGGGTCCGGCGATGATCCACGGAATCTCGATTTCGCCCATTGTGGCGCCGCCGTGTTTTTTACCCGCACCACCATGATCGGACGTCGTCAAGATGATCGTGTCGTTCTCGAGACCGGCTTGCTTGATCGCGGCGACCAGGTCGCCGATCAATTTGTCGGCCACCCGAACGGCGGCGAAATACTCCTCTGTGAACCAACCGATCTGGTGCCCGGCGTGATCCACATGATCGAGGTGCACAAAGAGGAAGGTGGGCTTCTTCGCGTCGAGAAATTTGATCGCGGCGGCCATGGTTTGGCGGGCGCCCATGTCGGTCTTACCGTCGTTGATCGGGTGCTCGATCACATCGACCATGTCGCGTTCGACGAGCCGGGCGTAGTCTTTCCAATCGTGGAAAATTCCGATCATCGCATCGGGTCGTTGCTCGCGCAGCACACCGTAGATCGTCGGGAAGATGCCGCGCGGGCCTTTCACCACGGGAGCGATGTCAAACTTGTCGGGCTGCCAGTCGTTGGACGTGACGCCGTGCTGCTCGGGGCCGGCGCCCATGATCATCGAAGCCCAATTGGGACTGCTGCTGGTGGGCATGACGGCGCGGGCGTGCCACGTGTGGGCACCGCGCTGCGCGAGGGCGCGGAGGTGAGGCGTTTCCGTTTCGAGGATGCCGCGCGGGCTGAGGCCATCGACACCGATGAGGACAACGTGGCGGGCGAGCGGCGCGGCAGACACGGACGTGAACGCGGCAAAGGCCGCGACAGCGAGCGAAGCGAGGAGGGGGCGGAGTTTCATGGTACGGAGGGTTGGGTCGCGGCGAGGGCGAGGGATTCGTCGAGGATGGAGAAGGCACGGTCGAGTTCGGCCTCGGTGATCGTGAGCGGCGGCGTGAGCGTGAGGACGTTGCCCTGCCCGATCTTGAAACTGAGTCCGCGGGAAAGCGCGTGATATAGCACATCCTCGGCGGCGGCGCGTGCGGGGGCCATCGTCGCGCGGTCGGTGACGAGTTCGAGGCCGAGGAGCAGGCCGAGGCCACGGACATCGCCGACGAGCGGGTGGCGGGCGGCGAGTTCACTCATCCGCAAGAGGGCCCGTGCACCGAGTTCAGCGGAGCGCGCGACCAGCCCTTCGTCGCGAATCACGTCGAGCGTCGCGAGTGCGGCGGCGCAGCCGACGGAACTCTTTTCGTGCGTGTAGTGGCCGAGCGAGGTGTGCGGCGCTATATTGAGGCCGGTGCGCGTAATCACCGCCGCCAGCGGCATGACGCCACCGCCGAGACCTTTGCCGAGCACGACAATATCCGGGACGACGTCGTAGTGCTCGAAGGCGAAGAATTTTCCGGTGCGGCCGAGCGCGATGGGAATCTCGTCGAGGATCAGTAGCGCGCCGTGGCGATCGCAGGCGGCGCGGATGCGACGGTAATAGTCGGGTGGCGGCACCTGCACATCGGTGCAACGCACGGTCTCGATGAGCACGGCGCCGACGTCGCCCTCGGCGGCGAGTTTTTGCTCGATGGCTTCGACGCAGCGCAGGTTGCACCGCCCGGCGCAGTGGAATGCGCAGTGGTGCGGATCGCACGGTGGCGTGTGCAGTGCGCCGGGCAGCAGCGGGCCGAGTCCGTCACGAAACATCGCTTCACCTCCGACCGAGATCGCGTCGAGCGACGCGCCGTGAAACGCGTCGTGCATCGAGAGTGTTTTGTGGCGGCCGGTGGCGACGCGGGCGAGCTTCAGCGCGATGCCGATCGCGGAGGTGCCGCCGGGACAAAAAAGTGCTTTTTTCAGATCGCCCGGCGCGAGGGCCCCGAGGCGTTCGGCGAGGTCGATGGCGGCGCGATTGGTGTAACGGCGGGGACAGAACGGGAGGGTGTCGAGCTGGGCCTTGATCGCGGCGATGACCCGTGGATGACCGTGGCCGACCTGGTGCACGTTGTTGCCGTGAAAATCCAGAATCTGCCGGCCCTGCGCATCCTCCAGGTAGACGCCACGCGCTGCGACGATCGCATTGAGGCACGGCGTGGAGAGCGACTGGTGAAGGAAGTGCTCCGCGTCCTGGGCGAGCCAACTGCGGGTGCGCTCGTCCAACTCGGTGCGCTGCCAGGCCGCGCGCCGAGGGGTGAAGTTGATGTCTCCCTCCGAGGCCAGATCGGGCGATGGGTCGCTCATCGGAAGCGGCTTAATGACTCCAGCTCAGACCGGCAATGTAGCTGGTGCCGACTTCGGTGTAGTCCTTCTGGAAGCTGATCTTAGGACCGTTGGTGGTCCAATAGATGTGCTCGTTGGTGAGGTTCTGACCTTCGACGTAGACGCGCCAGTGGGCGCCGATCTTGCGGCTGAACTTCAGGTCGACCTGCGTGCGGGGCTGGACCCATTTGTCGACGGCGTAGGTGCGAAAGTCCTCGATGAACTTGCCGTTGTAGGTGGCGGCGAGGCGGGCTTCGTAGCCGTATTTTTCGTAGTAGAGGGCGACGTTCCAAAGGCGTTCGGGGGCGTTGATGAAGTCCACCTTCTTGCCGATACGGTAGGGAAT
This sequence comes from Opitutus sp. GAS368, assembly GCA_945874455.1. GTDB lineage: Bacteria > Verrucomicrobiota > Verrucomicrobiia > Opitutales > Opitutaceae > GAS368. The sequence goes on along the minus strand of CAMCHO010000071.1, from coordinate 17,929 downwards.
CCCGGTCTCGGCCTCGGAGGATTGGAAGGTGACGTTGGTGACGAAGCCGAGACCGTCGAACGGCGAAGGCAGGGAGCGGAGCTGGTGCTGGAAGCTGAGTTCGATGCCGCTGATCTTCGCATCGGAACCATTGCTCGGCTGCGTGACGTTGACCGGGAGACCGTTCGCGGTGCCGGGGACGGTTTCGTTTTGGCCGTTGTTAAAAAGGATGAATTTATCGATAAGCTTGTGAAACACGTTCGCGGAAAACATGCCGGCGTTCTTCGTGTAGAATTCGAAACCGAGATCGAAGTTGGTGGAGAACGCGGGCTTCAGGCCGGGATTGCCGCGGGAGATCGCGGTGATTTCGCCGTTCGTGTTGTAGGTGTAGGACTCGCCCGCCTCGATGTAGCGATACTCTGGCCGCGCGATGGAGGTCCACACGGCGCTGCGAAATACGAGGCGGTCGGAGTGACGGTAGTTCACGTGGACGCTCGGCGTGACGTTGTCGTAGGTGGCCTTGGTGTCGGCGAAGCCGGTGGTGCCGGTGGCGTCGTCGTAGCGCGAAGCGGCCGTGGGGTTGGCGGGTGTGACGCGGCCGTTGCGCCAGACCGTGTTCTTCACGGCGGTGTGTTCGTATCGAGCGCCGCCGATGATTTCCCAATGTTTCAATTTTGCGCCGCCCATCAAGTAGACGCCGGTGATGGCTTCGCGGCCGGTCTTGTCGGAGCGGACCTGGTTGATCGCGGGAATGGCGGTTCTGGCGGAAAAGAGGCGCGGGTCCCCGCTGAGGATGGCCTGCTTGACGGCCGCGCCGTCGGCGATGGGGCCGTAGTTGTAGTTTCCGCGCAGGTAGTCGGTGTCGTATTTCGAAATGATAAAACTCGCATCGGCGAGCGTGAGCGTGCGGCGCGTGAGGGCGACGAGGTCGTTGACGTCGATGTCACGGGAGGCGCGGCGGTATTTCGCGCCGGTCTGGAGGAACAGCGGCAGTTCGCCCCGGTTGAAATCGTAGCGGGCGTTGCCCTGGGCGAGCTCCATCACGTTTTTCGAAAACGTCTGGGTGCCGCCGCTGCCGCTGAAATTCTGGAGCGTATTGTTGTAAACCGCGGCCTGAGCGGCGGGAGGTAGCTGCCACTTCGGAATTTTCGGATCGGCAAACGAGAAGAAGACGCCCTGCTGCGTAAACGGCGCGACGTCCGCGGAGGCGAAGCTGAGCGACGTGGAGACGGGAGTGTTCTTTTCTCCGGACGAGTAGGCGAGGTTGCCGTCGATTCGGAGGGAACCGAGGCGCGTGCTGCCGCCGAGATCGAGGGTGGCGAGATTGGACTCGATTTCCTCTAGGCGGAACGCCCGGTTCACGAAGAAACCGCGTGGGGCCCAAGTGCCGGAGGCGCCGCCGAGGGAGTAGAGACCGTCGGTGCCGCCCCGGCCGCCGGTGACCCGCGCGGCGGCGTTGTTGGCGGCGTTGCGGCGGTCGCGGTCGGTGATGAGACCGTCGCGGTCTTGATCGGCGATCTGCGCAGCCGTGTATTGGTAAACGGAACCCTTTGCGGGATCGAAGCCGGTGACGCGCGGCTGGGCGAGGGTGGCATCGGCGACGTTGGCCTGCACGAGTGTGCCGAAGCCGAGGGGCTCGGGACGGTTGCGGAGATCCCAGAGGGCGCGGCTCGTGGTCTGGTCGTATTGCGAGTGCTGGAAACGGAAGTGGAGTTTGGTCGCGTCGTTGACTTTGAAGTCGACGGAGCCGTTGAGGCCGCGGCGCTTCAGTTTGCTCTCCCAACGAGCGAGATCGATGCCCTGCATTTGGAACGAATCCTCGTCGATGCCCGTGCGCGTCGTCGTGGGGTAATAGTTGAAGAGTTCCCAGTCGCCGGAGTTTTCGGTCTCTTCGCCGAGCGTGTTTTTGTTCTCGTAGTTGCCGCCGAGATATATGCCGAGGCGGCCACCCATCAGCACATCGGCAAAACCGAGCGTGCCGGAGGGACTGTATTTCTTAGTGGACTCGTTGTAGGCCACCTTCGCGCCGAAACGGTAGGCGCGGCGGCCGAAATCGAAACCCGTCGGCGTGCGTAGGTCGATCGTGCCGCCGATCGCGTCGGCATCGTAGTCAGGTGTCAGGGTCTTCGATACGGTGACGCCCTGCAGGCCGTCGGCCGACATCGTGTTGAGCGAGAGGGAGCGGTTGCCGGTGTTGGCGGTGGAGGCGCGGACGCCGTTGACCGTGTAAACATTGAGCCCGCTATCGAGGCCGCGGATGGCGACGTTTTCACCTTCACCGGTCTGCTGGTTGTTCACGAGCGAGATGGATGAGATGCGCTTGAGCGCTTCGGCGACGTTGCTGTCGGGGAGGCGGCCCATCGAGTCGGCGGAGACGACATTGGTGACGTTGCTCGCGGCGCGCTGGGCGTTGAGCGCGCGGGCCTGGGCACCTGCGGCGCCTTCGACGCTGAACGCGGCCATGCGAATGATCTCGCCGCCGAGCGTGACGTTTTGCGTGACCACAGCGCCGGCGGTCACGCGCGCCTTGACGGGTGTGTTCTCGTAGCCGAGGTAACCGACGACGAGTTCGACTTCGCCGGCCGGGACGACGGGCAGCGTATAGGACCCGTCGCGGCTGGTGTAGGCCTCGAGGGTGGTGCCGGTCACGGTGACCTTGGCGCCGACGAGAAGCGCCGCGGTGTTGGCATCCGAGACGTTGCCGGTGATCGAGCCGTGCGACTGCGCGGCAGCATTCGCAGTGAGAGCGAAAGCGAGCCACGCGACGCAGAGGGCGGCGAGCGAGGCGAGGGTAGGCGGACGGAATGATTCGAGAGCGGAATGGGTGTGCATGATGATGGCGAAGGCGGACGGATGAGCGACGCGCGCTACGTTCGTCGGTGAAATTTATCCCGCGAGCCGAGACGATGTTCACTTCCCGACGGAATCGCGGAGGGCCGACGCTTTTTGGTGATTACCGTGACGGACGGGTGACGGCGGGTGCCTCGGATTCGACGAGCACCGTGTGGGGCGGCTCGACCCAGTTGGAATCGTCACACTGCCGTGACCGAAATTGTCCAAAAGGCCCGCGCATGGATGACGAAGCCAAGTCAATCGACGGTCGGTGCACGTTGAGATTCGCGGGGGCGAGCAAAACATGGTCCCGATGAAACACTCCGCCGAAACTAGAATCGTTGATGCCTTGTGCCGGACGAATGCAGTGGTCGCCTTCGCCCTGCTCTGCGGAACGCAATTGTGCGCGCAGACACCTCCTGCTGTCCCGTCGAATGCAGTCGAACTCGCGGCCGTGACCGTCACGGGTTCAAACATCCGCCGCGTCGATGCCGAAACCGCGCTGCCGATTACTGTGTTCAACCAAGCGGACATCACGCTCCGCGGTGGCTCCACGGGAGCCGATCTTTTCGGCACGCTCACCTTTGCCGCACCGCCGCAGGTGAATGAAACGATCATCGCCTCCCAAGGCGCTCGCGGCGACGTCAGCCTGGTGGACCTCCGCGGCATTGGAGCCGGCAGCACGCTCATGCTCATTAATGGCCGGCGGATCGCGCCGCATCCGATCTCTGGCACGGAAAACGGCGTCCCCTCGCTTTCGCCCAACGCCAACATCGTTCCCACGGCCCTCATCGATCGCGTCGAAATCCTCCGCGACGGCGCCTCGGCGATTTACGGCTCGGAAGCCACGGCAGGCGTGATCAACAGCATCGTCTCTCCGCTCGCAAGCGGCGCCAAGCTCTCCTTCCGCGGCGCGATGACCCAGCACGGCGGGGCCAACGAGGCGCGCGTGACCGCCTCTGAGGCATATTTCAAAGGGAAAACGCATCTCTCGGTTTCCCTCGATTATTTTTACCGGGACGCGATGACCGCCCATGATCGGAAATGGAGTTCCCTGAGCGATCTCCGCCTCACCCGCAATCTGCCCGCTCCCTGGAACGGCCGGCCGGTCATCGATCCCGTCACCGGTGTCACGCTGCCCTTGAACAATGCGCTCCATGTTGGGGGCACCATCGGGAACTACGGCCAATATCAGCGCGGGCTGATTCAGCCGAGTTTCACCACGTTCGTCGGCTCACGCCCCACGGGCAACACGGGGATTTCCACGAGCACCACTCCGCCCGCCGGCACCGCGACCCTGTCCGCCAACGGCACCTTCTACCTCTATCCGACCGCAGACGGCGGAATCAATTTCAAGCAGACGACGCCGTCGCGGGATCTCGGCAACCAGGAAAGCAATTTCTACGGCAATCCGCTGCTTTATCGCACGTTCGTGCCCAAGACGGACCGGGCGAACGTGGCTCTGTTTCTGGACCGGCCAATTCATCAACGACTTTCGGTCTTCGGTGACCTGCTGTATTCCGGATCTCGCAGCGTGAGCGCCCGCGAGGCGGTCAATATGCAGAACGTGAACGAGCCTGGCATCTATATTCCCGCCGCCAATCCCTACAACCCCTTTGGCTCACGCTTCTACGACCCGGCTGGCACCCCTAACGCCGACGGCACCCCCCGCTTGTCCGGGCAGCCGGCCGATGTGACCATTGTCAGCGGAGTGACGCCTATCGGCACGAAGCCCCACGCGATCAAGGTCGATAGTCATTTCTTCCGCTTGCTCGGCGGCGTGCGCGGAAAATTCGCCGACAGCTGGCAGTGGGAAAGTGGCGTGCTCTACTCGGGTGCGCAAAGCCGTGAGGTCGAGTCCGTGCAATACCGCGAGTCGCTCTTGCGCGAGGCGCTGGGGCGCACCAACAGCACGGCGTTCAATCCGTTCCCCACGACGTTTAAGGTGGTCAACAATCAGGTCGTCGTCGACAAAGCCTATGTAAATCCCGAATCAGTCACCGGGCCTTTGACCGTGGAGACGAAACGTCTGGGCGTGACGAAGCTGGTCAGTTGGGACGCTAAGGCTGGCGGTGAACTTTGGCGCCTTTTTGGCGGTGACCGCATCAAGGCTGCCGGTGGTACCGAGGTGCGGTGGGAGAGCTACGACAACAAGCAGCCCACCTACGTCGGCGTGAATCCCCCCGGCGCCGGACAGGCCTTTCCCTTCTTGCGCGATGGCGACAATGACATCGTGGCGATGAGTCCAAACGTGCAGATATCTTCCGCTCAGACCACCTATGCAGTGTATAGCGAGGTGGCGTTGCCCCTGGTCGCACCCGCGCACCAGGTACCCCTGATCCGGCACCTCGAACTCACGCTCGCCGGCCGCTTCGAGCATTTCTCCATTGTCGGTCAGAGCACCAAACCCAAGGCGAGCCTCTCGTGGAATCCGACTTCCTGGTTAAAGCTGCGGACTTCTTACAATGAGTCGTTCCGCGCTCCGAATCTGGTCATGACGAACACGGCTTCGGTGCTTCGCGTCAGCGCGGCAGCTGATCCCTATCGCGGTGATGTCACCGGCTCCCTCTCCGATACCAACTCTCCCCGACGCACGTTCCGTCGCGGTAGCGACACCCTCACACCTGAGACCGCCAAAAATTGGAGCGCCGGCGTCGTGCTCGATGTGCCGGTCGTGCGCGGCCTGTCGTTCACCGTCGATTACTGGCGCATGGAACAGAAAAACCCCGTCACTACGATCTCTCTCGGGCAAACGCTCGTGCTGGACCAGCTGTATCTTAACCTCGCGACGCAGAAGGCCCTCGCGGCCGGCACGCCGATCAATCAGATCGACTTGGGTTCGGGCGGTAGTTCTTACCAAGGCTACGGCTCGGTCACGCGTCTGGCCGTGTCCGACCTTGATCGCGCCGCCTTCGCAGCCTTCAACGCCGCGCAGCCGACCAATGCTTCTAAGCGTGCCGTGGTCGGCAGCGTGAGCAGCTTGATCGTGGACTACATCAATCTCGGCGGCCGCGAACTCGCAGGGCTCGAACTCGGGATGCACTACCGCCTGCCCAAGTTTGAGATCGGCCAGTTTGTTTTCCGGGCCGAGGCCACGGACAATCTGCAGCGCGATGAACAGCTGACGACGGCCGGCACCGTGGTCTCCAGTCTGGGAAGGGACGGCTTCTCGAAATGGCGCGCCAACGCCTCGCTCAACTGGCAGCGCCAGGGATGGTCCGCAGGCTGGTTCACCAGTTACTTCGGCGCCTTCGCCAGCACCGGTGCGACGACCACCAAGTTAGTTTACGATGCGCTCGGTCAGCCCGAGTCCATCAAGGCAATCAACAATAACGGCATCGTGAGCTACCACCTCCAGGTTGATCCGTTTGTCGCGCATAACAGTTTCCTCGCCTACCGGTTTCATCGTTCCGAGCGCTCATGGTTGCGCGGAGTCAGCGTCCGCGGCGGCATCAACAATGTGTTCGACGCCGAGCCGCCGCCGGCCGCGCTGGCCTCGTCTTATCAGGTCGGCACCGCCGATCCTCGCGGCCGCCAGTTCACCATCGAAATCAGCCGTCAGTTTTGAGGCAGCTGTTCCCAAAGCCATGACCCCGCGCACCGGTTTGCGGAATTGTAACACGGCTGAGCCTCGCTTCAGCCGAGATCTCGTTGGCACGCTGTCACCCATGAACATTGGCCTTCGCCGCCTCCTGATCGGACTCGTTTTGATGACCGGCGCGGGGGCGTCGGAACAGCGCGCGGTCACCGAAGCGCGCTGGTGGAAGGGCAACCTCCACACCCACACGCTGTGGTCCGACGGCGACGGGTTTCCCGAGATGGTCGTCGAGTGGTATCGGAACGCGGGCTACCACTTCCTCGCTCTCTCCGATCACAACGTGCTCAGCCAAGGCCAGCGCTGGATGACCCTCGCGGCAGTCACCGCGAAAGCGAAGGGCGAGCCCTGGCGCGGTGCGGCGCATGTGCCGCGCGATGCCTACGCGGAATACCTGAAACGATTCGGCCCGAATTGGGTGGAAACACGCCCCGGTCGTGAAGCGGGCAGCGTGGAAGTGCGGCTGAAGCCCTTCGACGAATACCGGTCGCTCTTCGACACGGCCGAAAAATTTCTGCTGGTTCAATCCGAAGAGATCACGCACCAAGCCGCTGACAAGCGCTCGATCCACATGAACGCGACGAATCTGATCGAGCTCATCAAGCCCCGCGATGGCGCCACGGTGCGCGACGTAATGAACGCGCACCTGACCGCCGTGGAGGAATCGGCCACACGCACCGGACGCGAGATCATGGTGCACGTGAACCATCCGAACTACAAATGGGGGGTGACCGCCGAGGATCTCGCGGCCGTGGTCCGCGAACAATTTTTCGAAGTCTGGAACGGCGTCGATAACGACAACGACCCGGGCGATGCGCACCATCCCTCGACCGATGAAATCTGGGACATCGCAAGCACGCTGCGCCTCGTGGGCATGAAGGCACCGCCACTCTACGCTTTAGCGACGGATGATTCACACGACTACCAGGGCAACAAGACGCGTTCTCCCTCGGGCCGCGCTTGGGTGATGGTGCGGGCGCATCATCTCACGCCGGAGTCGCTGATCCGCGCCATGCGCGCGGGAGATTTCTACGCGACGTCCGGCGTCACGCTCGACAACGTGCGCTTCGACGAAAAAGCACGGCGGCTCTCACTGACGATCCGAGCGGAGGGCGCGGAGACGTTTGTCACGCGTTTCGTCGGCACGCGGCAGGGCGTGAGAATCGACGGCCAGCCCCGCCGCGATGCGCAGGGGAAGGTCGTCGAGACGACGCTCGACTATCGGGCCGACAGCGGTCCGCAGATCGGCGAAGTGCTGGCCGAGGTAAAGGGCCTGACGCCGTCCTTCATCCTGAAAGGCGACGAACTTTATGTGCGCGCGATCGTCACCTCGAGCGGCACGCCGGCGGTGCCGAGCGTCGAAGGCGAATTCAAACGCGCGTGGACCCAACCTGTCGGTTGGAGCGTGCCCGAGGTGCGCTGAGCCCGCGCGAGAATCGTCTTTCCCCTTTGAACCTCCACGTTCCCCGTAGCTTTACACTCATGAGTAAAATCAAACTGGCAGTATTCGATCTCTCCGGCACCACGATCCAAGACGACATCGGCGTGCGCGACAGCCTCTACGAGGCGGCGGTGGAGTTTAAGCTGGAGACGACCGCGGAGGAAATTCTCCTGCACATGGGGACGAACAAGATTCACCTTTACCAGTTTCTCATCGCCCGCGCGCGCGGCCAGGCGATCACGATCCGCGACTTTGAAAAACCGCAGGATGCCGAAACCGTGGAGCTGGCGACGAAGGTGTTTCACCGCTACGAGGAAATCATGATCGCGCGCTATCGGCGGGGGGTGACGGAAATCCCCGGCGCGGCGGACACGTTTCGCTGGTGCCACGCGCACGGCATCAAAGTCGCAACCAACACCGGGTTTCACCGTCAGATCACCGAGACGATCATGGATAGCCTCGGCTGGCTGCGCGATGGCCTCGTGGACATCTCGGTCGACGTGGAGCATTCGCCGGGGCACCGCGGGCGGCCGGCGCCGTTCATGATTTTCCACGCGATGGCGCAGCTGGACATTCAGAGCGTCGCGGAAGTCATCAAGGTCGGCGACACGCCAGCCGACATGCTCGAAGGCACCAACGCAGGCTGCCGCGGCGTGATCGGGGTTTTGACGGGCTCGCGGCCGGTAGCGGCGTGGGGGAAATATCGCCACACGCACGTGATTCCGAGTGTCGCCGAGTTGCCGGAGTTGATCGAAACGGAGTTTAACTGAGCCCGATGAAGACGAGCCGCATCGCCATCTTCCACGCGAAAGACCTGCCGTTTACCTACGAGACGGTGGCGGTGCCCGCGCTCCGGTCCGGCGAGCTCCTTGTGCGCAACGAGTATACGACGCTCTGTCGCAGCGACCTGAATACCTACGCGGGGAAACGCATCGAGAAGACCCCTACGATCCTCGGTCATGAGATCGTCGGCACGATCGAGGAATTGGGTCCGGATGCGCCCGCCGTGGACAGTCGCGGCGCACCGCTCCGCCCCGGCGACCGGGTGACGTGGGCGATCTACGCGTCGGACCCGTGCTCCTGCCTCGCGCGCCGGGGCATTCCACAGAAGGGCGAGGATCTGTTCAAATACGGCCACGAGCGCATCACGCCCGCGAGCAACCTGCACGGCGGGCTGAGCGAATATTGTGTACTGAGGAAACATACGCCCGTCATTCGCATCGACGCGGCGATTCCGCTCCCGGTGATCGCGTTGATCAATTGCTCGGTTGCCACCGTGGCCGGATCGCTGCGGTTGGCGGGCGAGGTGCGCGACCGGCATGTGCTGATCGCCGGCGCCGGCATGCTCGGTATTATCGCGTGCGCGATGTGCCACAGCGCGGGCGCAAAGTGCGTAACGGCGGTGGATATCGACGACGCGCGGCTCGCGACGGCGCGGGAGTTTGGCGACGACCACACAGTGAATCTGGCGACGACGGGAAAATCGCTGAAAGATGCCGTCGCCGATCTCAAAACAGGCGAACCGGTCACAGTGGCGTTGGATTTCAGCGGCGTGCCGGAAACAATGGAGGCACTGCTCGGCGCGCTCGGGATCGGCGGCGTGCTCGTGTTTATCGGCGCGACCTATCCGCAACGGGCACTTCAGATAAACGCGGAGGTCTTGGTCCGCAACGTCCATACGTTGCGCGGACTGCACAACTACAACGAACGCGATCTCGTCGTTGCGGTGGAGTTCATCGAGGCGAACCACCTACGTTTCCCCTTTGGCTCTCTCGTGCACGATAAATTCGATCTCGACGCCGTCGACGCGGCCTTCGACTACGGCATGACCTCGGGCGCCCACCGCGTCGGGCTGCGGCCCTTCTGCCGGCGGATCGCCTGAGGCCCCGGGTCACTCGGTCGCCTGGGGGGCGCGGCGGGCGTAAAGCACCCACGAGAGCACCACGGCGACAAAGGCCCCGACGACCAGGATCGTCGCGAGATCGAGGAAGAAGCCGAGAAAGCTCTCCTTCACCGGAAACGCGCTGCGTGTGACCATCAGAACGGCGTAGCCGACGTAGCCGACCGAATCCGCGATATACATCAGAAAGCCGATGTTGCCCCGCTCGCGCGTGAGGGCGATGAGGCGTTCGAACACCGTCGTATGCACGGCGACATACGGCACATACATCCCCACTCCGAGCAGCACCATGAAAACAAAGGGCGACACGATACCTGTGCGGATGCCGACGAGGGCAAACAACGCCAAGGCCAGTCCGCCGGCCGAGAGTCCGAGCGAGGTAAAAAAAGCCCGTCGGTTGTTCGGAATGAGCACGACCGCGCCGTTGGCCACCACGACACCCAAGGTCACCCACAGCTCGGATTGGGTGAAGATGGCGGGCTGTTTGCCGAGGCCGAGTCCCGCCCAGATTTCGGGGGCAAAATCCGCACGCACGCTCCGCAAAACCGTGATGAGCAGGTAGGCGAAGATGATGCCGAACAGCCGCACGCCGTGCCGCCGCACCATGGCCAACCGCTCCGTCCCGGTCATCGGCGCGCGGGCCGAACGGGCGGCGATATCCGAGTCCGACGGCGGCGGAATCTGCCGCAGCATCCAGACGAAAACCACGAGAGGACCGAGAAACACGAGACCGGCCGTGAAGGGCATCCACCTTTCCGGGACGCCACCGGCTAGCAAAGCCGCCCCCACCGATTTGGTGAAACCATCCGCCAGGATAAAACTCGCACACAGGCCGGCGACGAACAGCTCGGTCATGCGCCGCCCCTCGACGAAGCCGAGCACCAACCCGAAAACGAGACCGAGGGAGAGACCGTTGCAGAACAGCCATGCCGTGTTGTAGGGCGACGGCGTGAGGGCAAAAAACAAGAGCGCCAACTCGGCTGCGCCGATCAAACCGAGCAACACAAGGGCCCGCCGCGAGCGGGGCATCTCCGCGATGACTTTGATGCCGATGAATTTCGACAGCGCGTAGCCGAGGACTTGCGCCGTGACCAACCACGCCTTCATGTTCCAACCGGTTTCCGTCTCAAGATAGGTGCCGGCCGTGAATGGCTTGCGGAAACCATACATGCACGCGTAGGTGCCAAACGCGGCGACGATGCACCAGACCGTGTAGATCCAAGGTGTCTCGAGCCAACGACCCGGGACACTTGATCGAGGCAGAACTGAAGATACGGTGGTCATGGTTCGAGGGGACGCGCGCCTAGGCGGGTTGTCGTTCGATCCAAGCGGGGAGCTCCGCGACGCTACGCAAAACCGCGGACGCTCCGGCGGCCAGCAGGCGACGCTCGGCCCCGCCGACAAGCGCGCCGCGCGTATCCGCCGGGAGCGCGTCGAGCGCCGCAAGACTCAGGCCCACTTCATTGCCGGACTCGCTCACGGCGAGGGAAACCATGCCGGCGTTCAACCCCTCGGCGATGTCGGCCGGGGTATCGCCGATCTTGAGACAACGCGTCATCGGGAAGACGCCGAATTTCTCCGCGAGGCGGAAACAGGCCCACGGCGCCGGCCGGCCCTGCACGACTTCATCGGCACAGATCAGCGCCTCGGTCGCGATGCCGGCGGCGGCGGCGATCGGTTCCAACGTGCGCATCATAGCTCGCGTGTAGCCGGTCGTACTAGCGACGCGGATGTCGCGATCATACAGCCACTGCAAGGTAGCCACTGCACCCGGAACGGGTTCAGCGTAATGCGGCAACACCTCTGCCAACCGGGAGGCGAAGCGGGTGTAAATTTCGTCGAGTAACGCCTCGTCGGGCTCGCGAGCGAGGTCGGTGCGGGCCCGCGCCGCGACTTCCGGATAGTGGAGGATCTCGCGGGCGTGGTCGCGCTTGTGGGCGCCCATGGGCCGGCGGGCCGTGGCCTCGTCGATCGGCAGCCCGGTGCGGGCAAATGCGTCGAGAAACGCCTCCAGCGGCGCGCGACACCCGAAGTCCACCAGCGTGCCGGCCCAATCAAAGATGACGAGTTGGGGTCTCATGCGCGCAGGCAGGGAAAGAAGCGAAACGGAGCGGAGCAAAAATTCATCGGTAAAGAAAAGAATCGGCGGGCAGGCGGACGTTGAAGCTCCGGACACCCACTCTGCGGAGCAACGGCAACCGATGTTCGCTTCCCGCCCGAGCGTGCGGCTGCCCTCAACTTTCAGACGATTTGGGTGCCAATCGCGTGACACGCCCTGCACGTCTGCCTGGCGACGCTGAAATGTAACGCCGGATACCCGCAATGGGCTCGCGCCGGGCTCGCCTTCGGCAAGACATTTGTTCTTTGCGCCCGTGGGTCTTGCGGTGGAGTACGCTACCAACGACCTCGCGCGCATACCGCCGCTATGTTTGCAGAATCCATCACCTCGTCGCTCAAAGGCCAGCTGTTCGGCGGTCCTGACCGCGGAGCGGAGGATTTCTGTAAATTTTGGACGCGGCCCGACGGTCTGGTTTGCGTGCAGCACGTGCAGGCCGCGCGCAATGCGATCTACCGACCGCACTCCCATTCCGAGTACGGAATCGTGATCTGTCTGCAGGGGGAAGTGTCCAAAGCGCAGCTCGGTCTGCTGACCGTCGTCGGTCCGGGCGAAGTCGTGATGAGCAACTCGGGCATCGAACATGCGAGCGGCTATTTGGCCGGTCCGAGAGGGTGTGAAGCCGTCTGCCTCACCGTCGAACCGCGCGGTCTAAGCGGGTTGCTTTCGCCCTTTCACCTTCCCGTGATGGAGGCCGAGCGTGGCCCGGTTTTCACAGGAAAATTCAGCAGCACCATCTTGCGCGACTGCGCCGTCGATATCGCGCGTGAACTGCGCACGCGCGACATCGGCCACGAGATTGTGGTGGAAGGATTGGCGACGCGAATTTTGGTCGAGACGCTGCGCGCCTGGCCTCGCCAGCAGGTGGAACGTTGCGCGCTTGATCTTACGCCACGGCTGCCGCGCCGGGATTTCATCCGCGCCTACGAATTTATGCGCTGGTGCCGGAAGGACGCGTTCCGGCTGCAATATCTCTGCCAATTTCTCGGCACCAGTGAGGAGCGATTCACGCGTCTATTCCACAGCGCCACCCAAAGCACACCGGCCAATTTCTACAATCAGCTGCTGATGGAGAGGAGCTGTGAACTCCTGCGCGATGCGGGGGTGGCAGTGAAAACCATCGGCTATGAATTGGGCTTTAAAACGAGCAGCCATTTTACCGTCTGCTTCAAGCGGCAGACGGGGCTGACACCCCAGGAGTATCGGCGGCGCGTACTCCTGGAGACTATTTGAAACCACGGCCCGGCCGGCGTGCGCCGGGCGGTGGTTATTTCTTGGCCGGCGTGGCTTTTGGCGGGCGGCGCGTCTCGAGCGGGAGTGTCTCTAGGAGCTCGTTCGCGCGACCGGTCCGCTTGCGAAGCGTGAAGGCGTCGTAGAGGCGGTTGGTCGCGGTGCGCGCTTCGTAGCGCAGCTCGCCGCCGTCCACCGTGATGATCTGGAAAAGCTGCGTGTCTTCGGCGGTGCGCACGGCCCACGCGTCGGACATAAGATCATACATTTTTGGACCGCTCACGGAGACGACGTAAACGGTGCCTATCGCCGGGTCGTAGACTTGGTTGTAGCCCTTGGCGGCGTTGATCGCGCCAACGCGGGCTCGACCGGCCATATCGCCACTGCGAGCGTAGGTGTGGTCGTGACCGGTGAGCACGAGATCGACTTTGAACTCGTCGATGAGCGGCTTCCACAGGGCGCGGAGCGTGGGATTGTCACGATCGTTGGCGGGCGAGAATATCGGATGGTGAAACGTGATGATCGTCCAGCGCTGTGGGTTTTTCTCCAATACCGCGCGCAACCACGGGACCTGCTGCTCTTGCAGCCGGTTGGAATCTAGGGAGATGATACGCGTGCCTTGATAGTCGAACCAGTAACACGTCTCCGCGAGCTCCGCGGGGCCGTGCTCCGGCAAGGTGAACTGCGGGCGCCATTGCACGCTGAGCGTGCGCGGGGCGTTGGCGTCTTTTTCGTCGAGCTTGGCAAACTCGTGGTTCCCGGGCGTGGGCACGACGGGGATCGTGGCGTTGACCCACGCGGGCGCGCCGTGCCACTCGCCCCACTGGCCGTCCCGGTGCGCGTTGTTGATGAGATCGCCAGCATGGAGCGTGAAGGCCGCGCGCGGGGCTTCACGAAACGCCTCGCGGAAGACGCGCGACCAGTGCGTGCGGATGTCGTTCTGCGCGTCGCCGAAATAGACGAACGTAAATTTTTTCGCATCGCGACTCGCGGTGCGGAAGTGGAACCACTCGCTGAAATTCACGCCGTCGCCCACGCGGTAGGCGTAGAGCGTCTCGGGCGTGAGTCCGGTGAACTCGGCGGAGTGATAGTGCGCCTCGCTGAGATCGGTCGTGAGCGGCTCGGTGCGCGCGGTCACGGATTCCCCCTTAAGTGTGCGGCCCGCTTCGTTGGCGACGGCAAACTCCGCGACGCCGCGGGTGATCGTCGTATCCGTGCGCCAGGTGACGGCCTGCGTCGTCGCGGGATCGCCGCGCCACGTGAGGACGATGCGGTCGGGCAGGGGGCGCGGCGCGTAGGCGAGTTTGTCGGCGTAGAGTGCGGGCGGAACGTGCGGATGGCCCTCGTGCGCCGAGAGTGGCAGCGCGAGGAGCGTGAGGACTGGGAGCGTGTGGTGGAGGCGTTTCATGGGACGGAAGGGGAAGGGTGATTGGACATAACGTAGTCCACGGTGAACTGATGCTCGGTGGACTCGGCGACGTAGCTCGTGTTTTCTACGAGCTGGCGCTTCGTCGTGTCGAACGTGATTACGCGGACTTTGTTTTCTGCCGGCACGAAGCGATAGAGACGCAGTGGGCCCGACGAGGTGTAGTCGGAGAGCAGCGAGTGGACGAAGTTGCCCATGCTGCCCTGCGCGGCGATGCGCATTGCGGTGGTGCGGCTCTGGTCGCCGGAGAAAACGAAGGCGAGGTTGGCGTGCCGCGAGTAGAGTTTCGCCCACATTTGCGCGGGGCTATTGCCGCGTTTGCCGTGGACCTTGACCCAGGTCATGCGTCCCTTGGGGTCTTTAAAAAAACCGTCGTCAGCGGTTGGCTTGTTCAACGGGCCCAAATCCATGTGGGTGCTGATGAGGGCACGGCGCGCAGCATATTTCGTCAGAATGCTACTGGCCCACGCGAGCACATCGTCAGGGGCGTTGCACTCGAGGTTCAGGTGCACGAAGTCGAGCCCGGCCGCGGTGAAAAGCTGGTAGCTGTTAGCATTATTTGCGGAGACGTGCTGGTCGGGGCGGTCGTGCGTGTAGGCACCGCCATACCATGGGAAAGCTCGGAAGCGCTCGGCGGGGAAGAACCGCTGGAAGAGCGTGGCGTCGCCATTGTTCTTCATGTCGTGATTACCGACGACGAGGCCGTAGGGCACGACACCGTGGAGGCGGTCGAGACACTCGCGCGCCAGCTGCCACTGCTCTACGTTGTCGATGTCCACGATGTCGCCGACGTGACTCACGAAGACGATGTTTTGCTCGCGAACGTTTTCCGCGATCCAGCGGGTGTGGTTTTGGAAAACAGGATTGGTCAGCGGATCTGTGCTCTGCGGCGTGCTCTTGGTCGCACGGCCGCGGTAGCCCTGCGTGTCGGGGATGACGACGATGGTGAAGGCGCCGGGCGGCGGCGCATCGAGTGCGCCGCCGCGGAGGGAAACGCTGAGCGCGAGCACGGTGGCGACGAGGGCGCGGGCGAAAGTGAGGCGAAGGTGATTCACAGGTCGAGCGTGACGCCGAAGTTCACGGAGAAATCGTAGTAGCGTATGGCGTTCGGATTCGGCGCATTGCCCTGGAAGGAGATTTTCGGCGCGTCGGTGAGGTTCTTCGCGCTCGCGTAGGTGGAGAGACGTTTGCTCCACCGGTATTTCGCGGAGAAATCGAGGGTGGCGCGTTCTTTTTCGAACACGTCCAGCGTGCGGCGGGCGCCGACCGAGCTGAGGTAGTCGCCCCGGGTGTTGTAAAAGAGTCGGAGGTCGAGGCCGCGGTGGACGTAGGAGACGTTGAAGTTTCCCGTGACTTTGGCGGTGCCAATGAACGTAAGCGCATCGGTGGGGCGCGTGGGATACTTTCCCTCGGAGCTGAGCCAAGTATAGTTGGTGCCGAAGCCGAGGCCGCTGAACGCACCCGGCAGGAAACTGAGACGCTGTTGCCACTCTACTTCGACGCCGCTGACTTTGCCGCCTTTGCCCATCTCTTGGCGCGTGAGGCGATAGCCGGCGTATTCGCCGTCCACCACGGTCGAAGCGGTGCTGAAATAAAACCCGGCGATGGATTTCCGAAACGCACCGACGGAGATCACCCCGAGGGGCTTCAGGTAGTATTCGGCGCTGAGGTCGAAATTATCCGACGTGGTGACCTTCAGATCGGGATTACCGTCGGTGATGGTGCGCGCCTCGTCGTCGATCCGGCGGGTCGGGAGCATGGCCGCGGGACTGGGACGGGCGACGGTGCGATTGGCGGAGAGGCGCAGCACGACGTTGGGTGCGAGGCCGTAGTTGAAGTGCACGCCGGGGAGCACGTTGGTGTAGCTCGTGGAATTTTCCACGATGGTGGATTTCGTGAGGATGCCGCGCGGCGTGGTAAGCTGGCGGGCTTTGCCGGTGTAGGCGGTGCGCTCGGCGCGCGCGCCGGTCACGACGTTGAGTCGACCGAAGGTCGCGCTACCCATCAGATACGTCGCATAGATGTCCTCCGTGGAACTCTTGCGGTTGGATTCGATAAGGATGGCCGAGGCGTTGTCGTTACGCGTGTATTCCGAGTTCCGTGCGTAGAAGGCCTCGAGGAATTTCGCGATGTTGGGTTGCACAGACGGGAACACGACGCGGCTGCCGCCCTCATGGAAGAAGCGGTCGTTGACGTAGATCTCGGACATGGCGGCGGCGGACTGCGGGCCGGTGTAGGTCCAGTTGCCGAGTGCGGGATCGCCGCCGAAGACCCAGCTACGGAGCTTGGCGCGCGCGCCGGTCTTGAGGCTCGCTTTGAACGGCAGCTCGTCGAGCTCACGCCGAGCGTTGAAGTCGAAGGTGTATTCCTGATCGCGCGAAGGGTGCTGGTTGCGCGCGATGCTGGTGTGGACGAATTTCGTCGGATCGTTGAGGTTCGCCCCATTGTCCACGCGGAAGAGAGGAAACTCGCGCACGGTGCGGTCGTAGGAAAGATCGACGCCATTGGCAGAAAAGACGGGCGTGAAGGTCTGCGTGTATTGGTTGGTTGCACGGTTGTAGCTGACCTTCGAGTCGATGGTCCAGCGGTCGAATTTGTTTTCCATGCCGCCGGCAATCTGGCCGCTGACGCTGATGGGTTCGCGGAAAGAGCGGCTGGTATCGACGCGCCCATTACGGGAGTTCGCGGAATTAGGCGTAATGTTGATGCGTGCGCCGGGGCGGTAGACGGCCAGGTAATCCTCGAGCGAGCGCGAGTCATTGCTGAAGATGCCGCGGACCCAGAGGACAGTTCGCTCGCTGAGTTTGTAATCGACGCTGCCGGTGTACTTGAGCTTCCACGAATCGTCCTCGATACGGTCCTGCAAAGTATAGGTGGCGATGTTGAAATTATCCGCGGTATCGACGGTGTAACTGATGCTTGAGGTGTGGTAACCGCGGTCGGAGCGGTAGTGGTTGATCGACTGATAAACGCCGAGGCGCCCCTCGGGACCGTAGCGGTCGGCGTATTCGATATTGAGCTGCTTGTCCCAGTTTTGCTGCTGGTTGTTGTAGGCCCCGCCCAGGTTGAATTTGAAGAGACGCTCGGAGAGATCGAAGGCGCGCTTGGAGACGAGGTTGATGCTGCCGCCGATCGCGTCGCCCTCCATGTCGGGCGTGACGGATTTCATGAGCTCGATGCGCGAGAGGCTCTCGGCCGGGTAACCACTCACGCCGTCGGAGCGGTCATTGTTGGTGTTGCCGATGCGCACGCCATCGAAGGTAATCGAGTTAAACTCCGAGGAGAGGCCGCGAATATTGGGGCGCACGGGCTGGTGGGTGCTGATTTCGAGGTAGAGGCCGGGCATCGACTGGAGGACTTCGCCGACTTCGCCGAGGCGGGAATTGGCGAGCGCATCGAGAGACGCGACC
>CAMCHO010000070.1 GCA_945874455.1 Opitutus sp. GAS368 | reverse complement strand
TCGTGGAGCGGGGCTTTGACGGGCGGCGTGACGCCCTCGGCCTCGGCGTGCTTGATGAAGCGGTAGTTGATCGCGACGACGGAGATGCCCTGGGCGAGGAGGCCCGCGACGTTGACGAATTTATTCACGCGTTCCTTTTCACCGCCCTGCCAACCGCCGCCGTGAATGACGAAGACGAGGGGCGTGGGTGTGGCGGAAGCGGCGCGCCAGAAATCAAGGACGTGGCGCTCGTGCGGGCCGTAGCGGACCTCGGCGAGCGTGGGTTTGACGACGGGCGGATTTTCGGCGGCGGCCTTTTTCGCGGCTGCTTTCGCGGCTTTCGCTTTGGGCTGGGCTTGTGCGACGACGATGGGGAGGGGCGCGAGGATTAAGAGAGCGAGGAGGAGGCGTGGGATGATCATGGAAAATTACGCGATGAGACGGTGGACAACGTGGCCGTGGACGTCGGTGAGGCGGAAGTCGCGGCCGCTGTGGCGGTAGGTGAGGCGCTCGTGATCGAGGCCGAGGAGGTGGAGTACCGTCGCTTGCAGATCGTGGACGTGGACGCGGTCCTGGACGGCTTTGAAACCGAACTCGTCGGTGGCGCCGTGGACGTAGCCGCCTTTCGTGCCGCCGCCGGCGAGCCACATGGTGAAGCCGTGGTGGTTGTGGTCGCGGCCGGCGGTGGGGCTGACTTTCTCGCCTTGCGAAAGTTCGACCGTCGGGGTGCGGCCGAATTCGCCGCCCCAGATGATGAGGGTGTCGTCGAAGAGACCGCGTTGTTTGAGATCGGTGAGGAGAGCGGTGAGGCCCTGGCAGCATTCGTTGGCGAGGCGGCGGTGGCTTTTCTCAATGTTGTCGTGGCTGTCCCAAGGTTGGAGCGTACCGTGCCAGACTTGGACGTAGCGCACGCCGCGCTCTACGAGGCGGCGGGCAATGAGCATCTGTTTCGCCTGCGCGGTATCGCCGTAGAGCGCGCGAATGGAGGCGGGTTCGCGGTCGATGTCGAAGGCGTCGGTCGCAGCGGTCTGCATCCGAAACGCTGTCTCGAAACTCTGGATGCGCGCCTCGAGGGCGGGGTCGGCGCGGGTGGCCTGGTGGCGGCGGTTGAGGGCGGTGGTGAAGTCGAGCTGCGCGCGTTGGGCGGCGGGATCGAGGTCGGCGTTGGTGAGATGGTCGATGAGGTCGGCGGCTTTGCGGTCCTGCGTTTCGATGTAAGTGCCCTGGTAGGCGCCCGGGAGGAAGGAGGATTGCCAGTTGTCGGCACCGGCGACGGGCATCCCCTTGGGGACGAGGACGACGAAGCCGGGGAGGTTGTGGTTTTCGGAGCCGAGGCCGTAGGTGATCCACGAGCCGATGCTGGGGCGGGCCATAATGCTGGCGCCGCAATTCATGAGGCGCAGACAGTTTTCGTGGATCGGCGAATCAGAATACATCGAGCGGATCACGCAGAGATCGTCAGCGTGTTTGGCCGCGAGCGGACCGAAGAGTTCGCTGACCTCAAGGCCGGACTGGCCGTAGCGCGCGAAACTAAACGGCGAGCCGAGGGCGGTGCTGGTGGGACGCTCGGTGGCGAGATGGATGGGGAGGCGCTGGCCGTGGAGTTTCGAGAGGACGGGCTTGGGGTCGAAAGTGTCCATCTGCGCCGGGCCGCCGTTGGCGAGGATTTGGATGACGTATTTGGCGCGCGCGCGGAAATGCGGCGCGCGTGGGGCGAGCGGGCCGGCAGCGGAGAGCGCGTTGCTGGCGGCGTCGGCGGCGAATAGCGAACGGTCGCCGAGGAGCGCGGCGAGTCCGAGTGTGCCAAAGCCGGCGCCGCAGCGGCGGAGCATGTCGCGGCGGGAGAGGTGGGTGTTGAGGGGAAGAACGTGCGAGGACATGGCGGTGGGGTGGGCGGGCGGGGTCAGTCGCAGTAGAAAAATTCGTTGGAGAGCAGGAGAGCTTGGGCGAACTGCGCCCATTGGGCATCGGTCGGTGTGGGGCCGAGGTAGGATTGAGAGAGGGAGCGTTCGGTGGCGTCGGGGAGGCGGGCGAAGATGCGGCGGTAGAGCGCGGCGATGCGGGCGGCGGGTTCGACGAGTTCGGCGATCTCGGGCTGCCGGTTTACGCCCTCGGCCTGCGCGCGGAGAAACGGGGAATTGAGAAAAAAGAGCGCTTGTAACGGATGGGTGGTCTCGCCGCGGCGCGCGATGGACTGGTCAGGATTGGCGACGTCGAAATTGCGTTGGAGGGACGGAATGCGGAAGCGGTCGGTGTAGCCGTAGACGGCGCGGCGGACGTTGTCGTCGGTGAGCGGAGCGCTGCGGCCGCCGAGGCGCGTGTCGAGGCGGCCGGCGACGCGGAGGAGGCTGTCGCGGAGGGCTTCGAACTCGAGGCGGCGCGGAGTCTGGTGGGAGAGCCAGCGGTTGGCGGGGTCGCGCTCGCGGGCGGCGGGTGAAGCGGCGCTGCTCTGCTGCCACGTGGCGGAGGCCATGATGTAACGGTGGAGGGATTTCAACGACCAGTGGTGCGCGATGAACCACGCGGCGAGGTGGTCGAGTAACTCGGGGTGCGAGGGGCGCTCACCGGTGGCGCCGAAGTTGTCGGGCGTGGCTACGAGGCCGGAGCCGAAGTGCTGCTGCCAGATGCGATTGACGATGACGCGGGCAGTGAGGGGATTTTTTTCGTTGGCGAGTGCTTGCGCGAGCGCGAGGCGGCCGTCGTCGGGGAAGGTGCGGGCGTCGAGGGTGGTGAGCAGTTGCGGGAGACGGCGCGGGACGGCGTCGCCGGGTTTGAGGCGATCACCGCGGAGTAAAATGTGGGGATCGATGGGCGGGCCGGAGACGGTGATGGCCTGGGCGCGGTCGATGGGTGCGGCGGCTTCGAGGATGGTGAGTTGCTCGCGGACCTTGGCGGCGGCTTCGTTGTCTTTGCGGGCGACGATTTGGGCCTCGGTGATGAAGCGTAGCAGATCCTCAGATACGGCCTCGCGGGGAAATGCGAGGGGCGACGTGGGGGCGTTGATGACGGTGGCGAGGGCGGGGAACTCGACGGTCTCCAGTGCCTCGGTGATGGCCCGACCGAAGGCATCGGCGACGTGGAGCATCGAGGTGAGCGGTTGCTCGGCGAGCGTGGTGAGGATGTACGGATCGTGATGCGCGGCGTCGCGTTGGGCGGAGGTGAGGAGCGCGGCGGCGGCGGCGGCGAAGTCGGCGCGCGGCAGGCGGAGAAATTCCGGCCAGAGACGGAAAAACGTTTCACCCCGGGCGTTGCTCTCGGCCATCAGGCGTGCCCAGGCGGGGGCGCCGCCCAGCACGAGCAGGCCGCGCGGCGTATCGAGCGGGATGAACCCCTCGACGGTGCGATGGTTCGATGATTCCTCGACGAGGTAGCGGAGGTATTCGGGGGCGAGTTCGCGCGCGAGGCGGCGGGCTCGGGCGGTGCTGGCGTCGATTTGTTTTTCGTAGGCCACGAAGAGCGCGGCGCGGGCGGTGCGGTATTTCGCAATCGCCGCGGTGGCGGTGGGATGGGTGGACGGAGTGCCGACCTCGGGGAGATCGAGCGGATCGCTGCTACTGGCGAAAATACCGTAGAGCGAGTAGTAGTCGGCGGTGGGGATGGCGTCGAATTTGTGGTCGTGGCAGCGCGCGCAGGCGAGAGTGAGGCCGAGCACGCCGCGGCCGAGGGTGTCAATGCGGTCGTCGAGGATGAGTTGCGGTGCCTCGAGGTTGCCCTCGAAACGGCGGCCGACGGTCAGGAATCCGAGCGCGCGCAGATCGGGTTTCTCCTCGGCGGGCAGACGGTCGGCGGCGATCTGTTCGAGGACGAAACGGTTGAAAGGGCGGTCGCTGTTGAAGGACTCGATGACGTAGTCGCGGTAGGTGTGGGCGAACGGAATGCGGCGCTCGCCGTCGGTGGATTTTTCGGTGGTGTCGGAATAGCGCGCGACGTCGAGCCAGTGGCGGCCCCAGCGCTGGCCGTATTCGGGGCGGGCGAGGAGTTGGTCGACGAGGGTGGCGAAGGCGGCGGGGGTCGGGGCGGCGGCGAAGGCCTCGACGCGATCGTAGGACGGCGGGAGGCCGAGGAGCGTGACGTAGGTGCGGCGGACAAGCGTGCGCGGATCGGCGGGAGGATGGGGTGTGAGCTTTTCGGCGGGGAGGCGGGCGCGGATGAAGCGGTCGATGGGATGGTCGGAGGGAACAGGAGAAGGAGAGAGGGGGAGCGACGGAGAAGGAGGGAGGGAGAGAGGGGGCGAGGGGGAGACGGCGGGTGGGAGGGCGGGGTCGGTGATGGGTTGGAAGGACCAATGCGCGCGGGCTTGCGCGAGCGTCATGGGGACGATCTTCGGAGCGGACGGGGCGGGGGCGGTGATGCGGGGATCGGGTGCGCCGCGTTGGACCCACTCGGTGAAAATGGCGACTTCGGCGGCGCTGAGCGCCTCCTGCGGCGGCATCTGGAGGTCTTCGTTTTTGCGACTGATCGCTGCGACGAGCAGGCTTTTTGCGGGATCGCCGGGCACGATGACGGCGCCGGTGTCACCGCCGGCTTGCCAGCCCGGTTGGGAATCGAGGCGGAGGCCGCCCTTTTGTTTTTTTTCGCTGTGACACTCGTAGCAGCGCTCGATGAGGAGCGGGCGGACCTTGCTTTCGAAGAAGGCGAAGTCGGCAGCGTTCGATGCAGGCGAGGACGCCGCCGGTGTGAGGCTGGCGACGAAGCCGAACAGGGTGGAGACGATGAGAGGGCGAATCATCGGAGGGGAACCCAGAGCGAACACCGTGCGTGCGACGAGGGACAGGAAAAACTCAGTGGGATGGCTCAACGTGGCGTCCGAGGTGCGAAAGCGAAGGTGCCGACGAGGGCGATCGGGAGTGGTCAAATGGGTCCACATCAAGAATTCCTGTGGCATCTGCGGGCGAAAACGAAATTGGCGCGTGATCTGCAACGGGTGGAGTATGACAGCGCCACCCGCAACTTCGCCGCCCGGCAACCGACGCTCTCCGCAGCCTCGGCCTTGCTCAACCGCGGGCGCCGTCGCGGTGAGTTTGTCGGCTCGTGCGTTGACAGCGATCCCCCCGACGTTTGTTCCTCTCACGGGTAACCGCAGCGTTGGATTTCCCTGCGATCCTATTCCCCCCATGATCCTCTCTGTTTCGAACCCCATTCAGCTCGCGAGTCGTTTTGATCGGTCAAGATCTGCGGCTCGAGTGGTGCGATGGGCATGGCTGAGTTTCGCGCTTGGGTGGGTGCCGGCGGTCCTCGCGGCCGCCGAGAATTGGACGCATTGGCGCGGGCCGCATGCGAATGGCACTGCGCCGCTGGCTGACCCGCCGACGGTGTGGGATGGCACGAGCGGGAAAAATATCCGCTGGCGCACGGACCTGGTCGGGAAAGGCAGCGCCACGCCGATCATTTGGGGTGACCAAGTCTTCATCGTCTCCGCTGAGCAAACGGACCGCAAAGCGCAGCCGGAAGAAATCCCCGATCCGAAGGACCGAGTGGCGCCACGCAAGGGCTTTGAGCGCCAGACCACGGAGCCCACGGATTTTTTTCGCTTCATCGTGACGAGTTATCACCGCAGGACGGGCCAAGAGGTCTGGCGCAAAGTCGTCGCGGAACTCGTGCCGCACGAGGGTCATCACGCGACGCATTCCTACGCTGCGGGCTCGCCGACCACCGATGGGGAACGGCTCTACGTCTCGTTCGGTTCGTTCGGGATTTTCTGTTTCGACCTCAACGGGAAGCCGCTGTGGGAGCGCCAACTCGGGCGGCTGACGACCCGCCGCGGCTATGGCGAGGCGGTCACTCCGGTGCTTCATCAAGGACGATTGTTGATCAATTGGGATCAGGAATGGGATTCCGCGTTGTATTGTTTGGACGCCAAAACGGGTGAAACCAAATGGAAGGCCGCCCGCGATGAGATCACGACGTGGACGACACCGTTCGTGACCGAGTTCAACGGGAAGACCCAAGTGATCCTCAACGGCACCCGCAGCGTGCGTAGCCACGATTTGGAGACCGGCCTCGTCATCTGGTCGTGTGCGGGGATGACGGAGAACGCCATCCCGGCGGCGCTCCGCTACCAAGACGCGGCGATTATTCTGAGTGGGTATCGGGGCAACAGCGGGGTGTCGGTGCCACTATCGTCGCAAGGTGACCTCGGGTTGGATGGGCCGGTGAATTGGCGCACCAAGTCTGGCAACCCGTATGTGCCGTCGCCGGTCTTGGTGGGCGACCGGCTCTATTTCACCAAGCACCTGGAAAATGTGCTGACCGTGCGCGACGCGGCGACGGGCACGGCGGTTATCGACGGTGAACGCATCCCGGGTCTCGCCCAACTTTACTCTTCGCCGATTTATGCCGGCGGGCGCGTCTACTTCACCGACCGCAATGGTGTGACGGTCGTCCTTAAGCCTGGTCCGACGGTGGACGTCGTGGCCACAAACGCGCTCAAGGAAGGCGTGGATGCGTCGCTCGTCGCCGTGGGCAAGCAGCTTTTTGTGCGCTCGCAGAAAACGCTCTTTTGTATCGAGACAAAAGAGTGAACATCCCGCAGCGAGATTCGAACCAGTTGACCAAGCCAGCCACTATCTCGCCACCACGTAATCTGAAATCAGTAGCCGCGAGTGTGAGCGAGTGGACGAGCTCCACTCGCTCAAGCTCGCGGCTACATTCCTAAAATTTCTTCAGTACACTTTCCTCCCGTTAATTTTAGGGCCCGCTTGGGCCAAGCCAACAAAACCATGCACTCGCCAACACGTTTCCTCGCGGCGATTCTCGCCGTTTTCATCGGAGGAGTGGCCTCCGCCCAAGCCCAATCCGCCGCCTCGGCCACCCCCGCCGCCGGTCAATCCGCGATCGCGCTGGAGAAATTTGAGATCAAGGGGGATCGCTTCGAAACTCGTAACGTGGATCAGGCCCGCACCGAGAACGACATCACTCCCTACGTGGTCGTCGACCGGGAGCTCATCGACCGGAGCGGCGCGATTTCGATGCAGGACTTCATCACGCAGCTCCCGCAGAACACCGCCAACGCGGTCTCACCGAGTGGCATCGGCAACACCAACGCTAACGTGAGTGTGATCAATTCCCGCGGCCTCGGCGCAGCCGATACGCTCGTCCTCGTCAACGGCCGGCGCCTGCCCAGCGGGTCGGCGTCGTCCACTGCGTCCGGGCAAGCCGACCTCAATACCATCCCCCTCGCGGCCGTCGAACGCATCGAGTTTCTGCCCAGCTCGGCGGGTGCTATCTACGGCGCCAACGCCACCGGCGGCGTCGTGAATATCATCCTGCGCAGCGATTACCGCGGCTTCGAGGTCTCCACCACCTATGGCAATCGCACGAGTGCGGGCGACGTCGCGCGGGTGGGGCTTTCGCTCGCGGGCGGCATAGTGTTCAATCAAGGCCGCACCCAGGTGATGATGTCGGCGAATTATTCGCACAATAACGGCATGTCCAACAACGAGGGCGGATTTTACGCCCGCATGCGGACGCGCGTGCTGGAGCGCAATCCCTCGCTCTTCAACGGGCTGGCGTTTCCCACCATCGGCTCGAACCTCAACATCCAGCGCGCGGCGGGTGCCACCACGAACCTACCGATCATCAACGTGCCTTATGCGTCGGTCCCGCGCACGTCGAACGGTCTCCTGACAGCTTCGCAGCTCATTCCGCAGCTCGACAACGACGCCACGGAAGGTTGGGGCGCACGCGGCGGCGGCGGCCAGAACTGGACGCGGCAGGAGCAGGGCATTCGCGCCCTCATGACCGAGTTGACGCACCGCTTCACGAAGGAGACGGAGGCGACGCTCCAGGTGAATCTGGCCGAAAACACGGCGTTTGTCCTGGACGGCGAGTTTCTCCAATCCTCGGTGCCGGCCGCCAACCCCTACAATCCTTTCGGCACTGCGGCGCTCGGCACGGCCGGCGTGCCGGTGCTGATTACAACGCGCCTGCACGACACCGCGAACACCCCGCGCAACACCAAAACCCAAACCTGGAATGTGCTGAGTTCGTTGAAGGGCAGGCTCCCCGGCGACTGGCGCTGGAACGGCGACGTTTCCTACGGTCACGCCACCCAGAGCCGCCGGTTGAGTACGGTCGTGACGTCACGCGTGACCGCGGCGCTGGCCGGCACTCTGCCGGGATTTGTCGGCAAATTCTATAATCCCTTCATCGGGCCCGCCAGCGGCCTCGCCAACGATCCGGCCCTCGTGGCCGAAATTAGCCGGATCAATGTGCAGGGTGCCAGCACCGGAATGTGGTCGAGCGCCCTGCGGGTCGCGGGGCCGATCCGGTTTCTGCCGCTGGTCGAGCCGCAGCTCTCGGGCGGGGTTCAGTGGCGCACCGACTCGGCTTTCAACGGACTCAACGGCGACATCGTGGTCGGCACCAACAGCCCGCCTACCGCGACCGTTACGCCCGACATCACGCGCGAGACCTACGCCACTTATGCCGGAGCGACCGTGCCGCTGATCGACGCGAAACGTCCCCGTCCGTTCGCCAAGCGCCTCGAGCTCACGGGGTCGGTCCGCAACGAGCACCAGTCCGGCGAAGTCGATGGAGCCACCAGAGCTCGCAGAAAGGGATCCTATGCCAGCACCACCACCGCGACGGGCCTGCGGTTTGAGCCGATCACCGGCCTGACGTTTCGGGCGAGCTACGGCGAGGGCTTCACCCCGCCGTCGGTGGGCAGCATCGGTGCCGCCTTTCCCGGCGAACTTCCGCTGACCATCACGGACCCGCGTCGCAACCAAGCCTACACTGTCGCCGACACGGTCACTGGCGGCAACCCGGGCCTGGCACCCGAAACTTCGGAGAGCTTCAATTATGGCGTCGTGTTCCAGCCGCGCTGGCTCACGGGCTTCCGAATCAGCGCGGATTTTTACCGCATCAAGAAGCAGGATCGCATCGTCAATTTGTCCACGACCACCCTGCTGGCGAACGAATCTCTGATGCCCGTTGAGCGGATCACGCGGGCCGCACCGACCGCCGCCGACACTGCCGCCGGCCGTCCCGGCGTGATCATCTTCCTCGACCTCACACCCATCAACTCCACCGAGCTGCTGACCGAGGGCATGGACGTGAACGCGAGCTACCGGTTTGTGCTCGGCGAAAACCGTTTCGATGTGAGCGCACTCGGCACCTTCGTGGACAAGTACAGAACGCAGCTGGCCATCGGACAGCCCTCGCGCGAGGACGTCGGCTGGCCCTACCGGACGGCGAATGCTCCGCTGAAGCGTCGCGGTAACGCGCGCGTGTTCTGGAGCCGCCAGGCTTTCACCGCGGGGGTGACGTGGCGCTATTTGGACTCCTATCAAATTACCACGTCCCCCGCCGTCGATCTCGTCAGCGGCGGCCGCGTGGCCAGTGCGTCGGAGTTCGACGTGCAGATGAGCTACAACTTTTCATCCGCGCGCGGACGGTCCGGCGTGTTTCGCTGGCTGGATCGCACCAAGGTCACGCTCGGCGCGAGCAATGTGTTGGATCGCGACGTGCCGTTTTACTTCACGGGTATCGCCAACACCGGGATCGCCGGGCTCTACTACAGCCCGCTCAGCGATCCGATGCAGCGCTTCGTTTACATGACACTGAAGAAAAGTTTCTAAATGCAAACCTGTGCCCGGTGCGGGCATGTGATGTGAAGGTGCCGTTCCGAATTTCCATGACCCACGATTCGCAAGGTAAAAGCCCGCTTGCGGGCGATTTCTCCGCCCGTTCGCAAACGCCGCCGCGCCCCATCGCGCGCAAGCGCGCTCCTAGAGGGTGTGTGCTCGTCGCGTTAAGCCTCGGTGCCGCCGCACTCGCCTGGTCCGCCGAGACGCGTTCGTTTGATCGCGTCAAGTTGTTGGAAGAAAAAGGGGCGACCTCGGCGAGCGTCAGCCTCGGTGACATCGATCGCGATGGTGACCTCGACGTCATCCTCGCGCGCGGCCGGCACTGGCCGCTCGACAACCTCATTCTGCGCAACGACGGGAAAGGAAATTTCACCACGAGCAAACTCCCGGCCGAGGCCGACCGCACCTACTCCGCTGCCCTCGCCGATCTCGATGGCGACGGCTCGCTGGATTTGGTCGTCAGCAACGACCGACCGGATAAAAAAGTGATCTACCTGAACGACGGGCGTGGAAATTTCCGGACGGCCGGCACGTTTGGCCGGCCCGAATGGTCGACGCGCTACATCACCGTGGCTGATCTCAATGGCGATGGCCGCCCCGACATCATCGTGGCCAATCGCTCCAGTAACCCTGCCAAGCCCGTGCCGTGTTTCGTTTGCCTCAATGATGGTAAGGGCGGTTTTCCAACGGAGATTCCGCTGCCGACCCAATCCGCGACGATCATTGTCGCGGCGGATTTAGATGGTGACGGGAAGATCGATTTATTCGTACCGCACCGGGACGGCGGGCAGAGCCTGATCTTCTGGAATGACGGGACCGGAAAGTTTTCGGCGGCGCCGGTGCCGGTCGGATCCAAAGAATCCAACGTGCGGGCGGCTGTCGCGGCGGACATCGATGGCGACGGAACGGTGGATCTCGTCGTCGGCGATGCGAAGACCGGCCTGTTTATCTACCGCGGGAAAGGCCTGCGTACGTTTGAAGAGCCCTTTGCGCTCGGCGACAAGTCGGGTGCGCCTTACTCGATTGGAGTTTTGGATCTGAATCGCGACGGGAAACGTGACCTCGTCGTCGGGCGGCAGGAGGCGCGCGGATCCGTTTTTTTTAATGCGAGCAGTGTGAAGAAATTCGCTTTTGAGGAAACCGCGTGGGGCGACGGCCAGGGCTCGGTCTATGGCTTGGCGCTCGGGGATCTCGATGGCGACGGTTGGCCGGATATCGTGGCCGCGCGGTCGGAGGCACCGAACGGCATTTGGTTTAGTGGGCCGGCGGTGAAGAAATAGAAAATCGGAATTTCGTCGTAACGGTGGTGCGGCGGGTTGGACGGCGCGATGGGCCCCATGGTCCGACGCAGGGGCGCTTTCCGAGCGCCCGGTTTGATGGGTGGCGCGGCGGCCGGTAGAAACCGCCGTTCCGTCGAGTGGGACAAAAACTACCAACCGAGAGATGCGCCCGATGAAAACGAAAAGGAGCGCCCTTCATCTGTTGGGTCCTGAATCTGCGGGAAAACTTCTGCGGGCTTGGGCTGATCGGGCTGGGCGCATCACGGGCAAATCAAGGACCTGATATTTCCCGCAGACTCAGGGCACCGCAGATGGTGGAAAAGGATTTCTGCGGATCGAGGGGAGGAGGTGTCGCCTGGTGTCGCCTCCTCTCTCCGACCCTTGGCCTCTTCGCGCCTCTGTGGTTAACTCCCAGCCTCCTGCTACCCTGAATCATTAACCACGGATTTCACAGATGCACACGGATCAAGGCATCAAGACAGACGTGGAGTGGGTGGGCGCGTGAGAGTGGAGTTAATGCTATTTTGGTGAGAGTACATTGCGCATGGGACTCACGCCAAGGACGCAGAGGTCGCTCCGCAAATGCTCCGGTCCTTTGCGCACGCGGCGACCTTGGAGGGAGGCCATTGAGCGAAATTGCCAAAGTAGCATTGATGGCCGTGGCAAAGGTTCAGTGGGCTGGGGCGGGCACGTTGCCGAGGGCACGCATGACGGCGCGGTTGTTTTCGTTGAAAAGGTGAATGCCGTCGGCGCCGGCGGCATACCAGCGGACGGCGCGGGACTGGTAGTGTTCGAGGGAGAGGCTGTCGCGCTGGGGCGCGGCCATTTTGCCGGCCTTGATGAGTTTATCTTCGGCGGCGGTGAGGTCGTGGCCGGAGACGATGCCTTCTTCGCCGAAGAGGACGGCGCAACCGGTGCCGGCGTCGCGGGCGAGTTGCACGAAAGGGGCGAGATCAAACTCGTAGCCGCCGAGCGTGCGTTGGCCGACAACGAGGTAGTCGAGGAGGCCGGCCTTGAGCCACGTGGCGATGTCGCAACCCAGGACGGCGTATTCGCGGTGATCGATGCGGGCGGAGAGGCCGAGGCGGCGCCCGTGTTTCGCACCGGCGGCATCGAGGATCTTGCGGGTGTCGCGGAGGAACGTGGTCATGAACTCGGCACGAATCGGTCCCCAGCGAGGATCGGTGACGGGAAGAGGGCGCGGGTCGACGCCGTGTTTTTCCTGGAAGAGTTTAACGAGAGATTCTTCGAGGCCGAAGAACGGGGGATGGCGGAGAAAATCGAGGTTGATGCCGTCGATGTCGCGGGTCGCGGCGTCGCGGAGGATGGCGAGTTTGAAGGCGCGGACCTCGGGGTAGGCGTAGGAAAGTTTGGTGCGGTCTTCGCCCTTGGGGCCGCGGACGCGGAACTCGGGATGCGCGCGCCAGAAATCGCTGTTGAATTGGCGGGAGAGCGAATCGTCTTTCGCGCTCGGGGCGTAGTCACCGTTCATGCGCATCGAGGCGTAGCAAAGAATGCGGTTGGTGCGGCAGGCTTGGGCGACGATATCGAGGGTGTCGGTGCCTTCAGTGGCGAGGCGCCGAAGGGTGTCGGCGGCGACTTGGTCACCGCGACGGCCGAAGTCGGTGACGCCGGTGCCGATGAGTTCGGACGTTTTCGAGGGAAAATTCACGCGGCTGCCGGAGGTGATGCACCATTCGAAGACGGCGACGGAAGTGTCCGCGTAGCTCGCGACCTGTTGACGGAGGTCGTCGGCGTTTTTGTACCGGCCGCTGAAGAACGCGCTGAAGCCGTCGTCATTGACGATGACGAGTTTGGTGCCGTGGCGGGGTTGGGGGGCTTCGGAGGCCGGGAGAGGCAGTGAGGCGGAGGAGAGGAATGCGCCGAGAAGGAAGGTCGCGGCGAAGGCGGAAATTTTTTGCTTCATAGAGTTTTCGCGGAGAAGAGGTCGCCGTTGACGGGGGGCAGCGAGCGTCGCGGCGGGAAGCTGGATCATCCTCGGGGAAAGTCGATCAAGACGATCTCCGGCGAATGCGCCGCCACCGCACTGATACGGTCGGCCGGTGAAGCCGGCTAACGGCTTGGCAGCGCCTCCAGAGCGAGAGCGTGGACCGTCACCGCACAGCGGATACTGCAGCCCCCGCGCAGCAGGAGCGCATTACTCTTTCGCTTCGAACGCGAACCGGACTGCGGCGGGAATCGGTTCGGCCTCCAGCCGACCGGTGGAGTCCTGGCGCACATGCACCGTCGTCATTTGCCCCCGAGCGACCTCCGTCCACCGGCCTGCACGGTCTTTCTCGAAAACGAATTCGAATCCCAGATTTGTTTGGCCGGTCTCCACGATCGACGCGGTAATTCGCACCACGTCATTGCAGCGCAAGGGACGCACGAAAACGCAGGAGGCCTCGCGTCGCGGCCAGCCGAGTCGCAGCCCGGCGGGCGTCGTGCTCATCATGGGCAAGCTCAACGCGCGAAACCACTCGTGTTCGCACACCTCCATCCAGCGATAGAAATTGGAAAAGTGCATGAGACCGGCGGCGTCTGTCTCATGGAATTCAACGCGGCGCGTGATCGAGAATGTTTGGCTGACCATCGAGCAGGGTGGGGATTTCGCGCTCGCTGTCAAAAGGCGGGGCAGCGTTGTGACAGGAAAAAGTTGCTCGGGAGAGCTCTCTGAAATCTTCCCTCGGGGGCATGAGTTGCCCCGCGCGAGTGATGGCTAGGCAAGCGCTGGCCGTGGCGCACGGGTCCGCGGGCTCGCGCCGAATCCGAGGGGAGCAAGTCTCCGGCAGCTCTGGGTTGGGATGATGAAAGGTCCGTGGCTGGCCATCGCACAGTAAGACGCTGACGATCTGCAGGTGCCCAGCGAACGCTGGAGCCCGATCCCCACCGGCGAAACGTCTCAGCACACCAAGGACTGAAAATCCGAAAAATCTGCCCGGAGGCCATCTTTCACCCCTTTGCAAATCACGCTGACCGCATCGTGCGAATGGAGTGACTCGAGGTGCGAACAGGCCGCTTGGAAATCGAAGATGCGCTCATCGGCCGCGAGTTAGCGGTGCAGGAGCCGGGCGGCGTCCTCGACGAATTTGATGTAGGTACCGTTGAGTTCGGCGAAAGCCTGCTCGTCTTCGCGCTTCACCATGACTTGCGTCTCGGTTTTGAGCGCGTTGGCGCAGTGCCGCTGTAAGTCTTCGATCGTGAGGGTGCGTTTATCCGCGAGGACGACCCGCACGCGGGCCTTCGAGCGCTGCGCGTGCGGGGTGGCGTAAGCCCGGCGCGTGCTCCGGGCATGTTCGGACAATTCGGCGCTGCACGGACAGGTCGAAGAGTAAACAAAGTCAAACTCGACAATCCGGCGGAACTTTCCGGCGCGATCCAACGTCGCTTCGAAGGCGACCCGGTAATATTGCCATCCGGTGAGCCCGCTCCGCAGGCTGCGTTGCAGCATCGGAAAGCAGAACGATAAATTAATCCGCGCCTCAAAGGCGCCGATCTGGCGTTGGTATTTAGCCAGCAACCGCCGCAAAACCTCGAAAGAGAATACCTCGTCAGCGTGCTCGTAAAACGAGCGCATGATGCGCCCCATGTTGATCCCTTTGAGCCCGGCTTCGAGCGAGACGGTGCCGGTCACGCTGGTCTCGAGGATGTGGATTTTTCCGCCGCGCGCGCGGAATTTCAGCGGCAGGCGAAAGTTGGCGCAGCCGACCTGTTGAATGGGCACGTGCGCACCCTCCGCCGCGTTTACTGCGTCCATCATGTCGGGCAAGGTGGCGCGATACGCAGCGTCGGATTTAAAGTGCGCGTCGAAAGAGCGATTCATTTGGGGCGCGAGACCACCGGGCGCCTCGTGCAGATACATGGGTTTCTTTTTCATATCGCTCTTTCTGGGAATAAGCGGGCCAAGGGTTGGGGTGATAACCAGGGCGGCGAACGTCCGGTGCGAGCCGGCCGGAGTCCTTTAATCGGCGAGCGGCCCGTGGTATTCCGCAAAGTTGCGGGGCGTTTCGAACAGCTTCACACAGTGGAGGTGGGCCGGCTTGAGGCGCGGGGCGATTTCGTTCCAAAAAGCGATGACGAGGTTTTCCGTCGTGGGAATGATCCCGCGTAAAAAAACCACTTCTTCATTTAAGTTCCGATGGTCGCAGCGGTCGACCACGGCCTCGTGCAAAATATCCTTGAGTTCTCCGAGGTCGATTAGGTAACCGGTCTCCGGATCGGGCGTGCCGCGGACCGAGACCTCGAGAATGTAATTGTGACCATGCCAGTGCGGGTTCGAACAGGGCCCATATTGTTGAATGTTCCATCGACGGCTCTTGCTCGGATTATAAAGCCGATGAGCCGAATTGAAGTGCACCTGCCGTGTGACGGTTACCACGCCCGGCTGGACACGGGGCGCGCGGGGATGGCGGGGAGCGGATTTGGTGGGCACAGATTGAGAAGAATGAGGAACGGACGGGAGGTCGGATTGGCGTGGTCGGGCGCTGAAAGATATCCGCCCAACAAACGAGTGCCTTGTTACGAACGGCGATGCACTGCGGATGCTGCGACCTCCTTGGTTTTTCTGATCGGTGGCGCTCGGCGCGTTCCGTAAAAATCGTGCAGCAGTCGCGGAGTGGCTCCGCGATGATCAGGCTCATGGAATCATAAATGGAATCGGGACGGGGGTCTGCCACCCTGCGCATGCTTCTGCCAGCGGTCCGCGCTCGGGGCGAGCCCGAACCGGTTCGCCGGCTAAGTCGTCAAATTAAGAGTTGGCGACATTAAGCGTGGGCTGCTTGCGGCCACTGGCGATGCGACGTAGCCTGCTCTCAGCTTGGCTAAGCGGCCGAGCGCTTTTACCAAAACGCCATGCACTCTATTCTCATTATCTTCCAGCTGATCGTAGCCCTTGGAATCCTGAACGTTTGGTTGCTTCGCGCTAGCAAGGCGACTCCGTTTCGCGGAGGTGACGCGAAGACCCTGCGCCAGGAATTCGCCGCCTACGGGCTGCCCTACTGGCTCATGTGCGTGGTCGGCGTGCTGAAGGTGGGACTGGCGCTTACTCTTCTGGCCGCCCTGTGGTTCGACCGCGTGGCGCCGCCGGCGTCGATCGCCCTCGGACTGCTGATGCTGGGAGCATTCGTCATGCACCTCAAAGTGAAAGATCCGGTCAGGAAAGCGCTTCCTTCCATCGGGGTGTTCGCGCTGTGCGGAGCGATTGCGCTGCTGTCGGCAGCCAGCTGACTAGAACGCGAATAAACACAGGTAGGCATTCAGCGCTAAATAGAGCACTGCTGGCGTCGTCCGAGGCAGCGGGTCTTTGATTTTAATGCGGACACCGACCGCGACCAGCATCATGAGGGCAAGCCCTCCCGATGCCGCGAGCCCGATCCACGGCTGATACAAGCCGACGACCAAACCGAGCGCCGCGCCTACTTGCAATGCCCCGACCAGCGGGCGTTGTGCGGGCAGGCCGTAGCGTTCGAACTCGCTTTTGAAGGAGGTGAGGAAAAAGCAGGCTGAGCCGTAGCCGAGGAACGATAAGGCGGAGAATAGGATCAGGGAAACGTGCACAGGGTTGAAATCAGCGTAGCGCGACGTCGGCGGATAACTAATCTCAATAGCAAAAATCTGGATACCGAAAACTTTTTACGCTGATCACGGTTCATTCCAGACCGACTGGCCTTGGGGCGGGAGCCGCGACCAAATCGTATCCGTCAATCAGAGATCACCGATGAGCGAGATCGCGTTTAGCCGCACGGCGTTCGGCTGAATGCGAAACTCACTCGTCCAGATTTTTCATCCCTTGGAGGGCAGCATAGAAGGCCACCCCGAAAAGAATCATAATGAGGGACGCGAAATAAGGAACGAGCTCATTCATGTTTGGTGCCCCCAACCAGCTTCAGATAGATGCCAAAACCCAAAATTGAGGGAACCCAAAGTCCGACGAAAATGGCATCCAGTTTATGTCCCTGAAAATAGGTGATCTCTGAAAAGAGGAGTGCAAGGAAGGCGGCAACAAACAGTAGTTTGTCAGTCAGCGAGAACTTTGTGAACATGGTGAGTGGGTGTCCAACGGGGTCTGGAAGATAGGGAGGGTTCTGGGATATTCTTGGATTTGGCGCAGTTTGGGAGAGTCCCGCACAACAGGAGCCGAATTCTGCCCCTGTCAAATTAGATGCGAGTATCGGTTAAATGCATCCGCTCGGCACACCTGCTCGTTGAATTTCGAGGCCGGACTCATTTTGGGTCCGGTTTCTCTCAAATCAAAAATCAACTATCGTTCCCATGAAGCTTCGTTCATTGTTTGCCACCATCGCCCTCAGCATCGGTCTGGTATCTGCGGTATCCGCCAAGACTGTCGTAGAAATCGCCATCGGCTCGCCCGATCACACCACGCTTGTCGCCGCCGTGAAGGCTGCGGGGCTCGTTGAAACGTTGAGCGGCAAGGGACCGTTCACCATTTTTGCGCCGACCAACGCCGCTTTCGCCAAGCTGCCCGCCGGCACCGTGGAATCGCTTTTGCTGCCAGAAAACAAAGCCAAGCTCGTTGCGATTCTCACCTATCACGTCGTTCCAGCCAAGGTCATGGCCGCAGATGTGAAGACCGGAGAAGCGCCGACGGTTAACGGCAAAGCGCTGAAGCTGAAGGCCAGCGCGTCCGGCGTGATGGTCAACAATTCCAAGGTTGTCGCCACGGATCTGGTTGGCTCCAATGGCGTC
This sequence comes from Opitutus sp. GAS368, assembly GCA_945874455.1. Lineage (GTDB taxonomy): Bacteria > Verrucomicrobiota > Verrucomicrobiia > Opitutales > Opitutaceae > GAS368. Next base: position 4,137 of record CAMCHO010000070.1, on the reverse strand, counting down.
GTCCACGTCGTCGATACCGTGATTCTTCCGTAATCGAACGTTGCGTTGATCCAGTCGCTTCTTTCCAGCAATTAGCCCGGGATGGTGCGGTGATTCTTCGGTGCAGCCGAAGGATCACTTTGCCGTCCCGGCTTCATTTTTGTGGAGCGGGTCTGTGTTCAGATCCCTTTCCAAGTGCGCCTCGAGCCCGCAGCCCAACCCTTCGCCGACGACGCGTTCTTCGTGCTCCTCGCCCGCAAGTCTCTCGATGCTCACTGAGTGGTCTCCTCCGTCGGATTCACAGCTCGTGCTGACCCCGACCGAGGCGCAGCGAGCTGAACAAACCGAGCGCCCGGACGGATCGTTCGTAGGCCGCCAGCGATGGAATCAGTTGCTGTTTGCGCACTGGAAAATCGATCCGGCGACTGTGCAGGCCACCCTGCCGCGTGGGCTCTACGTCGATACCTTTGCTGGAGCGGCTTACCTTGGGATCGTGCCCTTTGCTATGGAGCGCGTTCGCCCCGCGTGGCTTCCGGCCCTCCCGTGGGTGTCGTGGTTTCTCGAACTCAACGTTCGCACTTACGTCCATGACGCGAGTGGACGGCCCGGGGTTTGGTTCTACTCGCTAGACTGCAACCGGGCTCTCGCCGTCGCGATCGCTCGCCGCTTTTTCCATTTGCCCTACTTCCGAGCGCGAATGGCAGCGTCCCTTTTCGAAGGAGAAATCCGCTACGAGTGTCAGCGCCGCGACGAACACGCCAGGGCCAATCGCTACGCTTGGACGCCTGGGGTGACGTCCGCACCGGCCGCTCCGGGCTCGCTCGAGTTTTTTCTCGTCGAGCGGTATCGGCTGTTCGCGGCCGACGCAGCGGGCCGACTCTATTCAGGACGCGTTTATCATGCACCGTATCGCGTCAATAAACCGAGCCTTGCAGAATTTTCGGTCGAGCCAGCGCGGCAGGCGGGATTCCATTTGGAGGGCGGGCCGTCGTCCGTGCTGGGTGCGCTGCCCGTCGATGTATCCATTTTTCCACTCGTGCCCGCTTTTTGATATTTTTCATGAACACACCTCTCAACGATTCACCTGTCTGGCTCATTACTGGCTGTTCGAGCGGGCTTGGTCGCGCGCTGGCGGTGCGCGTGCTGGCCCGGGGCCATCGCCTCATCGCGACCGCGCGTCAGCCGGAAACGCTCGACGAATTGGTCGCCGCCGATCCGAGCCGGTGTCGGGCGCTCGCGCTCGACGTCGCGGACGCGTCCCAAGTCGCACCCGTGGTTGCGCAGGCGGCGGCGATTTTTGGCCGGCTGGACGTGGTGGTGAATAACGCCGGCTACGGCTTGGTCGGCGCCGTCGAGGAATACGACGAAGCCCAGATCACGCGCAATTTTGAGACGAATTTTTTCGGTGCGCTGCGGGTGATTCGCGCCGCCCTGCCGATCTTGCGCGCCCAGCGTCGCGGGCATTTTGTGAACATCAGTGCTGCGGCCGTCATCGCCAACTATGCCGGCTTTTCGATCTACGGAGCAACCAAGTGGGCGCTCGAAGGGCTCTCGGAGTCGCTCGCCGCGGAAGTCCGCCCCTTGGGGTTGAAGGTGATGATTGTGCAACCCGGCCCCTTTCGCACAGAGTTTATCTCGCGGTCACTTGAACGCGCGAGTGCGGCGATTCCCGACTACGAGGCGTCGAGCGGAAAGTTCCGGCGCTTCCTCGAAACGATGAACGGCCGGCAACCCGGTGATCCCGCGAAGGCAGCCGACGCGATCATCTCCGCCGTGGAATCGGATAATCCACCGTTGCGCCTCGTGCTCGGCAAATATGCGATCGACAAAACCCGCCGGAAACTCGGGTCGGCGGCGCGAGAACTTGACGCGGCGAGCGCTGCGGTGGCGGCCACAGATTTCACCATCGAAGGCCAAGCGGAGGCGCCGCGATGAGCGCGGCGAAATCGGTGCGTTCGCTCGTGCTCGTGCTCGGAGATCAGCTCGACGCAGAGTCGTCGGCGCTCGATGGGTTTGATCCGCACCGGGACGTGATCTGGATGGCGGAGGTGGCCGAGGAGTCGGAGCACGTCTGGACGAGCAAGCCGCGGATCGCGGTTTTTTTGGCGGCGATGCGGCACTTCCGCGACGCGCAGAAAAAACTGCAGCGGCGGGTGAGCTACACTGAAATCGATGCGCCCGGAAATACTCAGACCCTCGCGGGTGAACTGGCACGGGCCGTGGCGGAGCTGTCGCCGGAGCGATTGATCATGACGGAAGCTGGCGAGTGGCGGGTCCAAGAGGCGATCGCGGCGGTGGCGAAGAGGGAGCAGTTGCCGCTGGAGGTGAGGAACGACCGGCATTTTTTTCAGACCCGGGCCGATTTCGCGGCGCATGCCGAAGGACGGAAAATGCTGCGCATGGAATTTTTCTATCGTGAGGTGCGGCGGAAGCACGACGTGTTGCTCGACAAAAAAGGCGAGCCGGAGGGAGGACAGTGGAATTTTGATCACGACAATCGCGGAAGTTTTTCCAAAGGCGGACCCCAGGCGGAAAAGCTGCGTGCGCCAATCATGACCCCGCCTGATGCAATTACGCGGGCGGTGTTGGCGCTGGTGGAAAAGCGGTTTGCGAGCCATCCGGGCGAGCTCGAGGCGTTCGCGTGGCCGGTGACGCCGGAGGAGGCGAGGGGAGCGCTGCGCGATTTTATCGAGCATCGGTTGTCGAGCTTCGGGCAATTTGAGGATGCGATGTGGATGGATGAGCCGTGGCTGTTTCACTCGCGGATTTCGGCGGCGATGAATCTGAAGTTGCTGAATCCGCGCGAAGTGGTGGCGGCGGCGGAGCAGGCGTATCGGGCAGGGAAGGTGCCCCTCGCCAGCGCGGAGGGCTTTATCCGCCAGATCCTCGGGTGGCGGGAGTATGTCCGGGGGATTTATTGGCACCATATGCCGCGCTACCTCGGCCTCAACGCGCTGGGCGCAAAGGAGAAACTCCCCGAGTTTTATTGGACGGGAAAATGTGAAATGAACTGCCTGCGCCAGAGCATTGGGCAAACGCTGGCGCACGGCTACGCCCATCATATCCAGCGGCTGATGGTGACGGGTCTCTACGGGCTCCTCCTCGGAGTGGAGCCGCAGAAAGTTCACGCATGGTATCTCGCGGTCTACGTCGATGCGGTCGAGTGGGTCGAGCTGCCGAACACGCTCGGGATGTCGCAGTATGGCGACGGCGGGATCATGGCTTCGAAACCGTATGCAGCGACGGGGAAATATATCGACCGGATGAGTAATTACTGTGCGGGGTGTCGGTTCGATCCGGCGAAGTCGGTCGGCGAAGAGGCATGCCCGTTTACGACGCTCTATTGGGATTTCCTGATCCGGCATGAAGCGCTGCTCGCCAAGAATCAGCGGATGGCGTTGCAGGTAAAAAATATTGCGCGACTCAAGCCGACGGAGCGCACGGCGATTCAAGCGCGCGCCCAGGAAATCAGGGGCAATGGCGGAGCCCCCGCGGCGGCGGGTGGACTTTTGGCGCTTGAGCGGTGAGGAATTTACCGATGCCGAAGATGCGCAAAAAATCTGAGCTACCGACGAAGCCCTGCGTGGTGTGCGGGCGGCCATTTACGTGGCGGAAAAAATGGGAGAAAGTGTGGGACGAGGTGAAGTTTTGTTCGGATGCGTGCCGGATGCGGAAACATGGAGGGGCCCGTGGGTGAAAATCGCGCAAGCGCGAGGGATTGCATCCGTCGCGACGCGGATAACGTGCGCGCGGCTGCTGAGGCCATCGACGGATCGGGATGTCGACGCGCTCGGATCTGCGCGCCACGACAGGCTGATGCTTTATGAACGAAACGATCGCAGTCGTCGGCGCAGGTATATCCGGGCTTTTGGTCGCGCGTGCGCTGCAGGCGCGAGGTGGCAAGGTGGTGGTGCTCGAAAAGAGCCGTGGGCTCGGTGGGCGCTTGGCGACGAAGCGGGTGGGGGAGGCGGTGTTCGACACGGGCGCGCAGTACTTCACGGCGAAGTCGGAGCGTTTTGCGGCGATGGTGGCCGAGTGGGGGACGACCGGCGTGGTGGCCCCGTGGCCAGGCGCGTCGGCGCACCGCTGGATCGCCCGGCCGAGTATGAATGCGCTGGGTAAATATTTAGCGGGTGGGCTCGAAGTGCGGCGGGAGGC
>CAMCHO010000069.1 GCA_945874455.1 Opitutus sp. GAS368 | reverse complement strand
CGTTTGACTTGGTAGAGCGCGCCGAAATCGACGGCTTGTGCATCCAGTGCGCGCAGGCCCTCGAGGGCTGACATTGGTAGCAGCCCGGCGGTAACCAACGCCGTCGGATCGATCAGATAGGGGTTGCCCGCGAATGAGGAGAAGCACTGATACGGCGAATCGCCGTAGCCGGTGGGGCCGAGCGGGCACACCTGCCAGTATTTGAAGCCCGCATCATGGAGAAAATCGAGAAACCGCCCGGCGCCGTCGTCGAACACCCCGATGCCATGGGCGCTCGGAAACGAGGTGGGATGGCAGAGCACTCCGGTGGCGCGATGGTCGAGCCAGTTGAAGAGCGGTGCGGGCGGAGTGGATTTCGCCGAAGTGGACATGCCCTGCGAATCAAACGACGTTTTCTGTAAAAGCGAGTCGGTCGAAGGGCCGCGCTCTGCAGCCTCCGGCTTCTGGGTTGCCCCGTCCATTTCCTGTCGGAAGAATACTTCATGCTCTGTTTCGCTCCCCTGTTGCTCCTCGCCGCGGCGTCGATTCTTCCCTCCTCCGTGGGGGTTGCCGCCCCGCCGCCCAACATCGTATTCATCCTCGCCGACGATCTCGGGTGGAACGGCATCGGGCCCTACGGCAACAAGGACGTCTCCACGCCTCACCTCGACCGCCTCGCGCGCGAGGGTATGACGTTTCACCGCGCCTACGCCGAGCCGCAGTGCTCGCCTACGCGCGGCGCGTTTTTCAGCGGGCAGTGGCCCGCGCGCACGGGGATGTTTGCCGTCACCCACGAAATGGATCCCTTCGCCGCTCCGCTCACACCGCCGCCGCATTCGATGGGCCTCCCGCCTGTCACCGCCTCGCTCGCGCTTATGCTGCGTGCCGCCGGCTACGCGACCGGCCTCTCCGGCAAGTGGCACATCGCCGACAATTACAACGCTGCTGCACTCCGCGCGCGTGACGGCGGAAGATATTTCGACCGCTACGGCTTCGACTTCGTCGGCGCCGCCGCCAACGGCTCGCCCGAGAAGGACAAGTCCACCGCCGGCATCACCGACGACATGCTCGGCTTCATCGAGGCCAACCGCGCGCGCCCGTTTTTCGCCTACCTCGCGCACCACGCGCCGCACGCCACGCTCGAACCGCCCAAAGCGCTCGTTGAGAAATATGTTGCCCGCGGCCACCGCAAAAGTTCCACGCCGCTCACGGCGTATCGCGAGCGCCCCACCGCCGATTACTACGCCACACTCGAGCACCTCGACACCCAGATTGGTCGCGTGCTGGCCAAGCTCGACGAATTCGGTCTCACGCAAAACACGCTCGTGATTTTCTCTTCCGACAACGGTGGTCTCAACCGCATGGCCGACATGGCCCCGCTGCGTGGCGCGAAAGGCATGACTTACGAGGGTGGGGTGCGTGTGCCACTCCTCGCGCGCTGGCCCGCGCGCATCAAGCCCGCCTCCTCGAACGCCGTGCCCGTCCACTTCGTCGACTGGTATCCCACGTTCGCCGCACTCGCCGAAGCGAAGCTCCCCGCCGCGCAAAAACTCGACGGCGAAAATATCCTTCCTCTCCTCGATGGCACGGGCCGCCCCGCGCGCGACACGCTCTGGTGGCACACGCCCACCTACACCACGCCGTTCGCCCGCACGCCGTGCTCCACGATCCTCCGTGACGATTGGAAACTCATCCACTACTTCGGCGACTTTCTCGATGTCACCGGTGCCGTCCCCGAAAACGAAGGCGCCTTCGGTAAACTCGTCCTCGGCGCGCGCACCGAACTTTACCATCTCGTCACCGATCCCGGCGAGACCACCGACGTCGCCGCGAAAAATCCCGCCAAAGCCGCCGAGCTGATGGCCGCGTTGAAGAACCTCTGGGCCGACACCGGCGCTACGTTCCCCAAAACCAATCTCGCCTATCGCCCCGACAATCCCAATTGGTGGAAACGTGCCGCCGCAAGCAAGAGCCCGGACTAATTTTCCATTTCTCACTATGAATCGCCTCCTCCTCACCCTGTTCCTCCTGTCTTTGTTTGTCGCACTACGCGGTGCTTCCGCGGCGACGCCCGGCCGGCAGCCCAATATCATTTTCATCCTCAGCGACGATCTCGCGCAGGGTGACGTCGGCGCCTATGGGCAAAAGCTCATTCAGACCCCGCGCCTCGACCGCATGGCGCGCGAGGGCACGCGCTACACGCAGGCGTTCTGCGGCACGACGGTCTGCGCGCCGTCCCGCGCCTCGCTCATGACCGGACTGCACACGGGGCATTCGCCGGTGCGCGGCAATTGGGAAGTCCCTGTCGAGGGCCAGCTACCGCTCCCGGCCGCTACGGTGACGGTTGCGCAGATCCTCAAAACGGCCGGGTATGCCACGGCCGTCATGGGTAAGTGGGGCATGGGGATGTTCGACACGACCGGCAGTCCGCTCAAGAAAGGCTTCGATCATCAGTTCGGTTACAACTGCCAGCGCCACGCGCACTCGTATTTCCCCGAGTTTCTTTACAACGACGGCGTGCGTTTCGATTTGCCGGGCAACACCGGCAAAGGCGTCGGTCCCCTCTACGCGCAAAACCTCATCCAGGCCGATGTGCTAAAGTGGGTCCGCGCAAAAAAAGATCAGCCATTTTTCCTCTACTACGCGATCACGCTGCCGCACGGAACGCATGAGATCGACGACCTCGGGATCTATGCCGACAAGCCATGGCCCGCGCAGCAGAAGGCCTATGCAGCGCAAGTCACCCGCCTCGATCGCGACGTCGGCCAACTCCTCGACTTGCTCGCCGAACTCAAGCTCGACGACAACACGCTCGTCATGCTCGCCGGTGACAACGGTTCCTCTTTCGAGCCGAGCTCGGCGATGGGCAAGCTCTTCGACCAAGCGGGCAACGGCCTGCGCGGCTACAAGCGCGCGCTTTATGAAGGCGCGCTGCGCCAGGCGGCGCTCTCACGCTGGCCCGGCGTCGTGCCGGCCGGTCGCGTCGCTGACGGACCGTGGGCCTTCTGGGATTTTCTGCCGACGGCCGCCGAGCTGGCCGGTGCCCAGCTCCCAGCAGGTTACAAAACCGACGGTCTTTCGCTCGTCTCGTTTCTCAAAGGCGGCGAGGCACCGAAGCGCGATTATTTCTACTGGGAACTCCACGAGACCAACAAGCCTCTCCAAGCCGTCCGTTTCGGCGACTGGAAGGCCGTGCGCAATGGCCCCGGATTGCCGCTCGAACTTTACAATCTCGCGACCGACCTCGCGGAAACGAAAAACCTCGCTGCGGCCAAGCCCGACATGGTGGCCCGCGCCGAGGCCTTCATGAAGGCCGCTCGCACGGACGATCCCCACTGGCCGCTCACCGGCCGTGCCGCCGCCCGCGACGCCGATCGCGCGAAGAACGCGAAGAAGAAGTCGTAAGTGTGCGGTCGGTCCCGTTTTGGTCGGCTCCGTTCCGGGCGGCGCGCCGACTCTAGCCGGCATCCATCACACTTGTCTGAAGAAAATCTTTTCACAGAGCGCACAGAGGTTCGAACCGAGGACGAGGAGCCCAACGCCTTTTCGGCTCGGTGACCTCGGTGGGCTGGGCTCCGTGCCCTCTGTGAAATGCATGGGGGGCAAGTGGGGTGTGAACTATCTGCGCTCGGGCTACTTCGTCTTGTTTTTTTTCTTCGCGGCTTTGCCGGAGCTCGTGCCCGGTTGGTCCATGTCGGCGGGGACGATGTAGCCGGTGGCTTTGATCTGGGCGTCGAGTTCGGAGGTGAGTGACGCGCGGCGTGCGGAATCGGCGGCAAGATTTTTCAGCTCGTAGGGATCGATGGTGAGGTCGAACACCTCGGTCCATTCGGGGTGGCCCGGATAGTGGACGATTTTTGCGTGAGCAGTGCGGACGCCGAGCATCGTCGGAGTTTCGTAATTATTTTCGTAGAAATATTCCGCGAGGAAGGACTGGCGCCACGCGGGATTTTTACCGGTGAGGAGCGGGACCCAGCTCGCGCCCTGCATCGCTCGCGGCACGGGCACGCCGCCGAGTTCGAGGAGTGTCGGCGCGAGGTCGATGTTCAGCACCATTTCGTCCATGGTCTTGCCCCTGGGAAAGAGCCGGGGGTAGCGGACGAGCAGGGGGATGCGGAGCGACTCTTCGTAGAGCGACCGTTTGTCGCCGAGGCTGTGCTCGCCGAGGTAGTAGCCGTTGTCGCTGGCGTAGACGACGACGGTGTCGTCGGTGAGGCCGAGTTCGTCGAGGGTCTTGAGCAGGCGGCCGAGATTTTCGTCGGCTCCGGCGATGTGGCGAAAATAGTCCAGATGGGCCGCGTTCACTGTCGCCGCCGGCGCCGCAGTGCCGCCCCCGGAGGAGGTTGGGCGATAAATGGGAGGGCTGGTGAGATTCGGCACGGGCCGGCTCAGCTCGCCGGCGAACTTTGTGCGCAGGCGCTCGGGGAGATTCGCACCACCGCGCGGGCCGTGGGGAGACTTGAAGCCGAGGACCATTGAGAAGGGGCGGGCTTGATTTTGTTTGATGAACTCGATGGCGAAGTCGGTATCGACATCGTCGATCCAGCCGACCGTAGGCGTGGACACGCCGTTGATCTCGACGGGGCAATCGAAATATTTGCCTTGGCCGACGAAGCTCGCGGAGTAATCGAAGCCGGGCCGTTGGCCACGCTGGCTGCCGTGATGCCATTTCCCGATGTAGGCGGTTTTGTAGCCAGCCGTGCGCAGGAGGCTGACGTGGGTGACGCTATCCAGCGGGAAGGGCGTGTGGTTGTTGGCGACGCCGTTCGCGTGATTGTAGCGACCGGTCAGATACGCCGCGCGGCTGGGAGCACAGAGCGAGAGCGTCACGAAGGCGTTGCGAAAGCGGACGCCCTCGGCGGCGAGCCGGTCCATGTGCGGTGATTGAAACCACGGGAAGCGCGCGCGGTCGCCTTGCTCGCGCTGCACCACGCCCATCGCGTCCCAGCGCTGGTCGTCGGTGTAAATGAAGAGGAAGTTGGGCTTGCGAGCAGCGGAGTCGCCAGCGGCGGCGTCGGCGCGGGCGACGAGCGCGAGGAGCGCGAGGGCGAGAACGGAAAGGACGCGGGATGCTTTCATGAATAAAAAATTAGCGGTTCGAAACGGGAGGGGTCGCGAGGGCGGCTGAGAGTTGGCGGCGCAGCTCGCGGACGATGTCGGGTTGGGTGGAAGCGACGTTGCGATCTTCTTCGGGATCAGTCGCATGATCGTAGAGTTCGACGGCTCCATCGCTCCAGCGGGTGAAGCGCCAGCGGTCGGTGCGGATCGAATCGCCGCGGGCATTGCCGCGCGTGACGAGCGTAAAGGCGGCGGGTTTTCCGGGCGAAGCGGGATCGCGGAGGAGCGCGCGAAGACTCTGGCCGGCGAGGTTTTTCGGCGGCGTGAGTCCGCAGAGATCGGCGACGGTGGGGTAAAGATCGACGAACTCGACGAGCCCGCGGGCCACGCCGGGTTTCATGCCGGGTGCGGCGATCAGGAAGGGAGCGCGGCAGCTGCGTTCGAAGAGGGTGTTCTTATTCCACCAGGCGCGCTCGCCGAGGTGGTAGCCGTGGTCGCCGAGTAAGATGACGATCGTGTTTTCCCACAGTTGGAGGCGGTCGAGGGTCGCGAGGACGCGGCCGACCTGCGCATCCATGTAGGAGGTGCAGGCGTAGTAGGCGCGGAGAAATTCGTGGCGCTCGCGATCGGTGAACTTGCCAAAGGCGGAACCGAGTTCGCTAAAGCCGACTGCGAGCGGAGGGGCGGACGTTTGGTCGCCGGGTGGACGGTGCAGGGCGAGAGAACCGTCCGGGTAGAGGTCGAAATATTTTTTCGGGGCGACGAAGGGATCGTGTGGCTTCATGAAGCCGGCGCCGATGATCCACGGGCGGTCGCCGAGTCTTGCGATCTCGGCGCTGACGGCGCGGGCGATTTGGCCGTCGGGTTGGTCATCGTCGCCGCCGTCCATGGCGCCCCAGTTGCACCAGGCCAGTTTTCCTTGGGTGAGATCTCGCCCGGCGAGTTTTTTGCGGCCGAGTGGAGTCGCTTCGAAGGATTGCGCGGTGTGCCAGGAGCGCGGGAGATCCATCCATTTCTCGCGCAGGGCGCCATCGCGGCCGCCGCCGAGGTGAAAGATTTTGCCGAAGGCGGCGGAGTGGCGGCCGTCGTCTTTGAGGAGCTGTGGCAGTGTCACGACATCGGGCAGGCGATCACGGAGGAGCGTGCGGTTGTCGGTGACGCCGGTTTGGTCGGGGCGGAGACCGGTTAGGAACGAACTGCGACTGGGATTGCAGACCGTGTATTGCACGTAAGCCCGGTCGAAGCGGACGGCGCGGGCGGCGAGGCGGTTGATGTGGGGCGTCTGGACGTCGGGGTTACCGTAGCAGCCGAGGGTGTCGCGGAGGTCGTCGACGGCGATGAGGAGGACGTTGAATTTCTTCGGCGGCGTGGCGGCGTGCACGCTGCCGAGCAGAAAGCCGAATAGGGTGAGCAGAACAATAAGCTGGGGATGTTTCACGGAGTGGTCGCGGTGGTGACGGGGCTGGGGAAATCTTTGGTCGGGGATGCTCGCGGCGGATTACTTTGCCGGCAAGACCGGTTAGGCGGAGGTCGCAGTCGCTCGGCCGGCCCTGCTCGGGGCGAACGGTACGTCTTCACCGATTGCAGCGGCCTGGTTTTAGGAGCGCGCCCGTGCGCGCCGGAAAGCCGGTCTTATCCGGAATGAATTCTTTTCGGATCTTCCTCGCCGCCACGGAGCAACGAACTCCAGTCTTGCTGCGTCGTTCTCCTCTGAAGATTCCGCGTTTCGCCGCTTGGGCGGGGCGCTCTCATTACCCCAAAAAAACCGCTCATTTCATGAATGCTTCCTCCTCTTCCGCTCTGGCGTTGTCTCGTCGCGATTTTATTAAGCAATCGGGTCAGGTCGCCGCGGTGTCGGCGCTGGCTGGTGTTGCCCTGCCGCACGTGCATGCGGCCGGGAGCGACCTGATCCGCGTGGCGCTCGTGGGGTGTGGCGGCCGTGGGACCGGGGCGGCGGGTCAAGCGCTCTCGACGACGAGCGGCCCCATCACACTCGTGGCGATGGCGGACGTGTTTCCCGCGAAATTGAAAGCGTCGCTCGAGCGTCTCACGAAACAGCATGCGCAGCACGCGGCCCGGATTGAGGTGCCGGCGGAGCGGCAGTTCATCGGTTTCGACGGCTACAGGGGAGCGATGGATTGCTTGAAGCCGGGCGACGTGGTCATCCTCGCGACGCCACCGGCCTTTCGTTGGGTGATGTTCCAGCATGCAATTGCCAAGGGGCTGCACGTGTTCATGGAGAAACCCGTGTCGGTGGACGGGCCCACGACGCGCCGCATGATCGCCCTCGGTGAGAAGGCGAAGGAGAAGAGTCTCAAGGTGGGCGTCGGTCTGATGGTCCGCCACTGCGAGGGTCGCAAGGAGCTCTATCAACGCATCCGCAAGGGCGAGATCGGCGAGATCGTTTCGATGCGGGCCTATCGGATGGGGTCAGGCGGCGGCACGGCCCCGCCCAAGCCCGAGGGTATCTCGGAGTTGATGTATCAGATATCCAAGTTCCACGCTTTCTTGTGGCTGAGCGGCGGGGTGTTCTCCGATTACTACATCCACCAAATCGACGAGTGCTCCTGGATGAAGGATGCTTGGCCCGTGGAGGCCATGGCGATCGGTGGCCGCCACTATCGTGGCGATTCCCTCGATCAGAACTTCGACACCTATTCGGTCCAGTACACCTATGCCGACGGAGCCAAGCTCTACTATGAAGGGCGCAACATGCCCGGCGTGCACAATGAATTCGCCAGCTATGCGCATGGCACCAAGGGCTCGGCCGTCATCACGACGCGGTCCCACCATCCCGGGCAAGTGCGGATCTACAACGGCCAGAAAGTCCCTCGCATCTTGACTGCGAAGGACCCGATCGACCTTGCGGACAAAAATCTGCGCTGGGCGTTTCCGCAGCCGGAAAAGAATCCGCAGCAGCTGGAATGGGACAACCTCGTCGCCGCGATCCGCCAGGACCGGCCCTACAACGAGGTCAAGCGGGGCGCGGAGGCCAGCTTGGTTGCTTCCATGGGCCGCATGGCCGCGCACACGGGTCAGATCATCACGTTCGATCAAATGCTGAACTGCGAACACGAGTTTGCGCCGGGGGTCGACACGCTGACGATGGACGGACCGTCTCCGCTGCAGCTAGGCCCCGATGGCAAGTATCCGGTGCCGCGGCCGGGCGTTGAGTCGAAGCGCGAGTATTGAGCGGCCAAGGCAAGCGTCGGCCCACCGCTCCACTGCGCTGATGCGCACGTGTGGCCGAGGGCCCTTGCGGAGCAGCGCCGGACGGTCGACGGACGCTGCGAGGGGAGCCGCTATTTCAACTGCGGTTCGATCGGGACGATGGTGGCGCGGTGCGCGGTGACGGCGCTGGCGATTCGTGTCAGCACGTCCGCGTGGGTGGCTGCGACGTCGTATTTTTCCGAGGGATCGTGGGGCAAGCGGAAAAGCAATGGCGTGGCGTGGACGTCGGGTTGGGGCTGGCCGTAGCCGCTCTGAGTGCGGAAGTGGGCCTTCCACTCGCCGAGCCGGCAGGCGAAGAGCTCCGTGCCGCGGTAAAAAAAATACGGGCGCTCGGGCAGCGCGCGTTGCCCGACGAGCAGCGGCAGCAGATCGAGGCCGTCGAGCGCGACGCCGGTGGGGCTCGGTGCGCCGGCGAGGGCGAGAGCGGTCGGATACAGGTCGAGCGAACTGGCGGGTTCGCTGGTCACCGCGGGGCGAACGCGTCCGGGCATCCACGCGATGCCGGGGACGCGCATGCCGCCTTCCCACGTGCTGCCTTTGCCCTCGCGGAGCGGGCCGGCGCTGCCGCCTTGGGCTCCCTCGGTGAGCCAGGGGCCGTTGTCGCTCGTGAAGAAGACGAACGTGTTCTCGGCGAGGCCGGCGCGGCGGAGGGCGGCGAGAATTTCTCCCGTGCTCCAGTCAATCTCCTCAATCACGTCGCCGTAGATTCCGCGGCGACTTTTTCCTTTGAAGGCCGGCGATGCGAAGAGCGGCGTGTGGGGCATCGAGTGGGCGAGGTAGATAAAAAAAGGTTTATCGTTGGCCGCGGCGATCACGCGGAGGGCTTCCTCCGTGTAGCGTTTGGTGAGGGTGGTTTGATCGGCGGGACGCTCCATAACCTCGCCGTTGCGTTGGAGGGCGACGTTCCAACCGTCGGCCGGCGGATGAGCGCTGAAGCGGTCCTTGGCGGTGATGCCGGGGCGGGCATCCATATCGTTTGAATACGGCAGGCCGAAGGTGGAATCGAAGCCCTGATCCTGCGGACGAGAGCCGGCGTGAATGCCGAGGTGCCACTTGCCGATATGGGCGGTGGTGTAGGCGCGGGCTTTGAGTGCTTCGGCGAGCGTGACCTCGGCTGGCGGCAGACCGCCGGCGGAATTGGGAAAGAGGACGCGGCGGTTTCCCGCCATCCCGCTCCGCAGGGGATAACGGCCCGTGAGGAGCGCGGTGCGGCTCGGGGTGCAGACTTCGGCTCCGGAGTAGAAATCGGTGAACCGCACGCCCTCGGCGGCCATGCGATCGATATTCGGCGTGCGGATCGACGGGCTGCCATAGCACCCGAGATCACCGTAGCCCTGGTCGTCGGTGAGAATGATAATGATGTTGGGGCGGGTCGGTGGAGTCGCCGCGGGCAGCTGGGCGGCGAATGTGAGCAGCCAGAGGAGGGCGAATAAAATTCGGCGTGAGCGCATGGGAAAGAAGCGGTTAATTTTTGGTGGTGATCGAGAGGTGGGCGTCAGTTCTTGGCTTGCTTCTTCCCCTTCGTGGCGGGCGCTTCAGGCGGTGGCGTGAGCCCGTCAGTCGGTTGATTCCACAGGCGCCACGGGTCGTCGAGGCGGCGCATTTCGGAGAGCAGCAGGGCTTCCAGTTCGGCGAGTTTCGCAGCGTGCCGCGGATCGGTGGCGAGGTTGCGCTGGTGGGCGGCAGGAGTGACGCCGGTGAGTGCGACGAGGGCGGGAGCGTGATGCTGTTCCACGAATTCGTGCGGGTTTTCGCGGAGGTTGAAGAGCTGGGTTTCGCGCACGGTGCCGCCGAGGACATCGAACTTCACGAGCTTCCAGTCACCCTGCTTCACGCTGCGCATCCCGGGCTTCGTGCCGCCGTTGTAGACCCCGTAGACGACGTCGCGCACGACGGATTGTTTGCCCTCGAGCACGGGACGGAAGCTCAGGCCCTCGTTGCTCGCGGGTGCGGCGATGCCGGCGAAATCGCAGAGGGTGGCGAGCACATCGAGCAGGTAGGTGTTTCCCTCGGCGCGCGTGCCGGGCTTGATGCCGGGGCCCTTGGCGATGAAGGGGACGCGCCACGTGTGTTGGTAGAGATTCTGTTTTCCCTGCAAACCGTGGCGGCCGATCGCGATGCCGTGGTCGGCAGTGTAAAAGATGTAGGTGTTGTCGAGCTCGCCCATGGCTGCGAGCTTGGCGAGGACGCGCCCGACTTGGACGTCGATAGCCTCGGCGCAGGCGAATTCGCGGCCGAGCTCGTTGCGGATCGTGCGCTCGTCGCGACGCTCCCAGACGCCGCTCACGGCGACCTCGTCGCGAAGACCGGGATGGCCGTGCGGAAAGGGATGGGCGGGCAAATAGTTTTCGGGAAGGGCGGGTTGCTGGGGATGCGCGGGCGGGAGCGTCGTCGGGTCGGTGTGGTTGGTCGCGCCATATTTCGCGAGGAGAGCGGGCTGGCCGTCGCGCGTGTCGTGCGGGTGCGAGAAGCCAAAATAGATGAGAAACGGATCACGGTCTTTCGTGGCCTCGCGATTTTGGAGATAAGCGAGCACCTGTTCGCCGTGCCACGCGCTACCGGTTTCGTCAGTCCCGCCGCGTTTGGAGGCATCCTTGCGCACGGTGAAGAGCTTGTTAGCGGCCTCGTAACTGTTGCCCAGTTTGCAGGTGCGCATCGTGTCGTAGCCGGCGCGATTGAAGACGGCAGGGATCGTATTTTGTTCGAGCTGGGGAGGGCAATGAGCGGCGGCGCCCGGTCCGATCGGCAAATGCCACACGGTGCGGCCGCTCATGATCATGTGGCGCGACGGCGTGCAGACCCCGCCGATGAATGAGCCCATATGATATGCGCCATCGAGCACCATGCCTTGGGCGGCCAGGCGATCGAGGTTAGGCGAGTGCAGGGGAGATTTCGGATTGTAAGCTTTGAGATCCAGCGGCGACTGATCGTCGACGAGGATGAACAAGATATTCGGCCGGCGGGTTTCGGCGGCGAAGGTGGTGGCCACGAGCGCGCAGGAAACAATGCAGAGGCGGAGGAGGGACATAGGGGAGAAGGGAAACAGGCGGGACTGACGCAGCTCAACGCACCTGGCCTTTTGCGCGGACTTGCGCAAGGAGCGCCTGGAGCTCCGCGACTTTTCCGGGCTGCCGAGCGTAGAGATTGTCGCGTTGGGCCAGATCGCGGGAGAGATCAAAGAGTTCCCCCGGTTGATCGTGCTCGGTGTAGCCGTGGGCTGCGTCGAAGCCGGCGGGGACTTTGCTGATGGCGCCGGTTTTTGTGGCGACGAGCAGCCACTGGTCGTGGCGGAGAGCGTAGCCGTTGACGTTCGTGCTGTGCACAATGGTGTGGCGGGGACTTGGGGCGTCGGATTTCCACACCTTGAGCAAGTTGTGGCTGTCGTGGGCGGTGTCAGCCGGCAGCGGGAAGCCCGTAATGGCAGCAAGGGTCGCCATGATATCGACCTGGCTAATGAGCGCGGGGCTGACCCGCCCGCGGGGAACGACCCCGGGCCAGCGCACGATGAACGGAACGCGATGGCCACCTTCCCAGAGGTCGCGCTTCAGGCCGCGGAGTGGGCCGGCGCTCCGGTGCTGGAAATTCTGGATACGCGGATAGGCGTAGCTTTCGGGGCCGTTATCGGCGGAGAAAATGACGATTGTGTTGTCGGCGAAACCGTGCACGGTCAGCGCCGCGAGGATGCGGCCCACGGTGGCGTCGGTCTGTTCCATGAAGTCGCCGTAACCGCCGGCTTGGGATTTTCCCGAAAATTCGGCCGAAGGTACGATCGGTGCGTGCGGTGAAGTGAAAGGGAAATAGAGGAAGAACGGTGCGGTTTTTCCCTGCTGCTCACCGAGCCATGCGACCGCCCGTTCCGTGAGCCGCGGCATGACGGCGGTAAAATCCCAGCCGGGTGTCATGGGGCCCGGGCGCGCTTCCCAAGCGCCTTCGGCGGTCTTGGGCGGCGTCACCAACGGAACGCTGGGGATGGTGATGACGCGGTCGTTCTCAAACCATGCGTAGGGTGGGAAATTGGGCACGTCGTCGCCAAAATAGTAGTCGAAGCCGTGATCGCGCGGGCCGCCGGGGATGGGCTTGGTCCAGTCGAAGTCGGCGGATGCGTAGCCGGATCCTGGGGTGGGTTTCGCGTCAGGACGCTTGATGGCGTCCCACTTCCAACCGAGGTGCCACTTACCGATGCACGCGGTGCGATAGCCTTTTTCCTTGAGCATCTCGGGGAGGGTGAGTTCGGCGGCGTCGAACACGGGTGGACCGAAACTGTCGACGATCTTGTGAAATTTTCGCCAATGGAAGCGGCCGGTGAGCAGCGCATAGCGACTGGGTGTGCAGATCCCGGAAGAACTGTGGGCGTCGGTGAAGCGCAGACCGTCGCGCGCCAATTGGTCGAGGTGAGGCGTGCGGATTTTTGAATCAGGATTCTGGATGCCGAGATCGCCGTAACCCATGTCGTCGGCATAAAGGACGACGATGTTGGGACGGTCGGCCGCGCGACCAAGGAGCGTGCCGAGGAGAAAAATAAAAACGAAGAGGCGCATGGGGTGAGGGGGGCGAAGTAAAATCGGGAGCGCAACTAGGGTGCGGAGTTTTTCTCTAGACCGGTGCGGTTGATTAGGCCGCCGAAAGGATTGTTACCGAAGGCCGGGGCGATGAGGCCGCGGTTCCATTCAGCGGAGGCAGCGGCGAGGCGCGCGGCGATTTCAGGGTGAGCGGCGGCGAGGTCGCGGGATTCGCCGAGGTCAGCGGCGAGGTCGAAGAGTTGCGGGGCGTTTTGATAGGTGCGCAGCCACTTCCACTGGCCCTCGCGCACGGCGAAAGCTTCGCCCCCGTCCATCCGCCAGAAGAGACGGGCATGGGGGGCGGAGTCGTTCTTTCCGGTGAGGAAGGGGAGGAGATCGGTGCCGTCGAGGGGCGCGAGCGTGGCGGCGCGCGTGGCGCCGGCGGCGGCGAGGGCGGTGGGTAAAATATCGAGGGAGATGACGGGTTGCGTATACGTACGGCCAGCAGGGATACGGGCGGGCCAGGAGACCAAGAAGGGTACGCGGATGCCGCCTTCGAAGACGTCGCCTTTTTGTCCGTGCAGGGGAGAGTTAACGGAGGCGTTGGCGTTGCGCTTGGTCATCGGACCGCCGTTGTCGGAGATGAAGAAGATGAGCGTGCGTTCGCGTTGGCCGGTGGCCTCAAGGGCGGTGACGATGCGCCCCACGGCTTCGTCCACGGTGGCGACCATGGCCGCGTAGGTGCGGCGGCGGGCGTCGGCGATGGCCGCGATTTTTTTCAGCATGTCCTCACGCGCTTGGAGCGGAGTGTGGGGCGCGTTGAAAGCGAGATAGAGGAACCACGGTTTCGCGTTGCGGGCGTGGCGGGTGACGGAAGCGGCGGCCTCTTCGCCGAGGCGCGTGGTGAGTTCGCCGACCTCGGGGACGGCCGTGGTATTGCGTAAGAGGGGAGAGGCCTGTTCCGCGTCGCCGCTGGTGGTGCCCTTCTTACCCGCGCCCACCTCAACTTCGACGATGGAGCCCGGGAGGTAGCGATGGCCACCGCCGAGGAAACCGAAGAATTCGTCGAAGCCGCGGCGGTTCGGGTGGAATTGCGGGTGGGCGCCGAGATGCCACTTGCCGATGGCGCCAGTGGTATAGCCGGCGGAACGGAGCGAATCGGCGAGGGTCGCTTCGGAGAGTGGTAGGCCGTGGGTGGCGGCGGTGGCGTCCCATTTGGGATTAAATTCGTAGCCGAAGCGTTGTTGGTAACGGCCCGTGAGAATTCCGGCGCGCGAGGGACTGCACACGGGGTAGGAGACGTAGCCATCGGTGCAACGGATGCCCGAGGCGGCGAGGCGATCGAGGTGCGGCGTAGGAATATCGCGGCCACCTTGGAAGCCGACGTCGTGGTACCCGAGATCATCGGCGACGATGAGTAAAATGTTCGGCCGCGGCGGTGATTCCGCCGCGAAAAGGGACACGAAGATCGGCACAAGCAGGGCGCAGTAGCGGGCGGGGAGGGGGATCATAGAGGGGATTGGGCGAGGGTGCCTCGCTCGGGCACAAAATATTCGACGTAACCGAGCATCATTTCGTCGAACGTCTGCGGGCCCCAGCGCACGGTTTTGGTGGGATCGGGGTTCGCGGGATTGCCCGTGCTGTTGTCATACCACGCGGTGTAAACGAGGCGAGTGCCGCGCGGGAGCGAAAGCGGCTCGGCGAGGCGATATTGGAGTTGCCAGTTGAAATCGTAGGCGGGCACATCGAGCAGGCGACGGCGCGTGCCGTCGGGCAGGACCGCTTCGTAGCGGGCGGCTTTACCGCGGACGTGCATGTGTGGGGTGAAACTCAGCAGCGTCACGGCGGCCGGCAGCGTGATGGCCGTAGTCTCTGGGTGGTGGGCGTTACCGGGGGGGATGTTGAGACGAGGGTTGGCGAGCCCGGCGACCTGAATGACGTGCTGCGGCGGTGCCGGCGAGAAAATGAGGCCGAGTTTCGTTTGGTCGATGGTCGCCTTGCCGTTCGGCGTGTAGTGCATCTGGAAACTCAAGGTGGAGCCGGCGGGGATTTTTTTCGCGAAGCCGGGTGGGAAAATCGAGGACGTGTTGCCGGGCACATACGCGGCAAAGAAGCCGTCGCGTTCTTCGCCGCCCGCGTCGCGTTTGCCGCGTGCTTGCTCGCCGGGCGGATGGACCCGGACGATCACGTGATGCACGACGGCACGGGCGGTCGGTTGAACTTCGTAACCCTGCACCCATTTATCTTCGGTAAATTTGGTTTCAACGCGGATGGTTTGGTAGGGCATCACGCCGTCGGCCTTAATCGCGACGGCCTTGGGAAACTGGAGGACGGTGTCAGGCGTGCTGAGCAACCAGCCGGTCGGAAAGGTGCGGGGCAGGGGCGCGTCGGCGGGATCGCCGATCGGTTTGTCCCCCGCGAGCCACGCGAGGAGGTCGGCTTTGTCGGCGGCAGCGAGCGAACGATCGTTGCTCCAGTGGATCGACTCGCCGGGGGCGGACGGGGCGGCGAACCACGGTGGCATGGCACCGCGGTCGACCTGCTTGCGCATCATGCCGGCGTGGGAGCGCACGTCCTCATACGTCGCGAGGCTAAAGGGGGCGACCCCGCCGTCCCGGTGGCACTCGAGACAGTTGTTTTGCACGAGGCGCGAGATCCGGTTGTGATACGTGAGGTTGTTCTGCGCAGCGGGAGCGGGCGTCGGCGCAGCCGGCCAGGCGAGCGCGGCGAGCTGGAGATCGAGGGCGCAACCGGGCGCGTCCGTCGCCGCGACGAGCGGGCGTTTTCCGGCGAGCAGACCGGTCAGGGCATCGCGGACGTAGGTGTGGCGCGGCGCGTCGAGGCTGTAGCCGACGCCGTATTGGTCGTCGAGGGCGCCGCGATAAATCAGGGTGCGCGCGGCATCGAGGACGAAGACTTCGGCTGTGGTTTTCGCGTCGAGCGCGGTGGCGAGTGAGTTGTCGCGGTCGTGGACGTATCGGCCGGCGAGCCCGTGTTCGCGGAGGGCGGAACGAATGTCGGCGACGGTGTCGGTGGCGGTCGGGTTGACGAAGAGGCAGGCGACGCCGCGCCCGGCGAACTCTTTTTCGAGCCGGCCGAGACTCGCGGTCGATTTCATGGTGATGGGACACGTCGTGCTTGTGAACGCGATCACGAGGGCTTTCGCGGCGCGATAGTCGGAGAGGCGGCCAGTCTTACCGTCGAGATCGGTAAAGGTGAGATCGGCGACAAGGCGACCGACGCCCGCTTCGGCGGGTTTGAGTATCTTGGGTCCCTCGCGCGGGGAGGCTGGCGCGGTGGGTGCGGTGGCGGACGGCAGCGGCGGTGTGATCTCGGGTGAAGCGCCGAGGGCGTCCCGCAAACGTCCAGCGCGTGCGGGGTCGAGCCATTCGGCGACCAAGCGAATCTGCTCGAGCGTGACCACGCCGCGCTTGGCGCGATCAATCCGGTCAAACCACGCGGCGTTGTCGGCTTCTGCGCGCGTTAGTTTCTCGTCGTGGTTGGCGTCGAGCTGGTGAAAGCGTTGTTCGAGGAGACTGGGCGGGTTGGCCGGATCGGCGGCGACGAGGAGCAGCGGCGCGATGAGCACCGCGGCGACGATGGGACGAAGGAGGGAAAACATGAAGGGAGGGCTTCGGAGCGCGAGACGTTACCCGGATCAAGGCGCGGCGAGGAGCTGGCGGGCGTCAGTGCGCGAAGGATCGAGGGCGAGAGTGCGACGGGCGGCGGCCTGAGCGCCCGCGCGGTCGCCGCTGCGGAGGAGGACGGTGGCGAGCGCGTAGGGATAATCAGGAGACGCGGGGGCGAGGGCCTCGGCTTTGCGCAGGGCGTCGATGGAGGCGGGGAGGCGGTTGGTTTGGGCGAGGAGGAGGCCGAGATTATACCACGCGCGGTCGAAGCGCGGGTCGCGCTGGATCGCTTGGCGGAACGCCATCTCGGCGTCGGCCGGTTGGCGGGCTTCGGAAAAGGCGAGGGCGGCGCGGTAGGCGGCAGGGGCATCGTTGGGCTGGAGCTGCGAGGAGCGGAAGAAGGCGGCGGCGGCGGGTTGCGCGGCACCCTGAGCGTTGTGCACGAAACCGAGGGCCTCGTAGATGCCGGGCGAATGGGGGTCCCACTGGGCGGCGAGCTGCATGGCCTTCTCGGCGGCGGGGTATTGGCGACGGTTTGCGAAATCTTGGCCGAGGCGGAGCTGGCCGCCGGGCTGGTCGAGCGACAGGGCGAAGTAGGCGTCGAGTTCGCGGCGCGACGCGGAGTCGGCGGGCAACTCGGCTGACAACGCCCACGCGGCGTCGAGCCGGACGAGGCGGACGGGATCCTGCAACAGGGCGCGGAGGCGGTCTTGGGACGGAGCGTGGCCGTTGAGCAGGCGGACGGCGGCGGCGCGCTCCAAGGGGTCGCGGGCGGTGAGGGCAGTCTGGGCCACGGCGATCACTGGAGCCGTACGTTCGAAGGGAATGAGTAAGTCGAGGAGCGTCGCCCGCCAGGCGGGGACTTCTTCGCGGGCGAGTTCGACGAGCAGCGCAGCGGGAGCGCCGGGTTGGTTGGCTTGGGCGGAGGCGATGGCGCGGGTGCGGGCGCGTTGGAGGGAATTGAGGCTCGCGCCATACCATTCGTCGGTGATCTTGATGGCCCAATCGGTATCCTTTTCGATGTGACAGCGGTTGCACGCATTAGGGATGCCGAGCTCTTTCGTCATGAGCGGATCGGGGCGCAGCCAGCCGTGGTCATGGCGCGGAGAGCGCTGCATGTAGGTGGTGGTGGGCATGTGACACGAGACGCACTGATTACCCGTGCTACCGGCGGCATGGCGGGAGTGGCCGAGCGGATCGATCACCGGGGCGCGGGTGCCGTTGGGCTGCGGACGGCCCGGGGCGGCATGGCACTGCAAGCACAGGCTGTTGTCGCTCGTGGGGAGAATGGTCTTGTTCGAGTGAGGATCGTGGCAATCGAGACAAGTGACGCCGGCGTGGCCCATGCGGCTGGTGAGCACGGAGGTCCAGTTGAAGTCTTCGTCGCGCTGCTGACCGTCGGGATAGAAGACGGCCGCCTCGGTGGGCAAGGTCACGCGGTAGTGGTCGTGGTAGTTGTCGCCGGGCTGGAAATTGGCCGTGAGTTGCTCGTTGCGGGCGTGGCACGGCGCGCAGGTATGCATCATCTTCTGGCGATCGCCGAAGTACGGGGCGGCGGGACGCTTCGCTTGGAAGGAGGGGGCGACGTGGGCATCCGCAGTCGGGCCGTGGCATTGAATGCAACCGACCCCGTGTTCGACCCACGTAGATTTGTAACTGTCGGACGCGGCGTCATAATTTTTCTGATACCCGGTCATGTGGCAGTGGGCGCACATGGAATTCCAGTTCATGCCGCGTCCGGTCCAGTGCCCCCACTCTCCCTGGCGCCGGTTCTCTTGAGCGAAGATGTTGAACCAGTCTTTTTTAACGGGATCGTAGGCGAGATCGGTGGGCTGCCAGCGACCGCCGCCGGCGGGGATGAGCGGCTGCCAGATCGGCAGGTGGCCCAAAATGAGATCGGGCGAAAGGGCGCCGGTGGGGGAGTCGGCGGTGGCTGGCGGGGTCATGCTCGGGCGACCGTTGTTCCACGCGAGGTCGAAGGCGGAGCCACCGTCGGCAATGGATTTTTGTGCGGTGAAGGCGGCCTCGACAGCGGCGGAGGCGACCGGACGATTGGCGAGGGCGTGGTCCGTGCCGGCCCACAACGCATGTTGGGTGGAGTGGCACTGCATACAGGTTTGCGAGGTCTGGCTCGTCGCCCGGGCCACGGTCCTGACGTCGGTCGAGGTGGCGGAGCTTGATGACGACGGCCGTCCGCAACCGCTCGCGAGCAGTCCGGCCGCACAAGCCAACACTGAGGCGAGAAGACGTCGCCCGAAAGAGAATGGGTAAGAAAGGTGCATCTGAAAGCCGAAGAAGTAAGAGACGATGCAGGGTGAACGCGGCCCGTCGAGGTTTTCGGCGTGTCGGTGACCGAAGTCGCGATCGCCTGGGTCTTTTGGGCGCGCAGAGCGGACAAAGGCCGCCCGGCGCTAGCGCGCGAGGCGGGAGCTCGCGCAGCGCGCTGGTGTAGTCGGTGGACTGACCTGTTCGGCGGTTTTCCGGCTCGGGCGAGAGGCCGCCGCTATGTTACAAAGGCAAGGGGCGACGAAGCGGGTTTTTTTGGGCTATGTTTCGGAAACGAAGCGCGGGGATCACGGGACGGACTCGTAGCCGCCTTCAGTGTCGGTGGCGGCGCGCTAGGCGCCGGTGCGTAGGGTGCCGACGCGGGTGTTGTAGAGCTCAATCAGGCGCGTGAGCTCGATCAGGTCGATCTTGCCGTCGCGGGTGGCCGTCCGCGCGGTATCCGCGGAATGGTAACGCGGGAGCGGGACCGTGGCGCTGGGTGCGGTGAAGGGATCGGACGCGAAGCCGTCTTCAGTAGCCGTCGTGGCAACGGCGTAGCGCCTGGTGCGGACGGTGCCAATGCGTGTGTCAAAGCGTTCGATCACGCGGGTGAGCTCGATGAGGTCGATGCGGAATTGGGATCGGGCAAGGGCCGACGACGAGGTTGTCGAAGATGAAGCGGTCGAGGAGCGCGTTGTTAGCGACCGAGGCGACCATGCTCATCTCGATTTCAAAGGTGCCGGGCCTGGTGTCGCGATGCGTGCGAATTCGGGGGTCGCGCGGTGCGTGAGTACGCTGCCCTCGCGGAGGATGAACAGGCACGCGAGGTGTTCGCGGATAGCGAGCGCCCAGCCAGCGTCGGGGCCGAGGACGCAAAGCGCGGTGGCGAGAGCGCTCGACGTGGCGCAGGCCTCGTGAATCACACTTACGGAAGCAAGCGCGTTGGCGATGGGGTGACCGGTACGCGGATCGATGATGTGACCGTAGCGCTGGCCGGCGATCGTCGTGAAATTGCGGGCGTTCCCCGAAGTGGACAAGGCGCGGCCGGAGAGGGAAATGATCCGCGCAAGGGCGGGAGCGAGAGCGGCGGTGTGACCAGCGAGGTCGGGAGAGGGAGGCTGCTCGATCGCGGTGCGCCAAGGGCGCGCGCCGGACGTTTTGAGATCGCCGCCGATTTGGGCGAGATGGTCGGGCGCGCCGAGTGCCGTGAGCAGCTCGCTGAGCGCGTCGGCCGCGAAGCCCTTGGCCAAGGAGGAAAAGTCGGCGGAAAGTTCGGGGATGGATTTGCGGAGTGCGGGCGGTGATGGCCGGACTTCGAGGCGCTGGTAACCGACGAAGGCGCGCGCCGCGTTGATTTCGGAGGCCGTTGGCACCAGGGTGATGCGGCGTTGCGGTCCGAATCCCCACAGGCGCACGAGGGAATCGACCGTGGCGTCGAAGGCTCCTGAAGTGGTTTCGCTGATACGGCGGGATTCCCAGGCGACCTGGGCGAGCTCGGGTGAGACGGGGCACCAGTCCGTCGAGGTCGCGGTGTTGAAGCGGGAAAGTTCGGAGGTGGAGCGATAGGTGGAGAAAACGGATTCGAGATGTTCCAGGGTGGCGGTGACGCGGGCCGTGACGAGCGTGGGGTCGAGTGCAGGTGAGGACGGAGCTGGTTGGAAAAATTTCACTGACCACGTGGTCCCCATGGCGCGACCGGCGAGGGCGACAGGCTCGGCGGCGCCGCAAGCGGAGGTGACTACGGTCAGAGCGACGAGCCAAGTGAGCGGGGATGTGGAGGGGCGTCGGTGGCCGCGGTACGGGCGGCGGCCGGAGTAGGGGAGACGGCAAGCGCCGCCGCTGCGTGCGGGGTCCGGGTGGGCGATCATGCCAGGCCTTTGATCCACAAGATGACCGCGAGATATTTCCAATTGAGCAAGGCGGCGAGACCGAGGAGGAAGAGTGAGACTGCGTCGCGGCGGGAGAAGCGGTCAGCGGGACCGCGGGCGCGGACGAAGTTGAGAAGAGCACCGGTAGGGCAGCCGAAGCGGCAATAGGCTTGGGGGACGAAGAACGCAGCGATCAAGCCGACGGCGGCGACGGTGAGGGTTGCGAGGCCGGCGGAACGCAGGATGTAGGCGGCGAAGGGTTCGAGGTCGGCGAGGTCGAGGGGGATGGCCGTGAGTGCGACGACCAAGGTGAGGCCCAGCAGGGCGAACGGGAAATTCTCCAGGCCGCGAATGACCGGGCCGGAGAGCGTGATTTGAAAGCGAGCGGGGCGAAAGTGGCTGATGAGTTCTTGCGCGGCACCGTGCGGACAAATCTGGTGGCAGTAGAACGGTTTTCCCGTGGTGAACGGGACCACGAGGGCGGCGGCGGCGAGGAGGACGAGCCCGGGCGCAGTGGTCCAGGGAATGCCGGAACGGGACCAGCCGATGAGGAGTTTTTGCGCGAGGAGATCGCCGGCGATGAGGCCGACGTAAAGGATGAGGGCGAATTGGTAAGGGCGTTTCCAGCGGTGGCGGAAGGACGTCGGGCCGAAGGCCATGAGGGCGGCGGCGGCGAGGACGACGAGCAGGGCGTAGTCTCGCCACGCGAAGCGGAGTGGGGTAGCCGCGGCGATCTCATCGCGGCTGAGCTTGAGGCGGGCTTTTACGCTTTGGGCGATGGCCATGCTCGTCATCGTGGCACCGGAGACGCCTTCGATGCCGGCAGCTTTCAGATCGAGCTGGGCGGCGTTATCCCAAGTGAGGCCGTTCCATTTTTTAAGGAAGCGTCGGTCGAGGGTGATGTCGCGGACGTAGGTGTCGGTATCCTCGGACGCGTGGATTTTTAGGCCGATAATTTTCCAATCGCGGTCGAGGACGACGAGGGCGTCGGTGGTGCCGGCGTAGCCGAGGATGTCGCGGCAGGTGGGTTGGGTGCGGACGACGTAGCCGAGTTCGCGGCCTGTGCGATCGAGGACGAAGAGGCCGTCGCGCGCGGAATCGTCGGGGCGGAGCGAGGCGGCGGTGGGGATGAGGGAGACCACTTCGGCGGCGGTGATGGGGGAATCGCCCTGGATGCGCTGGCGCACCGCGACGTCGCGGATGAGCCACGCGATCGTGGCGACAACGGCAAAGCGGTAGACCTGGAGCGCGAGTTGTTTCAACACGACGAGAGCGGAGTGAGGGGTGAGCGGGAGGAAGGAATCGCTGATTGATACCAACGTCCTTTGAACTCTGGACTTTT
>CAMCHO010000068.1 GCA_945874455.1 Opitutus sp. GAS368 | reverse complement strand
AACGTGTGGAGTTTCATCGACGAAAGAGCCAGGTCACCGGTGGCCGTGCTTCACCACGAACTCGACCAATTCGCGGCAGCGGAAAAAGCCCTCCCAATGCGTGTGCCCTTGGCCGGGAGGAACGATCAGTTCCATTTCTCCGCCGAGCGTAGCGTAGCGCGATTTCACCAGGGCCGAGTTGGCTTTGAGCGGCACGAGCGTGTCGGCGTCGCCGTGGATCGCGAAGAGCGGGATCTTCGCCGCGGCCAGCGGGGCGAGGCGATCGATTGGGTTGTGCGCGGCGAGGTTTCTCTCCAGCTCCGCTGGTGTCATCCCGTAGGCTGGCGCGGCTTTGGCCAGACCTGGCCAACTGGCGAGATCACAAACCGGAAAAATCCCGGCGAACGCGGCCACCTTCTCCGGATTCTCCGCGGCCCAGCACAACGTCATCAATCCGCCGCGGCTGCGGCCGAGCAGCACGGCCTTCGGCGCCAGGCCGCGGCGCCCCGTCAGCTCGCGGTACAGTGCGGTGTAGTGCGCGCGGCCGGCTGGATTACCGTGCGATTCGCCGACGTCGATGCCCGCGATGCTGACGCCGGCCTCAAGGAGCTGGCGCAGCATCCATTCCTCGTGGTGATTCGGCGAATTCGGCAGGCTGGGCGCGAACAGCACCCACGGCCGCAGCATTCCCGCCGGAGCCTTGGTCGAGAGCGCGAGAAACGCGGGGCGCCCCTGCACGGAAAAAAACTCCGCGTCCACGGGGAATCCCGACTGGGGAGGGAGGTGCGCCGCGCCGTTTTTCCGCGACTGCCCTGGCTTCTCTTGGCCGCCCGAGGCTTCACTCACCAACTGGCGCAACCGCACCGCGCCGCTCACGTCCTTTCCCGCGGCCACATCTTGCTCGCGAAAGCTTGCGAACAGGATGTGTCGTGCGCCGACGCGGCTGTAGTCGTAGGCGATGCGGATGACGCCATCTGCCGACTGCTGGCCGTCCGGATAGGATACGCCGATGCGTTCATCGAGCAACAGTCCCCCGGTCCAGGTGCGGCCGTCATCCTCGGAGAGGAAGGCGGTCAGGTGCGAACGCGAGCTGCGCGTCTCCATCGAGCCGTGTTTCACGAGCAGGAGATTGCCCGAAGCCAGTCGGGTGATGAAGAACCGCGCTGTCGGATGCGGGATCGCAGACGCCTTCAATTCGGGCCACGTCCGCCCGCGATCGATCGAGACACTCTCGCCGATGCCGTAACGCGTGCGCGCCAGCAGCCAGAGTGAGCCATCGCGGCGCTCGATGAACATGTGTTCGTCGTGCCCGCGGTCCGCCGCCGGGACGTGGCACGCGCCGCGCAGCAACCACGTCTCGCCGCGATCGGTCGAGACGACCATGCGAGCGCTCTGCTCGTCGAGGCGCCAGGTCGAAGCCGGCAGCACCCACTCCCCCGTCGAGAGCGCGAGCGGCTTGCACATCATGACCCCGTCGGTCAACCGTCGCGGCGCGCTCCACCTTGGCTGCGCGAGGTCCGGCGTGTCGGTGGTCACACACCATACGCCGCCTTTCAACGCGGCGCTCACGCGTGCCTCGTCGTTGTCGCCCACCCCTTGAGCCCAAAAGACGAACAACCGTCCATCCGGCGCCAGCCAGAGTTCCGGATCGAACGCGCGCACGGGGCCGCCCGCATCCGGATCGATCACCAGCACTTCGCGCCACGTCGAGCCGCCGTCGCCGCTCGTGCTGACGACGACGTAGTTGTTGCGGTCCTCGTTCGGCGTCACGCCCGCATACCACGTCGCCCATAGCCGTCCTTCCCGCGCCACCGCCAGGCTGGGAATGCCTTGAAACGCACGGTTGGTGGTCGCGTGCAACGCCAGCGGCGGGCCAACGTGCGCCGGCGGCGCGAGGAACGCCTGCTCCTGCGCTTGGGCGACGGCGGGAGCCGCGAAACTCAGCGTGATCAAAGCGATGCAGGTCATCGCTGTGCGGGCTGGCCGGCGGCGCGTCTGGACGGAGGTCGTCATGGGGGTGATCGCTCGATGGACGGTGGAAATAGGAGTCCGGTGCTGAAACGGCACCTGAGCCGGATCGCTCAATACTTGAAGGCGCTCGTGAGTGCGAAGGTGCGCGGTTCGTTCAAGCGGTAGATGACGTTCGCCTGGGTGTGCCTCCCGTCGCGGGCGTCGACGGCACGGTTAAGATAAACTTTGTAGGCGTCGAAGACGTTGCGGACGTTGAGCTGCAGCCGCCAGTCGACGCGGTTCGAAAACAGTTTCCGCTGGTAGGTAATCCACGCGCCGAAATTCTCGAAGGAAGGCGCGTAATAGCGCAGGTCGGGGTCGAAAATGTCATTCCTTGTTTCGCCGAAGCCAGCGATCGATTTGCCGCGGGCGTTCATGCTGCCGCCGATGGAGAAGCCGGCGAGTCGCGACTCCCGCGCGAACGAATACGTCTGGATGAGGTTCAACGACCAACTGGGAGCGTAGATATCCTCCGGCAAATTCCGCGTCGCGACGAAATTACTCAGCGTGGTCTGAATCGTCGCGACCCGATCGGCCACGGTCAGGGTGCTGCCGGGGGTGGTGGCCGACTGCCAGGCGGGATTTCGCAGGAGCGGCAGATATTCGTTGAGGTAGGCGATGATATTCACGCCGCGGGCGGTGGTCGAGGCGGTGCTGCGTTTGCTGCCGTTGATCGTAAGGCGCCACTGCTTGGTGGGATTGGCGGTCG
This sequence comes from Opitutus sp. GAS368, assembly GCA_945874455.1. Taxonomy (GTDB): domain Bacteria; phylum Verrucomicrobiota; class Verrucomicrobiia; order Opitutales; family Opitutaceae; genus GAS368. Next base: position 19,231 of record CAMCHO010000068.1, on the reverse strand, counting down.
CGGAAAATTCCCAGCCGGTGGAGCGGGTCGACGTGCTGTCGGACCAGTTTCCGGCACTTCTGGCGTCATAGGGCGAACTGCGATACTTGCTGTCCCCGGTGATTCCGGCGATGGCCTCCCACGCCACGTTCAGGTTGTCGACGAAGTTGCCGGCCGTCGTGATCGAGACGGGGTCGATCTTGTCCACGGTCTCGTTCGTGTAATACGTGACGTCGAACACGAGCTTCTGGTCGAAGAGGAAGAGTTTGATGCCGTAGTCCGAGCCGCGGCCCTTCGGGTTGGGCAGGAGATCGCCATAGACGTTGCGGGTGGCGGCGTTGACCTGGAAGTTGTCCGAGGTGTTGTAGGCAAAGCTCAGCCACGGCAGCGCGTGCAGCACGGCGCCGCGAGTGGAGGTGTGACCGTCCCGCTCCCGCAGGCTAGCGGGAAACGCCGTGCGAACATCGAATCCCCTCGGATCGGCGGTGATGCCGCGTTGGTCACGGAAGGGCTCGAAATTGGCGGCCGCCCCGGACCAGGCCCTGGACCGATCGGTGCGCAGTCCATTCGTGAGGATGAGCCGGCCCTGCCAGAACGAGCTTTGCAGGGCAAACGCGCGTGTCGTGATCTCGCTGCGGTTGGCGGAGGGACCATTGGTGTTTACGTAGGCGATCGTAACGCCGCTGGGATCCGCCGGGGGAAGAGGCGAATTGGCGTAGAGAATGGGAAAGTTGGCGAACGGGCTGCCCGGGTTGCCCACCTTGCCGGCCGCCGGATCGTAGTAGTAGCGAAAGCCGATCAGATCGGAGCCCGGCCAATTGTATTTGGCATTCGGGGTCGAGAAGCGGGCGGCGTTGGTGATGTCCCACGCCCGCATGTTGCTGTTGAAAGTCTGCGTCTCCTGCTGCTCGAGGAACGCCGCCGCGCGATGGCGGCCGAGGTAGCGGAGCCAGGTCGGACCACGGCGCGTAAGATCAAGATCGTAGGAGGCCATGCCGCGCTTCGCCAGGCTCTTGGTCGGATTCACGATGAGCCCCATATTCGATTCGGTGTAGAGCTTGCCCGCGTTGGGATTGGGCGCGCCATTGGGCAACTGGCGGTTGACGTCGGCGTAGAGAATGTCGGCGTTGCCGATGAATCCATCGACCACATGGCGGTCGTCGGTGAGACGGTTGATGGCGCCCTCAACAAAGAGATCCTTCGTGATCTGCTGCTCGATGAAAGCGGTGTAGATCCGATAGTGATTCCGACGGTAAGACGTGTCGCTCAGGGAACTGGCAAGCGTGGGGTAGACGGCGGGGTTGATGAACGAGCGCATATTGGCGCCGGAAGTCACCGGAAAGCCGGTAGCGTAGGTGGGCAACGCGGTCAGGCCTTCATTCGGCCTCCTTTGGATAGGAAGAACCGTTCCACCCGGGCTAAACTGGGTGGAGACCGGACCGGTGCTGCCATAGTTGGCGATGTTGGTGCCGGCAGGCTTGGCCGGCGTGTTCGTGTAAGTCGAAAGCATCGGGGATCCGGCGGCGATCCAGGGGGACACGCCGTCAAAGATCGGCCAGGGCCGGATCGCCGGTTGCCGGATGAAGCCCCCTTCGTAGTTCAGACGGATGGACGTCCGCTTGAACGGGGTGAACGTGGCGGTGACGAATTGGCGGCGATGATTACCTTTGCTCGGGTAGCGATACGAGCGGGTCATTTCGTAGACGCCGTTGTAGCGCACGGAGAGAAGCTCTTTCCTGATGACCTGATTGTGATCGACGGCGATGCGATAACTGTCGCGTTCGTCGCCGAAAAACTCGAGGGCGGTGGCGGTCTGGTTCTTGGCGCGCTTGGTCGAGGTGACGAAGGCACCGGCCGGATTGCCGAGGCCGAAGAGGATGGAATTGGGACCGCGCGTGAAGGTGATCGCCTCGGAGTTGTAGCGATCCTGGGGAATGCTGTTGGGGAAGAAGTCCTGGCTAACCACGGTGGTGGAGCCGCCGCGGGTCACGTAGATCGTGGGGTTGTTGAGGATGTCGTTGCCGTTGACGCGAGCTTCCGAGAGACGGTTGACGAACGGATCCGTGTTGGGGGCGAACATCAGGACATCGTTGATATTGTGCGCCGCGAGATCATCGAGCAGCTGCTCGGTGAAGATCGTGAGGGCGGAGCCGATGTCCTTCAAGTCGGTCTTGAGCCGGGTGCCGTTGAGCGTCTGCGTGGCGAGGTAGCCCTGCTCGCGCCCGGCCTCCACCTGGAAAGGCGAAAGCACGACGGCCTTCGGTTCTTCACCGGCGTCCGGCGTCGGGCGGGCGACTGCGGATGCTGCCGCGGTCGCCCGGGGTGCGTTTGGGGCGGTGGTCTCGTTGCGCACGGAGAAGAGCCCGGATTTTTCGTCGACGCCGACGGTGAGGCCCGTGCCGGCGGTCATTCGATCGAGCGCGTCGCGCGCGGTGAATTCGCCGCGCACGGCATTGGTCGTCGTCCCGCCGATGCTCTCGGCGGAGAAGACGATCTCGCGGCCCGATTGCTGCGCGAAGAGTTTCAATGTGCGGCTCGCGGCGCCGGAGGGAACGTCGAATGGCTTCACCGCTGCGTCCGCTGCCTGCAGCACGTTGGTGGGCAGGAGGAGGAGCAGGCAGGTCAGTAGGAAGGCGCGGGTAACCGGACGCAGCCCGGAATTGAAACGTGGGGAATAGGTCATCGGGGAGAGGGTAACGCCTGAAACGAAACCGATCCCGTCGCTTTCCGTTAGTCGATTTCGGAAAATTTCCGCCGTCGGCTAACGGAAATCCGCTCGTGCGGGTCCGTTGATCGTAGTCACACCCTGGTCTGCACAGTTGCACCCTGCGCCCGTCTCATCCAATCCGCTTTCTCGTTCCCACTGCCCCATGCCCCCGCACGATTCCGAACAAGCACGCTGGTTTGCCGAGCAGGTGCTGCCCCACGAGGCGGACCTGCGCGGCTGGCTGCAGGCGCGGTTTCCCGTGCTGACGGATGTGGATGACGTCGTGCAGGAGAGCTACCAACGGCTGCTGCGTGTGCAGGCGACCGGGCCCATCGCCAATGCGCGGGCCTTTCTCTTCGTGAGCGCGCGCAACGTCGCCTTCAACCAACTGCGCCGGCTGCGGCGGGAGCGCCGTGATCCGTGGGCGGAGGACGCGATCGCGACGACACCGGCCGAAGACCCCCGGCCACCCGATGCGGTGGCGCGTTCCGAGGAACTGCAGCTCCTCGTCGAGGCGATCGAGCAATTGCCGACCCGGTGCCGTGAAGTGATGACCTTGCGCAAAATCGACGGTCTCTCGCAAAGGGAGGTCGCGGCCCGGCTCGGCATCGCGGAGCACACCGTGGAAGTCCACAGCCGCATCGGACTGCAGAAGTGCACGGAGTTCTTCCGCCTGCGCGGCTACGGCCGGGGCCGTCGCGCATGAATTCCTCCGATCCAGAATCGGGCTCCGCGACCGGGGCCGAGGCCGAGGCCGCCGCGTGGGTGGTGCGGCACGAGCGCGGGCTCACCGCGGCCGAGCAGGACGCGTTTTCGTCTTGGCTCGCGGCGCATCCGCGGCACCGCGCGGCGTTTGCTGAACAGCGGTGGAGCTGGGAGGAACTCGACCGGCTCAACGGGTTGCAAACCTCGGTGCATGCCGGGCCCGACGCGTCGCTGCTGGCGCCCGCGGACGGGCGACCGGCCGCACGCGGGCGATTCGTGGTGCCGCTCGTCGCCGCAAGCTTGGCCGTGGTTGCGGCGATCGGTTTTTTTCACCGCTCGCCCGCCGCCGCTCCCGCCATCGCCATGACGGCGCTGGCCCTGTGTGAGGAGCAGAGACTCGCCGATGGTTCGCAGGTGGACCTCAACCGCGGCGCGGCGATCACCGTTCTGTTCACCGCGACCGAGCGGCGCGTGCAGCTGGAGCGCGGCGAGGCCCACTTCGCGGTCGCGAAAGATCCCGCGCGGCCGTTTGTCGTGGAAGTGGAGGGCGTCGCGGTGCACGCAGTCGGCACGGCATTTAGCGTGAAGCGCGGCGCGGACTCCGTGGCGGTGCTCGTGACGGAAGGCACCGTGGCCGTGAATTCCTCAGCGGCGGTGAACGCGAAGCACGCATCGCTGGTGACGGCCGGGCAAAAAGCGGTGGTGTCGCTCTCGCCCCGGGCTGCCGCCACGGTCGTCGAGGCGGTGGCCGCCGCTGAGATGGAGGAGCGGCTCGCGTGGAAACCGCGCCTGCTGGAATTCGACGAGGCACCGCTCGCGGAAATCGCGGCGGAATTCAACCGCCGGAACCCGGTGCGGCTCGAAATCACCGACCCCGCCCTGCGCGCCCGCCGGCTGAGTGCCGCACTGCGCTCGGACAACGTCGAGGGGTTTGTCCGGCTGCTCGAGACGGACTTCGCAATCAGTGTCAGCCGAACGCGCCCCGGTGTCATCGCTCTGCAGTCGAAGCGGTGATGCGGCCACGAACCGCCACCGATACGCGTTCGCCGCGTCCACCCGCTTTGCCCGACCGCGTCCCGGCGAATTTCTCCAGTTCGGTCACTGCGACCGTCACCGCACGATCTTTTTTTGATTCTCGTTCTCGGTGGAGACTAAGTGCACTTTCGCTCGTGGATTCAGCATAGGGTAAAATTCGACTTGGCTGGTTTCACATCCTCCACCGGCACGCTCCCGCTAGCCGCCGCCGAGTGGATCTCCGAGTTGGCGCCGTCGAGAAAGTGGCAGGGACTTCAGTCTCTCACCCATTCTTGGCTGTTAAGCCGCCGTCTCTACTCGCTCCGTTTCCGTTGAAAAAAATCGGTCGCTTCTCGTAACAGATTTTCACGGCTGTCTCGTCACTATCCCTGATGAACCCCTCTATAACCTTACCCTTGTCTGCCGGGAAAAGAAGCGCCGCCTGTGCGCTCATCGTCGCGCTCGCCCTCGGACTGGCCTCTATCGCTTCGGCGGCCGAACTCGCGAAGCGCTCCTTCAACGTGCCGGCCGCCGACGCCGAGAAGGCCCTCAAAGTGTTTTCCGAGCAGGCTCGCCTGGAGGTGCTGTTCCCGACCGCGCTGGTCTCCGGTGTGCGCACCCAATCCGTGTCGGGCGATCTTCCGCCGCGGGAGGCCCTCACGCAGATGCTCGCCGGGACGGGCCTCGTCGCCGTGCAGGATGAAATGACCGGTGCCTTGAGCCTGCGGGCGGGCGCGAAGGAGCCAGCCGCAAAAAACGGCGAGGCCGATCCGAGCCGGGCGGCTCGTCTGATCGGCCCCGCTGACGTCGCCAAATCCACGTCCACCAGCGAGGGCGTGATCGAACTCTCGCCGTTCGTCGTAGGCGCGTCGAACGACCGTGGCTATCAGGCGCTGAACACCCTCTCGGGCACCCGCCTCAACACCAAACTCGAAGACCTCGGTTCTTCAATCACCGTGGTGACCAAGCAGCAGATGGACGACACCGCCGTCCTCGATCTCAACGACGTGTTTCTCTACGAGGCGAACACCGAGGGCACGGGTAATTCCACCGACTTTTCCACCAACCGCAACGGCGGCGTGGTCGACAACATCCAGAACAGCCCGGCGCAGGCCAACCGCATCCGCGGCGTCGGTCGCGCCAACATCGCGGTCGGCGGCTTCGCGGTGAATCCCCGCATTCCCCTCGATACCTACAATGTCGATGGCGTGGAGATTTCCCGCGGACCCAACTCCAATATCTTCGGCCTCGGAGGCAGCGCCGGCACGGTGAACTACATCCCGATTCGCGCCAACGCCACACGCTCGATCTCACAGGCCACTTTCCGCGCCGACAGCTACGGCGGGGTGCGCGGCACGTTCGATTTCAACCGCCCGATCATCGCCCAGAAGCTCGCCTTGCGCGTCGCCGCGGTTGATGAGGCGAAGGGCTTCGTGCGCAAGCCGTCGTCCGAAAAGATCAGCCGCCTGGAGGGCCTCGTGCTCTTCAAGCCCTTCGCGAATACCTCGATTCGCGCGAGCGCCGAAGACTACGACAACTTCGCGCGTCGCACGAATTCCCTCACGCCGCGTGAAACCGTCACCGGCTGGGCCGCCGCCGGGAAACCGACTTGGGATCCGACCACGCAAACGGTGACCCTCGCCAACGGCACGAAGTCCGGCCCTTTCCGGGCCAATCAGGATGGCTCGCTGCCGTTCGGACTGATTTCCCAAGGCGGGGGATTCTACAGCCGCAACAGCGTCTTCATCGACTATGCGTCGCCCGAGCAACTGATGTCGGTCAATCGCACCGGCACCTTGCCGGCCACCCGGATTCCTACGCCGACGATTTCGAACACTGACCTCCGTTTTCTCGAGGGCAGCTCCCGGCTCGAGCGGGAATTCGGCGCGCTGTTTCCGCTCTATATTCTCCCGACGACGACCGACAAGGCCCTCTACGATTGGTCGAAGGTCAATTACATGTCGCCGAACACCTACACCGACCGCGCGAGCACGTTCACGGTCGAGGCTGAGCAGATCGTGGTGAAAACGCCGCAGCACCTGCTCGCGGCGCGCGCCGCCTGGTTTGGGCAGGATTTCAAGAGCACCCGGCGCAACAAGGTCGACAACACCGAGTCAACGCTCCGGGTCGACGTGAATGAGAAGCTGCTGGACGGCTCACCCAACCCCTACTTCCTGCGCCCCTATTTCGGATCGTCAGCGCCGGTCTCGACCTTTCAGCCCGAGCAGCGCGATATCCAGAGCGCCGATCTCGCCTACCAGTGGACGCCCGCGAAGCTCCCTCGCGGACTGGGTTGGATCGGCCAGCAGAAACTCGGGCTCCACGGAGAGACCAGCCGCATCGATTTCTCCAGCTTTCGTTGGCGCGATTTGAATTAAAGCGATCACCCTTGGAGTGTGAAAACCAATCGGAGCGCCACCGGCGTGTGGGTTTACGACAAGTTTTATGTCGGTGACAATCAGGGTCAGAACATCGACCACGCACCCGCCACGCGGCCGGTCGACGGCCAGCATAAGCTCCGCTGGTTCAACGCGCTCACCAACCAGTGGGTCAGCGAATCCGTCGACGTCGGGGAGAATTTTTTTAACGCCGGATCTTTTACCAATTCCCGTACGGAGGTCCGCACGCTCAACGCCACCGTGCAGAATTACTTCTTCCAGGATCGCCTCGTGACGACGTTCGGCTGGCGCAACGATCGCCAGCGCGTGCGCGAGTCCCTGCCGCCCGCGATCGATCCCGTCACCGGATGGTTTCAGAATGAGCCGCTCAAGACCAAGCTGCCTTGGATTTCCAACGAAGGAAAAACGCTGACGCAGGGCGCCGTCTTCAAGCCCACGCGCTGGCTCAATCTTTTCTACAATCAATCGGACAGTTTTACCCCGGCCGGCATCGCCTACGACGCGCTCCTCGAGCTGCTGCCGAACCCGAAGGGCAAAGGCAAGGACTACGGCGTCGGCATTTCCCTGCTGAACGATCGTCTGCACCTTAAAATTAACCGCTACGAAACCAACGACCAGGGCGCCCGCGGCGGAGACCTGGACACCGTCGTCGCCCGCGCCTGGACGCTGGACGGCCGCGGCTCCAATGGCATCGCAGACACCGCGACCGATTTCCAAACCTTCGCTCAGGTCACCGTGGCCCAGCGTTTCGCCAAGCAGGGCGTCACACCCACCGCCGCGCAGAGCAGTGCCGCGGTCGCGCAGTATATGGGGCTTACCCAGGAGTTCCTCGCCGGTATTCAATCCTTTGACCGTGGCACCACTGCCGACGTGACGTCGCGCGGCTACGAGTTTGAGGCGATCTACAATCCCACCCGCAATTGGCGGCTCAAGTTCACCGCCGCTCAACAGGTCGCCATCGACAGCAATATTGGCGAGGGCTTGCAGCGGTATATTACCGCGCGGTTGCCCATCTGGACCACGGCCAAGGATGAAAACGGCGTCGCGTGGTGGACGCGCTCGATCGGTGGCGGGGCCACTCCGAAGCAAACCTACGAAGGCACCATCCTCGCCCCGATCAAGCTCGCCACCGCCAATAACGGAAAACCCCGCTCGCAAGTCCGCGAGTGGCGCTGGAACGTAGTTACGAATTACGATTTCACCGAGGGGCGGCTCAAGCATTTCTCTGTCGGCGGTGCGTTGCGCTGGCAGGATCAGGGCGGCATCGGCTTTCTCGCCGCGGCTCCCGACCCCGACGGCGTGGTGCGCGAGCTCGACGCCGGCAAACCCGTCTACGACAAGGCGCGTCTCGCGGTCGATCTCTCGGCGAGTTATCGGATGCGTCTCTTCGGGGACCGGGTGCGCGCGAAATTCCAATTTAACGTGCGCAACGTGCAGGAAAGCGGCAGCCTGCAAGCAGTCGGCGTCAATCCCGCCGGCCGCCGTTCGCGTATCGCATCAACGATCCGCGGCAGTTTACCCTGAGCACGACCTTCGATCTCTAACTCACGCTTTTCATGATCCACTCTGTCACCACGCTCAGCCGGTTCTTCGCTTTGCTCGGCTCCCTGGCCGTCTGTGGCGTCTGCGCCGCCGCCGACGTCGCGTACTTTGCCGACAACGGTTACGGGAATCCGATCAGTAGCCTCCAGCATCCGGTGGGCGAACACTATCAGGGTGTCACGTATGTCGCCTATCAGGGGCCTCACGAAGACCCGTATATCGCCGCCTACGTCCACGCCACGGCCCAGTGGATCGGACCCGTCCAGGCTGGCGTGAGCGCTATGGGCAAATCGCCTGACCAAATCGATCCGGGCGAACTCGACAATCACGGTAAGCCCGCGCTCGTGGTTGATCGCCAAGGCTACATCCACCTCGTCTTCGGCTCGCACGGCGGCGACCCGAAATATGGTCGGAACCCGCTCGGCGAATTCTTCATGGGCACCAAGGGCAAGATGACCCACGTCGTCTCCGTCAAGCCCGGCGACATCTCCGCGTGGCGCGTCGTGGACAACATCCCCGTCCACGGCACCTACAACCAGTGGGTTAAGGTCCCCAACGGCGACCTGTATCTATTTTATCGACACGGCGGCCACCGCAGCGATTGGGTTTACCAAAAATCCGTCGACGATGGCCGCACGTTTGCAGCGCCGGTATCCGTGTTGAAACACAAAGTGAGCGCCGCATCTCCCACGGTGAATGACTCGTGGTACGCGTGGTTCGACAATGGCCGGGGCGACACCATCACCGCCTCGTACATCTATCACCCCTGCGCCAACCCGAAGCACAATGCGCATCGGCAAAACACCTATTACATGCAGCTCGATACGCAGAGCGGCCAGTGGTCCAACGTCCAAGGCGCGCGGCTTGCGCTGCCCGTCACCAAGGAGTCCGCCGATAAGCTCACGCTCATCGAAGACACCGGCACCGTGCGCACCACGCACGGCACGGCCCACGTGGATGCCGCCGGCCGACCGCACTTGGTTTTCCCTGCGGGCAAGGATGTGCGGTATTATCGCTGGGACGGAAAAGCCTGGCAGAAACCCGTCGCGGTCGGCGCAGCGGGCGAACGCATGCACGACGGTGACTTCTTTGTCGATTCGCCGACCAGCGTGCGAATGCTCTTGGCGCAGACGACCGAGGCCGGTCACGAAATTGCTTGGTGGAACACGACGGACGGCGGACTGACGTGGCTGAAGGGCGCTGTTTTCATGGCGTCGAAAGAGCGGAGCTTCAACCTGTCGGCGATGATCCGCAACGCGCACCCTGATGCCGTGATGTTGCTCGCGTCCCGCAGCCCGGCTGAACCACACCTCTACCGGCAGATGCACCTCGTCGGCGCTCACGGTGCGCTCGTTCGCCCCGCCGCCGAGGCGAGCCACCTCGGGGACCGGTTGGAACACATCAAATCCCTGCCGCCGCCGAATAAGGACAAGGCCGAGGCCAAGAGAAAGAAGAAGCTCGGACTCGGCGACGACGACCTCTGAGGCAACCACGCGATCTCTATCCCATGAAATTACTCTCCCTACTCTCCAAAGCGTGCCTCGCCTTTCTCGCGGTGTTGTCCGCATCCGCCGCCGCGCCGCCGAACATCGTTTTTATCATGACTGACCAGCACTCGGCCGATGCGCTGAGCTGCCGGATGGGTGACCGCTACTTGAAGACGCCCGCGCTGGATAGCTTGGCGGCGCGCGGCACATTTTTCAGCCGCGCCTACACGCCGAACCCGCTCTGCATGCCGGCGCGCAACTCGATCTTTACCGGTCGCTATCCGCACGAGACCGGCATCACCGACAATACGAAGACGACGCTCGATGCCTCCACGTTCGTCACGATGGGGACGCATTTCCGCCAAGCCGGCTACCAGACCGCCTACTTCGGCAAGTGGCATCTCGCCTACGACGAAGCGGCCACCAAGACCCACGGCTTCGAGACGCTCGAGACGGGCCACATCGACGCCGAAAACGCCGCCCTGGCCACGAAGTTTCTCGCCCGCAAACACGACCAACCCTTCCTCCTCGTCGTCAGTTTTCTCAATCCCCACAACGTCTGCGAACTCGCGCGCGATCAGCAGTTGAACAACGGCCCCATTGGCAAACCGCCGTCTGCCGAAAAACTCCCGCCCGCGCCGGCGAATCTGGCACCACCGCGCAATGAGCCCGACACCATGGCCCAAATCCGCGCGGGCTATCACGCCAACCCGCAGTTCCCCGTCGGCAATTTCAATCCGCAAATGTGGCAGGCGCTCCGCTGGGGCTACTATCGCCTCATCGAAAAAGTCGACGCCGAGATCGGCAAGGTCCTCGCTGCGCTCAAAGCCGCCGGCCTCGAGGAGAACACGCTGATCGTCTTCACTGCCGACCACGGCGAGTGCGCCGGCGCCCACGGCTTCAATCAGAAAACTGTCTTCAATGAGGAGTCCGCGCGCGTGCCCTTTATCGTCAGCGCCCCGGGCCAACGCGCCGGCCGCGTGTCGGAAAAATTCACCAACACCGGTATCGACATTTTACCGACGATGCTCGATTTCGCCAGCCTCCCTCGTCCCGCAAAACTCCCCGGCGTCAGCCTCCGTCCACTCGCGTTGGGCCAGCCCGTCGCCTCGTGGCGCGACGACGTCGTGGTGCAGAATAACATGTCCCAGACCTTTCCCGTTGCCGGCAACGTGCCGACGACCGAAGGCCGCATGATTCGTGCGGACCGGTACAAATATTGCGTCTACGTCCACGGCCAATATCGCGAGTCCCTCGTGGATCTCGAAAAAGATCCCGGCGAGATGAACAATCTCGCCCGCGATCCCGCGCACCGCGAGACGCTGCTCGCCATGCGCGAACGCCTGCGGAAATGGGGGGCGGAAACCCGCGACCCCCTCGTCGCCGCGATGCTGGCCGACGACGTGAAGCCCCGCGAGTTCGCCATCGTCAAAACGCCCAAGAACGCCTCCCGCGCGGAAGGTCTCGGGAAGCAGAAAAAAGCGAAAGATCACGAGTGATTGTCGCCGCCTTGAAGCTCGGCCCTCAGTTTCTCATCGGTCTGTTGCTGGGCGCCACGCTCAACCTCCGCAGCGCGGATGCACCCCAGAAAGCAGACGCCGATTCCGTCGCCACGGAGTCGTTGCCAGCGTTCAAAGCAACGCTGCGCGCCACCCTGACTCGTCACTTGGACACGTTGCTCGGCGCCGACGGATCGGTCCGCGCGATGAAGGGCAAAACGGCCGAGGGAAACGGTGCGCTGGCCTTCTACCTGATGTTTGAGCTCACCGGCGAACCGCGCTACCGCCAGGCCGCGCTGAGTCTGGCGGACCAGGTGTTGAAGGATATGCGCGCGACGAAATTCGGCGTGTTGCCCATCAAGGAAAAGGACAAGCCCGGCGGCGCGACGATCGTTAGCGGCGGCCCGCCTGCGCTCGGGGCCTATACGTCGAGCGTCGCCTACATTCTGCACAAAGAAGGCGGGCGCTCCGACGATCTCCGCTACATTGCGACGGTGCTCGACCGCTACGCATGGAACGAAAGCGGTTGGTGGGCCGCGACCATCGACGTAAAGACGGGCGAGTCGAAGCTGCCGATGAGCAAGCCGTCGATTATCAACAAGACGGCGGCGATGGCCATGGCGGCAGGAATCCTCAGCGGCTACGTGCGGGACATCGACCCGGTGCTCTCGGCCAGTCTGAAACGGAAAACGGACAAGTGCATTTACGAACAGATTATCCCCGCGCAGCTCGCGGATGGCTTTTGGCACTACGGGCTCAACGAGAACGACCCTAAGGATAAGGACGTCTTCGGTTACTTCATGCTCACGACCAAGGAGCTGATGAGTCTCCAACGCTTCAACCCCGTTTATCGCGAGGATCGCCTCAACGCCGCGCTCCAGAAAGCGCAGTCCTTCGCGCTGCAGCAGATCGCCCCGACGACCGAGCCCAACACCGGCTCCGGCCCGCGACCGCACGCGACCGTCGGCACGCCGCGACGTTACTCGGTGCAGAATGAGGCCAAGCGCAGCTACCAACTCGGCCTCATTTTGCTCGAAGGCGGGCAACAAAAAGAAGGCCTCAAAATTATGAGCGCCGCGCTCGCGCAATTCCCCGTTGGCAACGCCGGCCAGGATGGCTCTCACGCCGCAGAACCCTCCGCCCTCATCCTCTCCAGCCCGCTCCTTCGTTGAGCCTCCTTGCCCATGGACGTCGATGCCGATCATCAAACCACGGGCGCAGTCATTGGAGCGGCGATTGCGGTTCATCGGGAACTCGGGCCCGGGCTGGACGAGAAGGCTTACGAAGCCTCGCTTGCCCTCAAACTTCATTCACTCCACATCGCGCATACCTGCCAAGCCCCTCTGCGCATAGATTATCGCGGGGCATCGCTCGATTGCGGCTATCGCTACGACCTGCTGATCGATGCACGCCTTCCCATCGAACTCAAAGCCGTCGAGCAGATCCTCCCGATCCATCAGGCGCAGTTGCTCACTTACATGCGCATGGGATCCCACCCGCTCGGGCTCCTCATCAACTTTGACGTGCCGGTGCTAAAAGAGGGTATCCAGCGCATGGCGCTGACGCGCCTTCCGCCGGCCGCGGCAGTCTACTCTGTCGATCATGGCGTTCATCTTGATGTCGCCTCCGCGGAAATTCTCGCCAGCGCAGAGGAGGTTCACCGCACGCTTGGACCCGGCCTCTTGCGCAGTGCCTACGAAGAATGTCTTTGCCACGAGTTCAGGCAGCGAGGCGTCGCCCATGAACGCCAGCGCGCTCTTCCGCTCCAGTTCGAAGGCCGCGATCTCGCCCACCACGCACACCTCTCTCTGGTCGTTGGCGAGACGGTGCCCGTCGTCTGTGTCAGTGCCCCGCAGCTGACCCGATTGCACGAGTGCCGGCTCCTCGCCCGCCTGCGCCAAACCGGCTGGTCCTTCGGCTGGTTGATCAACTTCAATTCCCCCACGCTCCAAACCGGCATCCGCCGCATCGGCCTGTGATCGATTCCTCTGCGTCGGATTCCAGCGTCTCTGCGGTGCCGTTTCCGTCTATTCGCCCAATCCTTTGGCACCGCAGAGACCAAACAGGAACGCAGAGAACTCCCTCCTCCCTGCTTGCAACGCCTCGGCTCACATCCTCCGCATCGCCCGGTGATCGATTCCTCTGCGTTGTATTTCCCCGTCTCTGCGGTGCCACCTTCCGTTTACTCGCTCAATCGATTTACACCGCAGAGACCAAACTGGAACGTAGAGAATACCTTCCGCTCAGCTTGAAACCCCTCGGCTCACACCCACCGCATCACTCTGTAGTCGATTCCTCTGCGTTTTATTTTCCCGTCTCTGCGGTGCCACCTTCCGTTTACTCGCCCAATCCTTTGGCACCGCAGAGACCAAACCGGAACGCAGAAAATACGTTTCTCTCGAAATCCTTATGAACCTTAGATCTCTCTCCGTCTGGATCACCGTCTTCCTCACCGCGATCTCCGCTGCAAACGCGGCCCAGAGCGCGAAGCCCAACATCGTCGTCATTCTCGCCGACGATTTCGGCTGGGGTTCATCAACGCCGTACGGGGCCAAAGGCCTGAACACCCCAAATTTGGATCGTCTCGCGCGTGAGGGCCGGCGCTTCACGCACGCCTACGCTCCCGGCTCCGTCTGCTCGCCTTCTCGCTACGGCTTGATGACCGGCCGCTACTACTGGCGCACGTCGATCAAGGATGGAGAAGTCCTCACGCCGACTGCTCCGCTCCACATTGAGCCCGGCCGCATCACGCTCGCTGCACTCTGCAAATCGCAGGGCTACCGCACCGGCGCGTTTGGCAAGTGGCATCTCGGCCTTCAGGCCGGCGTCGCGGAGACTGATTGGAACCAGCCGCTGCAACCCGGCCCGCGCGCCGTCGGCTTCGATTATTTTTTCGGCCTCGGCGGCAATCCTGGGAACGGCCCGCACGCGTTTATCGAAAACGAAAACGTCGTCGGCCGCATCCCCGGCGAAAAGGTCGTTGTCGCCGCTGCGGGCGCGAAAGGCACGACGACCGGCATCCGCGAGCAGCGCGCGGTGGACCGTATCATGGAAACGATTACCGCGAAAGCGACTAGTTGGATCGAAACCAACCACGCGGCCCCGTTCTTCCTCTATTTTGCGCCCAACGCCGTGCACGGCCCCATCGCGCCGAATCCGCGCTTCACCGGCAGCCCCTACGGCAGTTACGGCGACTTCATCCACGAGCTCGATTGGAGTGTCGGCCAAATCCTGGTTTCGCTCGATCGCCTCAAGCTCACCGAAAACACGCTCGTCATTTTCACGAGCGACAACGGCGGGATCGTCGATGTGGGCAACGGCAACACCGGCAAGGCCATGGCAGCCGGTCTCGCCATCAACGGCCACCTGCGCGGCGGCAAGCACACGGAATACGAGGGCGGCTTCCGCGAGCCCTTTATCGTGCGCTGGCCCGGCCAAGTCCCCGCCAACACCGTGAGTGACCAGGTCATCGCCTTGCCCGACGTGCTCGCGACGCTCGCTGCCATTTTCCATGTGCCGCTGCCCCAAGGCGCCGGCGAGGACAGCTTCAACGTGCTCCGCGCCTTCACCGAAGCGACGCCCGGCGCGCCCGTGCGCGAGCACTTCATCATGCAAGCCGCGGACGGCACTTACGCTCTCCGCCTCGGCGATTGGCGACTCATCGAGCGGGTGGGCGCGCCGAAATTCGAGCACCGCCCCACGACCAAGACCGGCAAGAAGACCCACGAGGGCCCGAAGCACGACGAACTTTTCAATCTCAAGGACGATCCCGCCGAGACCAAAGACCTCTCCGCCACCCACGCCGACCACGTTGCGAAAATGAAACGCCTGCTCGCTGCTGCGCGCGACCGTGGCTTCACGCGACCGGATGCGGGGAAATAATGCTCACGCCGCTTGGTAAATTTTAACCCAGATCCCCTCCATGCAAACCCTCACGCTCATCAAAAACCGCCCGTCTCGTCTCCTCCGCATTACCGGCGGCTTTACGCGCTCGCCCCTCGCCTTGGTTCTCGCCGTGGCGCTGGCGTGTCAGGTGCCGGCGTCCGCATTCGGCCAAGCGGTGTCATCAGCCCCGGCGGCAACTCCCGCGAAGGTCGCGCCGCTACCCACCGAAGAGACCCTTCAGCTCACGCCCTTCCAGGTCGTCGCTGACGAGCGCGGTTACCAGGCGTTCAACACGCTCTCGGGCACGCGACTCAACTCGAAGCTCGAGGACCTCGGCTCGTCGATCACCGTCGTCACGAAGCAACAGCTCATCGATACGGCGGCGATCGATATCAACGACGTGTTTCTCTACGAGGCCAACACCGAGGGCACGGGCAACTTCACGCAGTTCAACACGAACCGCACCGGCGGCGTGCAGGACAACGTCTCGGCCGATCCGCAGACCGCCAATCGCATCCGCGGCATCGGCGGCTCCGGCGCATCCGGCACGGGCACCAACACCAATTCCACCTTCGGCGCCAATACCGCTATCGGCAACTTCGCCAGCAACGCCAAAGTTCCGCTCGACCTCTACAACATCGATTCCGTCGAGATCAACCGCGGCCCCAATTCGAGCCTCTTCGGCATCGGCAACAGCGCCGGCTCGGTAAACCTCGTGCCCACGCAAGCCAACCCGACTCGCGCGGTATCCGGTTTCACCTTTCGCCTCGATAGCTTTGGCGGTCGCCGGGAGAGCCTCGATCTGAACCGCCCGTTGATCGCGAACAGCCTCGCGCTGCGCATCGCCGCCGTGGACGACAGCAAGGGCTTCACGCGCAAGCCCTCTTCGGAGCGCATCCGCCGCGGGCAGATTTCGTTGCTCGCCCGGCCGTTCGCCACCACCACGCTCACCGGCAGCGCCGAGCGCTACACCAACTTCGCGCGCCGCCCCAATTCCCTCACGCCGCGCGATGCGATCTCCGAGTGGATTTCGTCGGGCAAGCCGTCGTGGGACCCGACCACGCAAACCGTCACCCGCAATGGCGTGCGCTCCGGCCCGTTTCCCGTGAACCAAGACGCCAACCTGCCCGCCGGCCTCATGAGCGGTGCGACCAATCTCACCGGTAAACTGTCCGCGTGGATCGAAGATAGTCAGGTCAAGTTCTTCACCCAAAACGCCACGGGCAATCCCATCACCACCGGAATTCCCACGCCGTTCACCCAGAACAGCGCCGTGCGCTACCTCGAGAGCGGGACGTTCCTCATTCGCAACAAGGGCGGTCTCTTCCCGCTCTACATCGCGCCCGCGATCAAGGACAAGTCGATCTACGACTGGTCGTCGATCAATGCGACCGCCGCCAACCACACGATCGACACCGCGAACACCTTTCGTTTCGAGGCCGAACACTATTTCCTCAAGACGCCGCAACACGTCGTCGCCGCCCGCGCGGGTTGGTTCCGCCAGGAGTTTTCCCGCACCCAGTTTCAGTTCCTCGATAACACGGACTCGGTCCTCTACGTGGACGTAAACGAGAAGCTGCTCGATGGCCGGCCCAATCCGTATTTCCAGCGGCCCTACATCCAGGCCGTCACTCCACTGCGCGGCATCACGCCGGAAATCGGCGACACGCAGAACGCCGATCTCGCCTATCAGTTCACTCCGAAAAACGCGCCCCGGTGGCTCTCGTGGATCGGCCAGCAGCGCCTCGGTCTCCACGGCGAGACCCGCCGCAGCGACATCACCAACTTCCGCGACGCCGAGAACGCCTCCAGTCCGACCGGTTGGGGCGCTGTCACGCTTCAGGGTGTCGGGGGATCACGGGCGGCAGTCCAACGCTTTTACGTGGGCGACACGCAGGGCACAAACGTCGATACCGGTCCGTCACCGATCAACGACATCACCGGCCAGCACTCGCTCACGTGGTTCAACAACCTCACGCGCCAGTGGGTCGAAGAACCGATCACCGTGGCGGATCTGCCCATCACCGGCACGAACAGCACGCGCGTCGAAGTCCGCACGCTCAGCGCCACCCTGCAGAGCTATTTCCTCAACGACCGGATCGTCACCACCTACGGCTTTCGCCGCGACCGCCAGCGCACGCGGCAGTCAAACGGCATCGCATTTGACCCCGTCGCCGGCCGCATCACCAACGACGCGCTGTCCATCTGGAATCCTTGGACGGACCAGAGCGGCGACACGAAGACCTTCGGCATCGTCGCCAAACCCACGCGCTGGCTGAATGTTTTCTACAACCGTTCCGACAGCTTCGCCCCGGCGCCCTCGCTGCAAACGCTCTTCGGTGATCCGCTGCCCAATCCCAGCGGCACCGGCAAGGACTACGGCCTGAGTTTCACTGCGCTCGACGAAAAGCTCAGCGTGAAAATCAACCGCTACCAAGCGAACGACCTCAACTCGCGCGGCAACGAGGCGGGCACGATCGGCCAACGCACCTTGCGCATGGAAGGCCGCACGAACAACGGCACGAATTTTGGTTTCGCCCTCCGTCCATGGGCGGAAAATCTGGCACGCAGCCGCTTTGGGCGGCAGGGCATTGCTTCGCCCAGCGCCGCCCAAGTGCTCACGGCCACCGCCGCGATTATGGGGATGCCTGAATCGTGGCTCGCCCGGCTTGGCGACAACATCACCGGCCTCAGCACGGACGGCCTCACCGACGTCACGTCGCGCGGCTACGAAATCGAAGCTACCTACAACCCCACGAGGAACTGGCGCATTAAGTTCAACGTCGCCCAACAACAGGCCATCGATGCGAACATCGCGCCCGATGAGTTAAACTATTGGACCGCGCGTCTGCCGGTCTGGACGACGCTCAAG
Source organism: Opitutus sp. GAS368 (assembly GCA_945874455.1). Taxonomy (GTDB): domain Bacteria; phylum Verrucomicrobiota; class Verrucomicrobiia; order Opitutales; family Opitutaceae; genus GAS368. Next base: position 1,142 of record CAMCHO010000068.1, on the reverse strand, counting down.
GACGACAACGGCCAGCTGTGGTGGACCTCGATCGCGACGACGAACCTGTCCGGCACGGTCAACAACGCGAAAGACTTCTACCTCACGCAACTGCTCGCGCCGTATGCCCTCGCCGTCGCCAACCAGGGCAAACCCCGCAGCCAAGTGCGCGAGTGGCGTTGGAATGCGCTCACGAATTACACGTTCTCCGAGGGAAAACTCAAAGGCCTCGGCGTCGGCGGCGCCGTGCGGTGGCAAGACCAGGCCGCGATTGGTTTCCTCGGGGCCGCGCCCGAGTCGGACGGCATCGTGCGCTCGCTCGACGCCTCGAAACCCATCTACGACCGCGCGCGCTTCGCGGTGGATCTTTCGACGAGCTACGGCTTCCGCCTCTTCAAAGACCGCGTGCGCGCCAAGGTGCAGCTCAACGTCCGCGACGTCTTGGAAAACGGTCGCCTGCAACGCGTCGCCATCAACCCCGACGGCTCCACCTACGCCTACCGCATCATCGACCCGCGCCAGTTCATTGTGAGCACGTCCTTCGACCTGTGAGCGGAGGCAGCACTCGCCCGTCTCTCTGACAAAATTTCTGCGCGCACTCCCGGCGTTTCGGCGGCTCGTTTTCGCCGTGGGCTTTATGCCCACCGCGCTGTCCGCGGCCGAGCGCAAGCGAGACGCCGTCATGATCGTCGCCGACGGCCTCGGCGCTGGCGAACGGGGCTGCCAAGGGTGCACGTATTATACCAACGTCCTTTAGTTTCTAGACGGTAGGCCGAGTTGCCCGCCCAACGGCGGGCCGGTGGCTGGGTTGCCCGCTGTAGGCCCGGCCGGTGGCCGGGTTGCCCGCCCAACGGGCGGGCCTACAATGGCAAAGTCTGAAACATACAGGCCGTTGGTATTATACCAACGTTACGGGTTTTTTTGACTGCTGGTCGCTGCGAGGGTGAGCGAGGGGTGTTGCGACGATCGCCCCAATATCACGAGACGTTGGCATTAGATCCCGTCGGGCCGGGTGGTGGCCGCCGGTTTGGAGCGCACGGGCACGTGCACCTCAAAACGTTTGGCAAACCACGGGGTGAAGGGCCCGTGCCAGAAAACCCCATACGGCTCCCCGGCCGCTTCGATGTCTGTCTGCTTCGCGATCCAAGCCACCAGCGTGTCGC
>CAMCHO010000067.1 GCA_945874455.1 Opitutus sp. GAS368 | reverse complement strand
ACGGTCACCGAGCCCATGGGAATCGTGGGTGTGCTCGCGCCCGAGGAGTCACCGCTGCTCGCGCTCGTGTCCCTCTTCGCGCCGGCGATCACGAGTGGCAACGCGGTGGTTGCGCTCGCGTCGACGTCGCAGCCTTATCCTGCGATCCTCCTCGGAGAGATGCTCGCGACGAGCGACCTGCCGGGTGGGGTGGTGAATGTGCTCACCGGGTTTCGCAAGGAAATGGTGCCGACCTTTGCGACACACCGGCATCTGCGCGCTCTGGTCGGTGTGGCGAATGCGGACGAGCGCAAGGCGCTCGCGATCGGTGCGGCCGACAGCATGAAGCGGTTGCAGCTGTTGAAAGCGGAGGAACCCACGGATTGGTTGGCCGATTCGGCGCAGAGCCTTTACGCGTTGCGCGACACGCTGGAATTCAAGACGACGTGGCACCCGATCGGCGCGTGAGGTGAGGTGGCCCTCGATGGGGAAAGTGCACTGATGTGAAGATGCGGGAAGTTACGGCCTGAGGGTGGTGACGCTTACGCAGCTGAGCCGGGGGCGCAGGTGGAGGCCCAGGTAAAACGAGCGGGTGCGGTCGTGATGACCAGCGCGGCCGGTCGGCCATTCGTAGTATGCCCACGAGCGGCGGCAACGGGGGTCGGCGAAAGGCGATAACGCCGAGCGCTGCCGCTTCGGGACGGGCGGGCGCGGGCGGCGAGTGGCCTAAATTCGGTTTCGTGGGCTTGAGAAAGTGGTGCCGTCGAGCTCTCGTCATTCATGCTTCTTACTACCGTTAACGCGTTCAGCCGTTTGCGCTCGGCTGGGTTTTGTATCGTTGCGTTGCTCGCGACGTTGACCGTGGGTGCGGCTCGCGCCCAGACGGTTGCTCCGGCAGGCAACTCGCTCGCGCGGCAGATCGTGTCGGATCCGAAGTTTCGTGCGGCGGTCGGCGTGTTCGACCGCGACTTCGAGCGTTTTGTCGCCGAGTTGATTAAGCTCACGGAGATTCCGGCGCCGCCCTTTGGTGAAGAACCGCGGGCACGGGCTTACATGGCCATGTTGAAGGAGGCCGGGTTGGAGAACGTCGAGATGGACGCCGAGGGTAACGTCATGGGCCTGCGTCGCGGTAAGTCGGGCGGCGCGGTGCCGCTGCTCGCAGTGGCGGCGCATCTCGACACGGTTTTTCCGGAAGGGACCGACGTGAAGGTGAAGCGTCAGGGCACGCGGTTAATGGCGCCGGGGATTGGTGACGATACGCGGGGGCTGGCCTTTGTGCTGGCGCTGATTCGGGCGATGCGCGACGCGAAGGTCGAGACGGCAGGGGACATTTTGTTCATCGGCAATGTCGGCGAGGAAGGGCCCGGCGATCTGCGCGGGGTGCGGTATCTTTTCACGAAGGGACCGTGGAAGGATAAGATTAAACGCTTCATCACCGTCGATGGCGGCAATCTTGATTTAATCAGCAACTCCGGGCTCGGCAGTCTGCGCTATCGGGTGACGTTTAAGGGGCCGGGCGGGCACAGCTGGGGTGCGTTTGGCAACGTGAGCCCAGCGTTTGCGATGGGCGATGCGATCGCGCGCCTCGGTCAGGTGGTCGTGCCCAAGAAGCCCAAAGTCTCTTACAACGTCGGCATCGTGTCGGGTGGCACGTCGGTGAATTCGATCCCCTTTGAGACGGCGATGGAGATCGACATGCGGGCCGTTGATCCGGCCGCGCTCAAGGACATCGATGCGAAATTTAAGGGAATTGTGGCCGCCGCGGTGGAGGCGGAAAATGCGATCCGTTCGACGGCGAATGGGAAAATCACGGCGGATATTAAACTAATTGGCGACCGGCCCTCGGGGACGACCTCGCCGGACTCGCCGGTGTTGCGGCAGATTGCGGCGACGATGGGCGTGTTCGACAAAGTTCCGGTCTGGGAGACCAACAGCACCGACGCCAACTTACCGATCAGCCTCGGCATCCCGGCGTTTGCGATCGCGCGCAATTCCGCCAACAAGGGTGGCCGCGGTCACTCGCTCGACGAATGGGTCGATGTGGAGAAGACTCAGGCGGTGAAGGATTTTGAGCTGGCGGCGGCAATGATCCTGAGCATCGCGGAATTGCCGTGAGGGGGAGGGTGGAGGGTTGGAGGAAGGGGCGGAGAACTGAGAGCTGGACGGGGGTCCGAATGAATGGGAGGGCGGATCGGAATCCCTGCTCTACTTATCGGAGCGCAGTAGGCGCGCGATGGCGCGTTGCGCGGGCATCGACGGAGCGGTGCCGAATTTCGTGACGGAGAGGCCGGCGGCGGCGTTGCCGTAGCGGGCGGCGGACGCGATGTTGCCGTCGAAACGCACGAGGCCGGCGGCGAAGCCACCGACGAAGGCGTCGCCGGCACCGGTGGTATCGACGACCTTCAGGCCGGTGTGAGCCGGGATAAAAAGATGGCCACGCGATTGGGAAACGAAGCAGCCGCGCGCGCCGAGCGTGACGATAATCGTCGGCACATCGAACGACCGGCAGAGGCGGTGGAGCTCGTGGAACGGGAGCGCTCGCAGAGATTTTTCGGTGAAGCCGCGGCGATTCACGAGCGCGACAAACTCGGTTTCGTTGGGCACGAGCACATCGGTGAAGTCGAGGATGCGGTCGTCAAAGTCGGGGCGCATCGGCGCGGGATTGAGCACCGTAGTGCAGCCAGCGATACGCGCGGTGCGGAACACGTGGCGGTTGAGCGCGAGGTTGGTTTCGTGTTGGCAGACGACGACGCGGGCGTCGCCGAGCAGCGCGGCGGGCACATCGCGCGGGGCGAGGGCGGCATTGGCGCCGAGGCCGATGATGATCTGATTTTCGCCGCGCCGGTTGACGAGGATGGCGGCGTTGCCGGTGGGAAGTGTTTTGCGGGCAAGGTGCACCGCGATGCCTTCGGCGCGCAAAAATTTCTCTGCATCATGGCCGAAATTGTCGTCGCCGAGGGCGCCGACAAACGCGGTGTCTGCGCCGGCGCGGGCCGCGGCGACGGCTTGATTGGAGCCTTTGCCGCCGGGGCCGGTTGTAAAGTGGCCGACAACAGTCTCGCCGGTAGCGGGAAATTCCGAGCAGCTCCAAGTGAGGTCCTGGTTGAAGCTGCCGACGACGACGATGGAAGGAGTCACAGGTCCGAGGCTACGGGGGGCTCGTTGGGGAAGACAAGCTACGTGCCCGACAACTCCCCAGTCTCGGCTGTTTATGCCAAAGTTTGCGCTGGGAATCCGCAGCGGGTGGAGTGGTAGCGAATGGAAGCCGCACTGATGAACGATACTCTGTTTGACGCTGGGCTACGCCGGGAACGCGCGCAGCGGCGGCGCTCCGTGATGGCGGCGCGGCTCGATCCGAAGTTCTTTTTCCGCGCGAGTCGGGGCGACCTGATCAACCCCGTGTGGATCGACCAGCTGAGCCGGTGAGAATTTTCCCATGATCGAAGCCCTGCATCTGACCAAAACCTTTCGCGACAAGAAGCGCGGGGAGATCCGCGCCGCCGACGATATTTCGTTCCGGGTTTCTCCGGGGCAGATTTACGGCCTCCTCGGGGCCAATGGTGCGGGCAAGACGACGACGCTCCGGCTGCTGGCCACGTTACTCAAACCGACGGGTGGGAGTGCGACGGTGGCCGGCTGCGACGTCGCGCGCGAACCGGAGAAGGTCCGGACTCAGGTCGGCTTTCTCGCTGCCAGCACCGCGCTCTATGGACGGCTGACGGCGCGGGAGATGATCGCCTATTTCGGAAAACTCAACGGGCTTGCCGATGCGGAGATTCGCGCGCGCACCAAGCGACTGGCGGACGAACTCGGCATGCACGACTTTCTCGACCGACGCTGCGACACGTTTTCGACGGGCATGAAGCAGAAAACGTCGATCGCCCGCACGCTGATTCATGATCCGGCGGTGATGATTTTTGACGAGCCCACGCTCGGGCTCGATGTGATGACGGCGCGGGCGATCGTGAAATTCGTGCGGGAGTGCCGGAACCGCGGCAAGACGGTGATCTATTCGACGCACGTGATGAGCGAAGTGGAAAAACTCTGCGACACGATCGGTATCATCCATGGCGGAAAGTTAATGGCCGAAGGGACGCTGACCGGCTTGCGCGCCACCTTTGGCGAACAGGACATGGAAGAGATTTTTGTGAAGATCGTCGGGGCGGAGGATGCGAAATGAACTGGACCAATATTCTCACGATTTATCTCAAAGAGTTGAAAGATTCGCTCCGCGACCGACGCACGCTGCTTTCGACGATTATTATTCCGACGCTCGTCATGCCGTTGCTCACCTTCGGCGTGGGCAAGGTGGCATCGGGGGTGATCGGCAAGGCGCGCAGCGAGACGCCGACCGTCATGATTCTCGGCGGCGAGGATTCGCCGGGAGTCGTGGCCCGGCTCAAGGAGTCGAAGAAAATCAAGGTCGTGCCGACGAGTTTGGATTGGAAGGAGGACATCACGGAGAAGAAGGTCCGTGCGGCGGTGCAGTTGCCGGAAAAATTCGAGGCCGGACTCACGGCCGGGGCGGCGGCGGCGGTAGTGATCTATCACTACGAAGGGGAGATGAAATCGTCTTTTGGGGCGGGCGAATTGGAGAAATTTTTCCGGGAGCTGCGAGAGGAAACGACGACAGAGCGGCTGGCGGAGCGCTCGCTCCCGGCGACCCTGGCCAAGCCGTTTGATTTCAAACGGGAGAACGTCGCGCCGCCCGAGAAGGTCGGCGGTAACCTGTTTGGCGGTGTGGTGCCCTATCTGATCATCATCTTATGTTTCACGGGGGCGATGTATCCGGCGATGGATCTGACGGCGGGGGAGAAGGAGCGGGGGACGATGGAAACGCTGCTGTGCAGTCCGGTGGCGCGGGTCGATATCGTCTTGGGGAAATTCTTGATGGTGCTTACCGGTTCGCTGTCGGCGATGGGCTTTATGCTGCTCTCGATGGGGGTGACCGCGTTTGTGGCGGGCTCGCTGCTGATGGGTGGTGGCGGGGGAGCGGTGGCGAAAGCGGGCTCGGCGGGGGCCAGCGCGCCAGCGGGAAGTGTGATTCCGCTGATTGATCCCCTCGGTCTCGTGGGCGTGCTGGCAATGGTGTTTCCCGTCGCGGTGTTGTTCGCGGCGGTGGCGTTGACGATTTCGCTCTTTGCGAAAAGCTACAAGGAAGCTCAAAGCTACCTCGCGCCGCTGATGATCGTGATCATCATGCCCGCGGTGATCGGCATATTGCCGGGGATTGATCTCAATGCGCGGCTCGCGCTGGTGCCGCTCCTCAATCTTTCTCTCGTTTGCAAGGAGATGCTCTCGGGCGTGTGGCACTGGAACTACATCGCGATTATTTTTGGTTCGTCGTGCGTTTATGCGGCGGTGGCGCTGTGGCTGGCCGTGAAGATGTTCAATCGCGAAGACGTGATTTTCCGCGCGTGAGGAGGGCGGGGACGGACGTGCGTAACGGCAGCACGCACGCTGTGCTGGCGACGCACTTGCGGCGGGGCGACGTGAGACGACTGATCTTGGTAGTGGCGGGATTCCGGAGGCGGCCCTGAAAGCGCGGCGTTGAAATAACGGGGCTGCGGTTGTGTCGCGCGCGAGCGGGCCGTTGCATTTTCGGCGGACAGGCCTTGGGGTGGGACATGGCGTTTCCCCAACACATCATCGCCCGCAAGCGCGACGGGCACGCGCTCACTCGCGAGGAGATCGGAGCCTTCGTCCGCGGTGCGGCCGATGGGTCGTGGGCGGACTACCAGCTGAGCGCGATGCTCATGGCGATCGTGTGGCGGGGTATGACGCCGCAGGAGACGGCCCACTACACAGAGGCGATGATGCACTCCGGTGTGGTGGCGGATCTGGCGAGCATCGTGCAGCCCAAGGCGGACAAACATTCGACGGGTGGTGTCGGCGACAAAATTTCCCTGCATCTCGCACCGATGATTGCGGCGTGCGGGGTGGTGGTACCGATGATTTCGGGGCGTGGGCTTGGGCATACCGGCGGCACGCTCGACAAGTTGGAATCGATTCCGGGGTTTAACGTGAACCTCTCGCTCGCGGCTTATCGCGCGCAGTTGGAGCACATTGGCCTCGCGTTGATCGGCCAGACGGCGGATCTCGCGCCGGCGGACAAGAAACTTTACGCGCTGCGCGACGTGACGGCGACGGTGGAGAGCATTCCGCTGATCTGCGGCAGCATCCTTGCGAAGAAACTGGCCGAAGGCATCGATGTGCTGGTGCTCGACGTGAAGTTCGGTCGGGGCGCATTCATGAAAGACCAGGCGAAGGCGCGGGAGTTGGCGCGGGCGCTGGTATTGGTCGCGACGGCGATGGGGAAGCCGACGCGCGCGGTGCTGACGGCGATGGACGAGCCTTTGGGGCGAACGGTGGGTAACGCTTTAGAGGTGAGGGAATCGATTGAGTGTCTGCGCGGCCAAGGTCCGGCGGATGTGATGGAGGTCACCTATGCGCTCGGTGAGCAGATGCTGCTGCTTGCGAAAATGGCGGCGACGAAGGAGGCGGCGCGCGCTCAATTGGAGGTGAGCATCGTGAGTGGCGCGGCGCTAGAAAAATTTCGAGAGATGATCGTGGCGCAGGGAGGCGATGCGCGGGTGGTCGAGGACGGGTGGCGGTTGCCGCGAGCGCGGTTACTATTCGAACTCAGAGCAACGCGCGCCGGATTTGTGACGGAGGTCGATGCGCTGGGCGTAGCGCTTGCGGCCCTACGGCTCGGGGCGGGGCGTGCGAAGGCGGCGGATACGGTCGATCACGCGGTGGGCGTGAGCGGGTTAGTGAAGGTTGGTGAACGAGTCGCCGCCGGCAGTGTGCTGGGGGTAATCCACGCAAACGACGAGGGCGCTTTGTCGGAGGCGCAGGGGATGCTGGCAAAGTCAGTCAGCGTGGGCGACACGCAGACCGAGGCACCGCAGCTGATTGAGGAGATCGTCGGCGAGGGGGCGGGCTGAAGCCGCGGCCTAGGCTTCCATCTCAGCCAGCTTCGTCACGGCAGTTTCCCAGGCGGCGGTGGCGGTCGCGATCTGGTCGACGACGGTGCTCAACTCGCGGTTGAGGTGGTGAAACTTTCCTTTGTCCGCGTAAGACGCGGGGTCTTCAAGTGCCGCAGTAATTTCGGACTGCTTCGTTTCAAGCTCGGATACTTTTTTCTCCAACTGGCCGACTTCCTCGCGGAATTTGCGGATTTCGTTCGGAGTGGCCTTCGCCTTGGGTGCGGGCGATTTCGAATTGGAAATTTCAGATTTGAGATTCGCAGGCTTCGCCTGGGTGGGGCGGGCGTCGGTGAAGCCGGCGGTGAGGGCGAAGCGGGCGTCGGAGAGTTTGGATTTATCTAGGTAGTAGTCGTAATCCCCGGCGTAGGGGGTGAGTCGGCCGCTGTGGACGTGGAGCACGGTTTGCGCGAGGGCGCGGATAAAATGCACGTCGTGGCTGATGAAGATGAGCGTGCCCTCGTAGTTTTTCAGGGCATGCACCAACGCGTCGATCGACTGGATGTCCAAGTGGGTCGTCGGCTCATCCATGAGGAGGAAGTTCGGCGGTTTGACGAGAATGCGGGCGAGGGCGAGGCGAGATTTTTCACCACCGGAGAGCACCGCGATGGGTTTGTGGACATCGTCTTTGCGGAAAAGAAAGGCGCCGAGGATGGCGCGGGCCTGTTGCTCGGTGAGCTGGTTTTCAACCGTACGCAGCGACATGACGTTTTCGAAAACGCTCATGCTGGTATCGAGATTATCGAGACGATTTTGGGCGAAGTAGCCGGCCACGACGTTGGTGCCCAGCTCGCGGGTGCCGCCCTGCGTGGGGATGACGTCGGCGAGAATCTTGAGGAGCGTGGATTTGCCGGCGCCGTTGGGGCCGACGAGCACGATGCGCTGGCCGCGTTCGCAGGTGAAGTTGAGGTCCTTGTAGACGACGTGGTCGCCGTAGGCTTGTTTGACGTGCTCGAGGGTGATGACCTTGAGGCCGGAGCGCGGAGGCTGGGGGAACTTGAAGTTCATCTTCCGCAGTTCCTCGGTCGGTTCCTCGACGGCAGCTTCTTTCAGGCGCTCGATTTGTTTTTCTTTTGATTTCGCGCGGGAGGCCATCGAGGCCTTGGCGCCGAAGCGATCGACGAAGACTTGGAGGTGGGCGATCTCGCGCTGCTGGGTCTTGAAGGCGGCGGCTTGCTGGGATTTTCGGGCCTCTTTTTCGGTGAGGAAATTATCGTAGTTGCCGTGGTAATAGTGGAGCGAGCCGGCGCGGAGCTCGAGCATGCCGGTGCACAGGGCGTTGAGGAAGGCTCGGTCGTGCGAGATGACGACGAGGCCGCCGGGGTAGCGGATCAGGTAGTCTTGAAACCAGAGGAGCGCTTCGAGATCGAGATGGTTGGTCGGCTCGTCGAGGAGGAGCAGGGCGGGCTCGGCGACGAGGAGGCGGGCGAGGTGGGCGCGCATGACCCAGCCGCCGGAAAACGTTTTCGCGAGCTTGAGGGCGTCGCCCTCTTTGAAGCCGAGGCCGGCGAGGATTTTTTTCGCGCGGGGTTCGAGCGTGTAGTCGATATCGTAGTCGTCCTCGTCGGGCTCGAGTTTTTTGCCGCTGGTGGCGATGTGGAGAATAGTTTCGTCCCCGGCGGGGGCGCTCTCTTGCGGGAGATAGCCGAAATCGGCACCGCGTTCCCACTCGATGGTGCCGGTATCGGGTTTTTCCTCGCCGAGGATGAGGCCGAACAGCGTGGATTTACCTGCGCCGTTCGGGCCGATCAGGCCGAGGCGATCGGTGCGGGCAATGAACAGGGAGACCTCCGAGAAGAGTTCTCGGGTGCCATAGGACTTGGAAACATCGGCGATGGTAAGCATCGGAACCAGACAACAAACACGAAGCGGGGGCGTGGCGTCAATGGCGCGCTTGCTCGACTGAAAATTAGCGGGCGAGGGTCAACGCGATACAACCCGCGACGGCGATAACACTGCCCGCGATGGCGCGTCGGGTCGGTCGGTCGCCTTCGAGCCAGTAGGCGATGGGGATGGCGAACAGGGGAGTGGTGGCGGCGATGGGGAGGACGATGCCGCTGGGCGACGTGGCGAGGGCCCATTGGTAGCAACTCACCCCGGCGACCGGGCCGGCGAGACCGGAGGCTAAAATGAGCCAGCGACCACGGGGAGAAGTGGGTAGAAATGAAGGGTCACGGATTACGTGACCCTTTTTGGCGGGGGTGGCGAGGGAGGCGGCGGGGGCGGGGGTGCGGCGGAGGAAGTGGAGGATGAGGAACCACAGCGTGGTGAAGATGAGTCCGGCTAGAATACGGTGGTAGGCGGCGTTGATGCCGAAGGTGGCGTTGTGCACGGCTTCGCCGGCAGCTTCGGCGACGTTGACGCCCTTGCGGCTGACGAGAGCGCCGAAACCTTGACCACACGCGGCGACGAGGCCGAAGAGGAAACCGATGGGGCGCACCGTTACGCGGGGCGGGCTCGCTTTGCTGGGTAGCAGGGCGACGCCGACGCCGATGAGAATGACCAGGCCCCAGAGGATCTGCGTCGCGGTGAGGCGGGTGCCGAGCCAGAGCCACTCGCCGAGGGCGGCGAGGGGCGCGGCCAAGCATTGCGTCATCAGGACGGTGAGGCGGGAGCCGAGCAGCGGGAGGGCGGCATAGACGCCGAGGTCGCCGAGGCCCATGCCGATGACGCCGCTGAGGAAAAACCAGCCGACACTGGTGCTGCTGAAACCGTGGCCGAGGGTATGGGCGAAGAGGCCGAGGAGGGAGGCGGCGACGAGGAGGCGGCCGACGTTGGCGCGCATGGAGCCGTTGGCGCGAACGCTCTGGCTTGCGTAGGTGGCGCTGAGGGCGAAAAAAAAGGCGGCGAGAAACGAGGCGAGCATGGTGGGCGCCGCGGCGGCGCCAGTTGAAGACGGAAGAGGAGGGCTAAGTTTAAGGGAGGAGGCGGTGGTGACGAGAGCGCACGGATTCGCGGGGTGCGACGGTTTTTTGTCGCGCAGCGTCACGGCGCGGCGCAATTCTGTGCACTTCCATGAAAGCCAAGAAAGCCAGAGTAAAACCCGAAGCCGTCAACGCTGCGCTCGCCGCGAAAAAAGGGCCGATCTCAAAATTTATTGCCCATCACTACCGGCATTTTAATGCCGCGGCGCTGGTCGATACCGCGAAGGGTTACGAGGCGCACCTCGCAGCTGGGGGCAAAATGCTGGTCACGCTCGCAGGCGCGATGTCCACGGCGGAGCTCGGGATCTCGCTCGCTGAGATGATTCGGGAGGACAAGGTCCACGCGATCGTGTGCACGGGTGCGAATTTGGAGGAGGATATTTTCAATCTCGTCGCCCATGATTATTATGAGCGCGTTCCGCACTACCGTCACCTGACAGCGGAGGATGAAGTGGAGTTGGTGAAGCGGCACATGAATCGCGTGACGGACACGTGTATCCCGGAGATGGAAGCGATGCGCCGTATCGAGGCGGTGGTCGCGGACGAGTGGACGAAAGCGGACCAAGCGGGTGAGCGGTATTTCCCGCATGAGTTCATGTACAAGATTCTGCGCGGCGGAAAACTGAAGACGAGCTACCAGATCGATCCGAAGAATTCGTGGATGCTGGCCGCGTGTGAGAAGGACCTGCCGATTATCGTTCCGGGCTGGGAGGATGCGACCTTGGGCAATATGTATGCGGGTCGCTGTGTGACGGGTGAAATCAAGCACGTGCACACGGTGCGCACGGGAATCGAATACATGACGTGGCTGGCGGAGTGGTATACGAAGACCGCGAAGAAGCTGAAGAACGGCGAGGGATCGATCGGGTTTTTCCAGATCGGCGGTGGCATCGCCGGTGATTTCCCCATCTGCGTCGTGCCGATGTTGCATCAGGATCTCGGCCGCACGGGCGTGCCGCTCTGGGGTTATTTCGCGCAGATCAGCGACTCGACGACGAGCTACGGCAGTTACTCAGGCGCGGTGCCGAACGAGAAGATCACGTGGGGGAAGCTCGCGGGCTCGACGCCGAAATTTATCGTTGAGAGCGACGCGACGATCGTGGCGCCGTTGATCTTCAATTGGGTGCTGGGGAATTAAGGGACGGCGGATGGCGACGATGCCCCAGTAATTCCCAGGCGTGGCGGAGCCGCCATCAGTTCGACGAATAAAAACTTTTGACCGCGGATGCTGCGGATATTGCGGACAAAGGCAGGCCTACCGCCGGAGTAGGCCGCGTGGCTGGCGGGTGGGTGGGAAATGGTTATCACTCGATCATCTGCCTACCCACCGGATCGCGAGGTGCAGTCGGGATCTGGGGCGGAGCGCGGAGGAGGGGTAGGAGAATTTTTCGAAACGATTCGTGCTGATCGCGAAAGCTGCGGGCAACTGGGACGACCAGCATCACCGGAGCGTTTGAGCCTTCATGGTCGGCCGCAGGCGCGCTAAGCGTCTGTGAGCGGACGGGCCAGCGTGGGATACCTGTGGGCTTGCGCTGGCGCATGGGCCTGCGGTGATCGCCGGATGGCCAATGCGCTCCTCTCGGAAAAATCGCCCTATTTGCTCCAGCATGCGGAGAATCCGGTGGCGTGGCTGCCGTGGGGCGAAGCGGCGTTTGCGCGGGCGAGGGCGGAGGAAAAGCCTATTTTCCTGAGCATCGGTTATTCGACGTGCCACTGGTGTCACGTGATGGCGCACGAGTCGTTTGAGAATGAGGCGGTGGCGGCGATTTTGAACGAGCACTTCGTCGCGATCAAAGTGGACCGCGAGGAGCGGCCCGACGTGGACAAGGTTTACATGGTCTACGTGCAGGCGCTCACCGGCCATGGTGGTTGGCCGCTCAGTGCGTGGCTCACGCCGGAGCTCAAACCATTTTTCGGTGGCACTTATTTTCCGCCCGAGGATCGCCACGGGCGTGCGGGGTTTCCGACGATTTTGCTGGCCATCGCGGGGGGCTGGAAAAGCGAACGGGACACACTTGTCACTGAGAGCGAACGCGTGCTCGGCGCGTTGCGAGACGATCATGCGGGAGAGAGAACGCGGGACGGGGGAGTGGGGCCCGCGGACGGGCCGCTGGCGATCGCCGGTGGGGAGGCCTTCGAGCAGTGTTTTCAATACTATTACGAGGCGTTCGATGGGGCCAACGGGGGCTTCGGCGGGGCGCCAAAATTTCCGCGGGCCGCGAACTTAAATTTTTTGTTTCGCGTCGCGGCGATCCAAGGCGTGGCGAGTGAGATGGGCGCGCAGGCGGTGCGGCTGGCGACGTCGACGCTGCGGGCGATGGCGCGTGGCGGCATCCACGATCACGTGGGTGGCGGGTATCATCGCTATGCGGTGGATGAGACGTGGTTCGTGCCGCACTTTGAGAAGATGCTCTACGATCAGGCGCAGATCGCGATCAACTGCCTTGAGGCCAAGCAGGCGACGGGCGACGAACGGTTCGCGTGGATGGCGCGGGATATCTTCGACTACGTACGGGCGGAGCTGACGAGCCCGCAGGGCGGGTTTTTTACGGCGGAAGACGCGGATTCGCCGGTGGGCGGCCAGGGTACGAGCGTCCCGCCCCTGAGCGAGTCGGGAGATGGGCGCGACGCTCGTGTCGCGGGGGAACCGGCGCACGCGGAAGGGGCGTTTTATGTGTGGAGTGCGGCGGAGCTGCGCGCCGTGCTCGGGGAAGACGCGGGGCTGATCGCTGCGCATTTTGGCGTGTTGGAAACGGGCAACGTGACGGGCTCGCTGGACCCGCACGGCGAGTTTCGCGGCAAAAACATTCTCGTGCAGCGGCGCTCGCTCGTGGAAACGGCGAAGCTGTTTTCGCTCGAGCCCGACGCAGCGAATGAACGGATCGGGGCGGCGTTGGCGACATTGAAGGAGGCGCGGGCGGGGCGGCCGCGGCCTTTGCTCGATGACAAGATTGTGACGGCAAACAATGGGCTGATGATTTCGGCGTTGGCGAAGGCGGCGCAGGTGCTGGGGGGAGAGCACGCGGAACGAGAACGATTTTTGCGGGCGGCGGAGCGGGCGGCGGTGTTTGTCGAAAGGGAGTTGTTTGATGCGGAGCGGGGCGTGTTGTTTCGCTGCTGGCGCGAGGGGCGCGGGGTGCATGAAGGGTTTGCCGAGGACTATGCGTATTTTATCCAAGGGCTGCTCGATTTGTATGAAGGATCGTTCGCGCTGCGGTGGTTGATTTGGGCGGAGGCGCTGCAGGAAAAGATGGACGAGCTTTTTTGGGATGAGACGCGGGGCGGGTATTTTAACTCGGCGGCGGGCGATGCGAGCATCGTGCTGCGATTGAAGGATGATTACGATGGCGCGGAGCCGGCGCCGAGTTCGGTGGCGGCGATGAATTTGTTGCGGTTGGCGACGCTGTTGCCCGATCAAGACGCGGCGGGGGCGCCCCATCGCCAAACGTACCGCGGGCGCGGGGTGCGGTGCATCGAGGCGTTTCGGGCGCAGTGGTCGCGGACGCCGCAGGGGATGCCACAGATGGTGTGTGCGCTGGAGCTGGCGCTCGAAGCGCCGCGACACGTGGTGTTAGTCGGCGATCCGGAGGCGGGTGATTTTCGCGCGCTGGCGGCGGGGTTGCACGAGCAGCTCGGGCCGCGACGGGCGTTACTGGCGGTGACGAATGACACGGACCGCAGGTGGTGGGCGGAGCGGGCGCCGTGGATGACGGACATGGTGGCGATCGGTGGACGCGCGACGGCCTATGTGTGCGCGGAGTTTGCCTGTCAGGCGCCGGTAACAGAGCCCGGAGATTTGCGGCGTTTGTTGCGGTAAGGCTGAGGTGGAGGCAGCCACGTTTTGAATGCGGATTTCGCAGATTTCGCGGATAAAGGTCGCACTAGCTTGGAGCAGCGGAGCGATTTGCGAGATCCACGGTTGAATCGACGCGGAAACCTTGACGTGTTTGAAATAAGTTTCGGAGTTGAAGGACTTCTCTTCTACCAACGACCCATGAGATTTTGACCATTTAAGGTAGGCTGCAGGTTGGTAGACGCGCTGAGCGCCCACCCGCGGTCGGCCGACCAAAGTCCCCAACCGATCAGACATTGGTATTAACACTGACCCGTGAAAATTCTCGCCCTTGCAGACGAACCCGTGGAGCGCGCGATAGTGCGCAAGGCGCTCCAGCGACTGGATTACGACGTGATCGCGGCCGCGGATGGCGAGGCGGCGTGGGTGCCCGTTTGGCGATGAACCCAACCACTGAGAGCATCCAGCGGCTCGAGGAGAAGATCGCGTATCTCGAGCGCCACGTGACGGAGCAGGACAAGGCGATGCTCGAGATGTCCGATGACATCACTCGCTTGAGCCGTGAACTGAATGCGCTGCGTGAGCGCACGGGCCAAGATGCGCCGGGCGGTGGCGGCGAAGAAGCGATGCCGGACGAACGGCCCCCGCATTACTGATACCGACGTCTCGTGATATTTGGACGATAGTCGAAACACCACTCGCTGGCGCTCGCGGCTACCCGAAGTCAAAAACTCAAAGGACGTGGGAATGAGCCGCGTTACGCGCGGTCAGAACGACGCGGTGAGTTCCTGTTGGTGACCGGGGTCGAGGTTCTGTTTGCCGAGAGCGGTGCACTCCATGCTGTCGTTCTTGTAGAGTTTGAAACTCACGGGACCCGTGGCGTCAGGCGTTTCCCAGCGCCATTTGCCGATGGAGACGAACTGTAACGGAACGCCTTTTTCCCAGCTTAAGCCGGGGCCCTCGCCGCGAATGAAGAGGCGGTTGCCGATGCCGATGTAAGCGGTGGCGATGAGCCGCGTGGCGCCGTCGGAGGTGAGGACCCGCTCAGTGAGTTCCGCCGATTGTGGGGCCGGCGTATCGTCAATTTCGAGACCGAGGGCGGGCTCATCGTCGTCGGCGGGTGCGGATTTCTGCGTGGCACGTTTGCGCGGAGATTTGGGCGCGTCGTCTGGGGCGGCTTGGTCGGCGACGGTGGCGGGCTGCTCGGCCGCGGGCGCGTCGGCTGCGGGCGCGTCGGGTGCGGGGGCGTCGGATGCGGTTGCTGGCTCGGGAGCGACGACTGCGGAATGAGTGGCCACCGGTGTGGGTTCGGGGGTGACGCTGGCTGGTGCGGGTGGAGCTGGGGGTGTTTCGGAGGCGCTGGCGGGGATCGGCGGGGCGGGCGCGACGCTCGGGGGTTCGCTGACGGGCGCGAGCTCGGTGGGGCCTGCGGGTTCGCTGACGGGTGCGGGTTCGCTGACGGGTGCCGATGCGATGACAGGTTCCACCGCCACGTTGGCGGGAGTGGGCGCGGGCTCGGCGGCCGGAGGTTCGACCGCGTGGTTCGTAAACGATTCGGCCGTTTCCGGTGAGACGGGGACGTCCTCGAGAAGGGTGGTGGTGGGAAGGGGCGACCGTTCGTCGGCGGGAGGGAGCACGATGGGGGCGGGCATTTCCTCTATGGGGGCCGGTGCGACGGGCTCTTCGGACGCGGGCGTTTCGCGGCGTGGCTTGCGTGGGCGTTTCGGTGGGTGGGCCGTACCTTCGGTTACGATGGGCGAAATATTTGGGGAGTCGGTCGCGGTGGCTGCGGGTGTATTTTCCTCGGGCACGGCGACGGTAGCTGCGGGCGGAGCGTAGCTGATGACGGGGGCGGGAAGGGTTTTTATGGCTGCGACGGCGGCGTCGACGGCGCGTTCGATACGCTCGGAGCTCGCGGTGACTAGGGCCTCGAAGGTGGCGAGTGCGGCCGTCGTGGCCGTCGAGATCGCTGCGCTGATGGTGGATAATTTCGCATCAAGCTCACTGGTGGCGTGGAGGTGGGACTTGGCTAGCGTGTGCTCAGCGGCGAGGGTCGCCGCCGTGATGGTATTGCTGGCGGAGGTGGCGGCGGTTGTCAGGGCGGCCGTGGCGGTGGTGACCGCTTGGGCGACGGCAGCGGAGGTCGCGGAGGAAAATTGCGTGAGCGCGGCGGCGGAGGCGTGGGCGATGACCTCGCTCGAGGCGGTGAGATTTTTTTGGGAGGCGGCGTCGAGTGTGGTTAAGTCGGCGGCGGCTTTTGAAATTTTATCCGAAACGGACTCGAGTCGTTCGCTCTCGGTGGAACGGAGGGCGACGAGTTCCTTTTCGAGTTCCTCTTTTTCCGTGTCGTTGGACGCGGCGAGCGCGGCCTGGAACTCGGCGATCTTTTCTTGGAGTTTCTGGGGGAGGTGTTCGGCGTGGCGGAGGTTCTTGAGGGAGAGTTCGGCGATAGCGTGCAGGCCGGTGGCGGCGATGCTGATTTGTTCGGCGGACGAGGAGATCGTGCGGGAGAGGGCTTCGAGAGCCCGCTGGCGATCATCGAGCGTTTCGTTTTTCACGCGCTCATAGTGAGCGACGATCGGCACGAGGCCGGCGATCGCGCCGATGATCAGGCAGAGCACGATGGAGAAGGTCGTGCCATCCGTGAACGGGCGGGGACTGCTCCAGGCGATGAGGCCGGCTGCGCCGAGCAGGGCGAGGTCGGTGACGATGAAGATCCACGTGGGCAGTTTAGGGGTCTGATCGGAGGGCGTCATGTGGTGCGGCGATGGCGGCCGCGCGTCGATAGGTTTGAGTGGCGCGATGCGCGGGCGGCGAAACGTTTTTGCGCCGCGAAAGCGGACTTTTCAACCACGGACTGCGGGGGGTAATCCCCGCGTCGGTAGGTGTAGACCTGGGCCGAGGGGATTTCCGGCTACCATGTCCGCCAGATGATCCCACAGAGTGAAAGGAGAAACCCGATGCGTACGGCGCCCTCGAGCGTGAGGGTTACGAGGGTCCATTTTAGCGGAGTGCCGCGACGAATCGAGAATCCGGTGGACGAGACGATGAGGAGGCCGAGTGCATCCGCGCGGCCGAGGGGGGTGAAGAGGAGTCCGAGCATCCAAAGCCAGTAACTGAAAATCGCCACGGTCCAGAAGAACGCGGTGACTTCGCTGAGCCTGAGTGCGCGCGGGTCGGCGTTGCGGGCGATTTGTTTAATGCCGAGGTAGCGCTCTCCCAGCACAAGTTGTACGACCTCGAAAATGACGAACACGGGTGCGAGGAAGACGAGCGGGCTCACGGTGTGAAAAAAACGAGGCTGGGGCCGAAAGGCAACGCGAGGGCGTGTTCAGGTGATCCCGCAGCGGTGAGCCCGGCGGCGAAGCCGGTCGCGGATGAGAGGGAGTCGAGTATTTTTCCATGGCAAACTCTATGCGACGAGGAATGCGAGGGTGGCACCCGCGCGGTGGGTGGCGACGTACCGGGCATTGCGCGGAAGGAGTTGAGTGTATTTTCGCGGGCGGAGCGGGCGACGGCGAAGCGTGCGACGATGTTCGATACGTGAGGTGCGGCGGCGCGAACGGTAGGGAGGTAGCGGCGGGCGAAACTGACCGGGATCAAACGCGAAGGACGACGCCGGCGCGTGAAGTCGGGCCGGCAGCTGGTTCATTGTCGCGACCTCCCGCTGCGCGCACAGCTCGTCAGACCAATGTCCTTTGAGCTCTGGACTTTTCGGTAGCAGCGAGCGCCAGCGAGGGGACGGATCACCACTCGCTGGCGCTCGCGGCTACCGAGCAAATCAAACTCTGAATCTTTTGGGCGATTGAGATCAAACCGGACTGACCGTCCCCGTTATTTTCAGTGGGTGGCTGCTGGCGACTGGGAGCCCCGCAGAGGTGAAACGTGTAAAGCCCCCGGGGTAATCCTGGCTCGTTTTCAAGATGAGCTTAACCGGCTGGGAGTGAGGGCCTGCTGGCAGGCGAATTTGCGGCTTTAATCGCCCGCACGCAGGCTCCTGCCTCAGATCGTCCGTGGGCTCAGCGTGAACGCAACGTCGACTCAGAGCTTGTCCGGCATGATTGCGCTCACCTCGCCATTGACGCGTACGGTGACTTTTTCGGGGGACCGGGAGGTGAGGCGGTAGGTGGTGACACGACCGGCTTTCCACGCGAGGTAGACCGTGATGCCGCCGCGGGCGCGGAGGCCGCGGACTTCGCCTTCGGGCCACGATGATGGGAGCGCGGGGAGGAGGTCGATTTCGCCAGCGTGACTTTGCAGGAGCATTTCGGCGAGGCCGGCGGTGGCGCCGAAGTTGCCATCGATTTGGAACGGTGGGTGAGCGTCAAAGAGATTGGGATACGTGCCGCCGCCAGTGGCGCGGATGCCTTGGGTGCCGGTGCTGACGGGGGTGAGCTGCATCCGGAGGATTTTTTCGCAGCGGTCGCCGTCGCGGAGGCGGGCCCAGAGGTTAAGTTTGTAGGCGAGGCTCCAGCCGGTGCCGGCGTCGCCGCGGGCGTCGAGGGATTGGCGGGCGGCGACGGCGAGTTCGGGCGAGTGGCGCACGGAGATTTCGTGGCCGGGGTAGAGGCCCCAGAGGTGGGAGATGTGGCGGTGGGTGGGCTCGGCTTCTGGATAGGCTTCGAGCCATTCCATGATGCGGCCATCGGTGCCGATGCGAGTGGGAGCGAGGCGGGCGCGTTGGGCGGCGAGTTCGGTGGTGAACGCTTCCTCGGAGGTGAGTCCGAGGATTTTCGCGGATTCGATGGTGGCGTGAAAGAGGTAACGGAGGAGCTGTTGGTCGATGGTGGGGCCGAGGCACACGTTGGCGCGCTGGCCGTCGGGGAGTAAAAAAGCGTTTTCGGGTGAGTTGGAAGGGGCGGTGACGAGCCATTGGTTTTTCGGCTCGGCGATAAGCAGGTCCGAGTAGAATTGCGCGGAGCCCTTCAAGATGGGGTAGATGCGGGCGAGGAATTTTTTGTCACCGGTGAAGAGCCAGTGATCCCAGAGGTGTTGGCAGAGCCACGCGGAGCCGCTGTGGGCGGAGCCCCCACTGGCGGTTTCGCCGGGGGCGGTGAAGCCCCAGGGATTCGCGAGGACGTGGGCGACCCAGCCGCGGGCGCCGTAATATTTCTGAGCGGTGACGGCACCGGGCTTTTGGAGTGACTCGATGAACGCGAAGAGCGGCTGGGCGAGGTCGCCGAGGGCGCACACCTCGGCGGGCCAGTAGTTCATCTGGAGGTTTACGTTGAGGTGCCAGTCGGCATTCCACGGGGCTTGGATTTCCTCGGCCCAGAGGCCTTGGAGATTCGCGGGGAAACCGCCGGGGCGCGAGGAGGAGATGAGGAGGTAGCGGCCGAAATCGAAGAAGAGGGCGGCGAGGCCGGGGTCGGCGGAGCCGGCTTGGAGAGCGGCGAGGCGCGCGGGTGTCGCGAGCGCGGCGGTGGTCGCGTCAGTGGAGCCGAGACGGAGGGAGACGCGGTCAAAGTAGCGCTGGTAGTCGGCGAGGTGCGCGGCGCGGAGAGCGGTGAAATTTTTTCCGGCGGCGCGCGTGAGGTCGTCGTTGGCGGCAGTGGCGGGGTCGTCGTCGCGGCGGTTGGCGAAGGAGCGGATATCCGTGATGGCGGTGAGGAGGAGGACGACTTGGGTGGCGTCGCGGATCTGGAGCGTGGTGGCGGTGGCGGAGAGCTCGCCGCTGGGCAGGAGTGCGCGGAGGCGGGCGGCGTAGCGCACGCCGGTGGGGGGGGCGTCGGCGGAATCTTTTCCGTCGAGGAGTTGGCCGGTCATGAGGAGGCGGTCGGGGCCCTCGGAGGTCGTGGTGAAACGTTCGGGGCGATCGAGGGCGACGTCGAAGTTGAGTGCGCCCGGTTGGTCGGCGGTGAGGCGGACGACGATGACCTCGTCGGCGGCGCTGACGAACATTTCGCGGGTGTAGGTGATTTCGCCGAGACGGTAGGTGATACGCGTGATGGCAGTGGCGAGGTCGAGTTCGCGGCGGTAGTCCGTGGCCGGCGAAATGTTCGTATCAGAATTTTCGATTTTCGACTGGGTGGACGTGGGCGGTGCGGGGTAATGAAATTTCAGGCGAAGATTACCGAGGGTTTGGTAGGAACCGTAGGGGGCGTTGGCGCCGCGACCGTGGGCGGAACCGAGGCCGGTGCTGGTGAAGTGTTGGTTGACGAGGGCCTCGGCCTCGACGTTTTTTCCTGCGAGGAGGAGGCGACGAATTTCGGGCAGAGACCTGAAGGCTGCGGGGCGGTCGGCGTCTTGAGGCGAGCCGGACCACATGCCGGTTTCGTTGAGGACGATGCGTTCTTCGGCGATGCCTCCGAAGACCATGGCGCCGAGGCGACCGTTGCCGAGCGGAGTAGATTGGGTGAAGTGCGCGGCGGGGGTGTCGAACCAGATGAGGTGTTCGGGGGAGGCGCGGAGGGCGGATACGCTGATGGCGACGAAGGTGAGGGCGGCAACGAAGGAGCGTGCGCGCGGGTGCGCGGAAATGATGAGAGGCGACGTCATGCGAGAGGCGCGAAGGAGCGGAGAAAGTACGTGGAGGCCGAGGCGCGCGGGGCGGATAATCGGCGGTTGGGGAACCGCCGCTCCGTTAATAGCCCACCGCTTTGGAGTCGCCGCGGCGGAGGTCGGAGGCGCCGAGGCGAAGGTGGGTCTCAGGGTCGACCATGATCGTCTCGCCGTCGCCTTGGTAGGCGCCTTCGTAGCTCGCGCGTTCCTTGAAGGAATGGCCGAGAGATTTTAGAATGTGGGCGGTGTCGGTGCTGAGGCCGTTGCGCTCGTAGCTCAGAGAGTCGGGCATCCACTGATGATGGATACGCGGTGACTCGACGGCCTGCGTGACGCTCATACCGAAGTCGATCACGTTACTCACGATTTGGAGCACGGTGTTGATGATGGTGGGGCCGCCGGGGCTGCCGGTGACGAGGAAGAGTTTTTTGTCTTTGAGGACGATGGTGGGCGTCATCGAGGAGAGCGGGCGCTTGCCAGGGACGATGGCGTTGGCGGGGCCTTGGAGGAGGCCGAACATATTCTTCACGCCGACCTTGGCGGTGAAGTCATCCATTTCGTTATTCATCAAAATGCCGGTGCCCGGAATGGTGACGCCGCTGCCGTAGCCGCCGTTGAGGGTGTAGGTGTTGGCGACGGCGTTGCCGGCGGCGTCGACGATGGAGAAGTGGGTGGTCTCGGTGGATTCTGGCGCGAGGCCTGCGAGTTGAGCGTGGAGTGTGGAGCGTTGAGCGCGGGAAAGACCGGGGGAGCCGGGCGGGAGCGAGGTGAGTTTTATGGAGCCGAGACCGGGTTCGATTTTTTCTGAGGGCGTGGCTTGGGTCGGGGAGAAGTCGGCCATGCGTTTTTTCAGGTAGGAGCGATCGAGGAGTTCGGCGACGGGGATTTTGACGAAATCGGGGTCACCGAGGTATTCGGCGCGATCGCGAAAGGCGCGGCGCATGACCTCAGTGAAGAGGTGATATTTGGCGGCGGACTGTGCGCCCAGCGCGCCGACGTTATGCGGCTCGAGCATCGCCAACATCTGGAGGAGCGCGATGCCACCGGAGCTGGGCGGGGGCATGGTGATGATGTCGTAGCCGCGGTAGGTGCCGAGCAACGGTGTGCGTTCGGCGACGTGGTAGGCTTGCAGGTCGGCGAGGGTGATGAGGCCGCCGTTTTTTTGCATGGCCTCGGCGATGAGGCGGGCGGTCGTGCCCTCGTAGAATTCGCGCGGGCCGTTTTTTTGGAGGCGGGCAAACGTGGCGGCGAGGTCGGGTTGTATCCAGAGATCGCCCGGTTTCCAGAAAGCGCCTCCGTTGAGGAAAATCTTTTTCGATTCGTCGAATGGGGTGAGGAGTTTGGCGTGGGTGCGGTGGAGGGCGGCGGCGATGGGCGTGACGCGGTGGCCATCGGCGGCGAGGCGACGAGCTGGTTCGCAAACATCGGCCCAAGACAGTTTGCCGGAGCCGTATTTTTGCAGGGCGAGCGCGAAGCCGGCGACGGAGCCGGGGACGCCGCTGGCACGCCAACCGACGGTGGAGGACGTGGGGCCGGACAGGACATTGCCGTCGGGCCCGACATACATATCGCGCGTGGAGGCGGCGGGTGCACTCTCGCGGTAGTCGAGGGCGACGGAGCGGCCGTCGGCGAGGCGGATGAGCATGAAACCGCCGCCGCCGATATTGCCAGCGAAGGGATGCACGACGGTGAGTGCGAGGCCGGTGGCGACGGCGGCGTCGATGGCGTTGCCGCCGCGTTGGAGCATTTCGAGGCCGGCGA
>CAMCHO010000066.1 GCA_945874455.1 Opitutus sp. GAS368 | reverse complement strand
AGGCCCACCGTGCCTGGCACCAAACGAAACGCCCAAATTGAATACGCCAGCGTGCTCACCACCCCGAAACTCAGGCACCCGTAAACCATCCCAAAACCTAGCGAAGCTCGCGAAGGTGCGTCGGCAGGGTCGGGAGCGAGGCGAAACAGTTTCATCGAGAACCACGGAATCATACTGGGGGAAGCGCTAGAAAAAGGAGAAAAGTGCGCGGCGCAAATCTTGCGTCGCGTTTTTCCACCACCCACCACGCAGGCCCCCGGACCGGCCAGGTGAGGTCGCAGGAGCCGTACGCACGGGTCAACAGGATCCTCAACGTCGGCGATCCCGAGTTCGCGAGTCGAGGACGGAGCTCTATTTCTCCGCTTTTTACGACGGTGCGCGGCGCGACGAACTGCGCCGCGACACCTCAGCCCCGATCCTGCTCTGGCAACGTAAAAGGCGTGCCCGAGCGCACGACCGACACGCTGCACCGCATCATCAGGACACCCTTCGTGCGAGGCGGCTACGTCTGCGGCATCAGTCGCTACGGCGAGAGGCGCACGTCATCACGCCCGAGACGCCGTTGCGCAACCGCGCGCACCTGATCGCGTGGTCGCATCCAGCCTACGCCCAGCGGAGCCAGTTTGCGCGCAACGATACCCCGCTCGTGTGCGTCTCACTCGCCGCGTCACCGTAATTGCCGAAACCAGCCCCTTGTCGGCTGGCTCCCGCGTGGCCGTGTTCGTTTTTTAGAAATCCCACCCCATGAAGCTCCCCTATTGTATTCCCACGATCGCCGGCTGCCTTGCCCTGGCTCTGGCACCAAGCGCGGCGGCGCAAACGCCGATCACCGCCGGCGCGGCCGCGAGCGTTGTGCTGAGTCCGTTTGAAGTCATCGCCAACACCGGCGGCTATTCCGCGACGACCACGCAGGTCGCCACCGGTTTCAACCGCGACGTCCAGCGGACGCCCCTGGCCGTCAACATCCTGACCGAGGAATTCATCCGGGAGGCCGGTTTCAATTCCTATCAGGAAATGTCCGATTTCATCCCCAGCGCCTACGTGGAGCCGAGCAACCTCGACGGTGGCAGCACCGCGTTTGCCCGCGGCCACGGCACGAGCTTCTATTCGCAAGATGGTCGCCGATTTTATACTGACCCAGTGGTGTCATCCGGCGGCCGACTCGAAGTCGTCAAGGGCCCGGCCACACTGTTCTTCGGCCGCGCTCAACCCGGCGGCATTTTCAATTTCAGCACACCGCCGCCGTCGCCCCAGCGGCGGAACACCCTGAACGTTTCCTATGGTTCGTTTAACAGCCAGACCGCCAGCCTCGCTTCACAGGGCCGCATTTTGCCCGGGAAAGATTGGCTGACCTATCGCCTCGATGCGCAGTGGCAGGACAATCAGATGTGGATCGCGGACAGCCGTTCGGACAACCGGTCCCTCCGCGCCACCGTCGGCGTCCGGCCCCTCTCCAATCTGAATCTGCGGCTTTCGTTCGAACGTAGTCACAAAGAAAATACCGGCGATATGCGGACCGTTTACAGAAACAATCCGCAATATGACTCCGACTACCTCAATCCGCGCGCGGAGCAGATCACCTGGGCAAAGGCCGCCGGTCGCGCCGGTGCCACCGCCACCACGCCCGCGGCCATCACGTTTCTCCAGACTCGCTGGCGCGAATCCAGCGCGAACTGGGCCAACGACACCCGGAGTATCTACAATCTCGCGACGACGGTACCGCGCATCATCGGGGTCAATCCCGACGCGACCCGCTACGGCTGGGACTACAATAGCTCCCTGGTCGGCTCGAGCGGCACCATCGACGTGAAGGAATGGGGCGGCACCGCCACCTTCATGCCCTGGAAATTTCTCTCCTTCAAAGGCAGCTACTACAAATACGATCTCGACCGACTGCGAAACCGGATCGACATGAACACCGTGAGCGGCGACGGAGTGATCCGCGCCAATCCCGCGAGCCTCCGCAACCTGAACGACTCCAAGACGATCACCGGCGACGTGATCGCCAACTATTCCTTCGGGCCCTTCCGCAACACCACGCACGCGGGCGCATCGCAATACAGCGACGATTTCTTCCAATTCACCCAGGCGACGACCGTGGCGCTGCCGCTGAACAGCATCCCGAAAGACATCCGTGCCTCCGCCGGTGCGCAGATCACCCCCGGCTGGAATCCGCTCACTGAAGACTACCCCGACATCACGCGCTACTTCGCCGTGTCGGGCGATTCGCTCCCAGGCCCGAGCTTGTCGCAGTTCAACCGCGAACAGGCGCGCTATGCCAGCCACATCGTGGAACTCTTCGACGGCAAACTCGGGCTGCTCGCTGGTGTCCGCCGGCAGGTTTACAACGACACGTTCCGCGTCGCCAATCGTCGCGAGTCGACGGTCTCGACGTTTGGCGCCTCGTGGGAGGCGAAACCCGACCTCGTGTTTTACGCCAGCACGAGCACCTCGTTCGAGCCGAATTCCGGCCAGGCCTTCGTCGAGGGCAACGGTACCACGGTGGACGAGCGCGCGGCCGAGCCGGCCCCGCCGCGCGAAGGCCAGGGCTGGGACATCGGGGCCAAGTTCGCCTTCGCGAACCGCACGCTCACGGGTACGTTCACCGTCTTCGAGACAAACCGGTTGAACGATTTTCGCACCACGGATCAGCTTAAAACCGACAATGATCCGCGCAACCTCGACGCCGTTACGACGAACAACGTCACGTGGTACACCTATGGCGGCGAGCGACTCACGCGCGGACTTGAGACCGAGCTGATGTATCAGCCCGGCCGCAATTATGTTTTGGTGGCGAGCTTCAGCTATCTCCCCGTCGCTAAAATCGTGGACAATCCCGGCATCGCTAAAATCGCGTTGCTCAACGGCACGCTCGTACCGAATCCCCAGAGCGCCAATCAAGTGGGCGCACGGTCGAGCGGATCCGCCCGCTACAAGACGAGCCTCTGGAACCGCTATCGTTTTTCGGCCGGCCCGTTCAACAAACTGGGACTCGGTCTCGGCCTCGCCTACGTGGATAAAGTCCGGCTCTCCACCGACCCGACCATTGCGGGCGACGCGCCCGCCTACGTCGTGGGCCGAGCCGCGATCGACTATTCGTTCAAGCTCTCCAACCGGAACGTCGACCTCAGCCTGATCGTCACGAATCTCTTCGACGAGCGCTACTATCGCGGAATCTTTCGCGAATCGCCGCGCACGTTCACGCTCCGCGCCAGCACGGAATTCTGAGCGGCGGGCCGGGCCGGATGCTTCGCAACCGACCCGCGCCTCCTCCGCGGCAAGCGCCCAAGAGGCGGCCGACTTCCTACGGCTCCGTCGCCGGCCGATGGCGTCCGACGAGCAACTCAAACAGCGGTGACGCCATCAGCGTCGTCACGACCGCCATGATCACGAGCGTGGCAAACAGCGCGGGCGTAATAATGCCGCGCTGCAGGCCGATATTAATAATGATCAGTTCCATCAGCCCGCGCGCATTCATCAACGTGCCGATACCGAGCGCCTCACGGTTCGACAATCCCGTCGCGCGCGCCGCGAGCCAGCAAGCCACCCCCTTACCCCCGATCGCCGCGACCAAAATGAGGCCCGTCATGCCCCAGAGGTAGGCGGAATCGAGAAGGCCGATCTGGGTGTTCAAGCCCGAGTAAGTGAAAAACAGCGGCAGCAGCAGCGCGACCGTGAGCGGTTGGATGCGCCCGATCAGCGCCTTCGCCACGAGGCCGCGCGGCATCGCAATCCCCATAACGAAGGCGCCGAATACTGCGTGAAGGCCGATCCAGTCGGTGAAACCAGCGGCCAGTGCCATCAAAGCGAGGCATACGACGAATGCGCCGTCCGACAATTCCCCCCGCGCCTCGATCCCGCGCGCCCACCGCGCCAGCAGCGGGCGAGCCACGAGCAGCACGACCGCGACGAAGCCGACGCCGCCACCGATATTCCATGCCGCGCCCGCGAAATTTCCATCGAAACTCGCGAGCACGATGGCGAGCAAACCCCACGCCGCCGCATCGTTGATCGCGCCTGCGCCGATGGCGACAGTGCCCATCGTCGTTCCGGTGAGGCGCTTGAAATGGAGAATGCGCGCGAGCATGGGAAACGCCGTGATGCACATCGAGGCGCCGAGAAAAATCATCGCCTCAACGAGCGAGGTCTTGGCGGGAAAGAGCGACGTGTGGCCGTGAAAATACCAGCCGAGTGCCGCGCCGAGCACGAACGGCGCCGCCATCCCCGCGATCGATACCGCCACGGCGCTGCGCATTTGCCGTTGCACGATGTCCACCCGAAACTCCAGCCCCACGACAAACATGTAGGCCGCGAGACCAAGCTGGGAAACGGGAAACAGCACCCGCAACGTCTCCGGAGGAAACAGTTTCGCCGACACCGCCGGGAGAAATAACCCGAGCAGCGACGGCCCGAGCAACACGCCAGCGAGCATCTCTGAGACCACCTGCGGCTGGCCCGCCCGCCGCCCGACGAGGCCGACGATTTGGCACACGAGCAAGATCGCCCCGATCTGGAAAAAGAAGTGAATGGCGAGCTGGAGATTGGTCATGGGATGAGAGTGATTCGCGCGTGACGCACCGTAGGTCAAGACGTCGCCCGACGCAATTCGCACCGCCCGCCCGAGGTAGGAGCCCGCTTGCGGGCGATGGTGGGTGCGACCGAAAACCATCGCCTGCACGCAAGCGCCTCCTTCCGGCGTTTCCGCCGGTTTAGACTGCCGCTACTTCGTCACGCAATACAAGTGCGTGCCCGTGCGGATGAACAGCTCGCCATCCACCGCAGCCGGCGTGCAGAGCGTGTAGCTGCCGTCGAGGGCGTTTTTCCCGAGGAGCTTGTAGGCCGGGCCAGCTTGCACGACGGCGGTCTCCCCCGACTCGCTAGTGATGTAGATTTTTCCGTCGGCCAGAATCGGCGAGGCGCTGATGGTGCCGAGGCCAGTGGCCTCCGGGCCGTAGATGCGCTCGCCCGTCTTGGCGTTGACGCACGTGATCGAGCCGCGGTCGTCGGCCATGTAGAGCCGCTCGCCGTCGCTCACGGGAGTCGGCACGTCGGGCGAGCCCCGCTCGGTCCACTTCCACGCGAAGTGACTCGTCGTAATGTCGCCCGTGCCACCCGCCTTGAAGGCGATGAAGGGCTTCACCCGCGTCGGCGCGAAGATCATGCCGTCACGGACCAGCGGAGACGCAATCACGCGGAACGTTTTGCTCTTCTCCGGGTTCAGGCCGCCGCCACGCCACAGCTCCTTGCCCGTCTCGACGTCGTGGCCCGTCACATAATCGCTGCCGCCGACGACGATTTGTTTTTTGCCGTTCACCACGAGCAGCGCGGGCGTCGAGTAGGCATCGGGCGACTCATGCTCCGCATCGGTCGGGCGCTCGACGTGCCAGAGCTTTTTTCCGTCCGCCGCGTTCAGAGCAAAAAGGTAGCAGGGTTCGTCCGTGTAGAGTCCGTGCAGCATTTGAAACACGAGCTTGCCATCAACCAGCAACGGCGAGGAACCGTAGCCAAACTGGATGCCGATCTTTCCAAAGTTCTTCGGGATATCGAAGGTCCACTTCTGGTTTCCCGCGAAGTCGAAGCACGCGATCATGCCATTGCCCGACACCACCCACACGTGCTTGCCGTCGGTCACCGGTGAAGGCGACGACATGTTGTGCTTCTGTTTGATTTCGTTCCCGCGGTCATGCTGGCGGCGCCACAGCTCCTTGCCCGTCGCGCGGTCGAGGCAGAGCAGGAGCAACTCCTGCCCGCCGGGCCCCTTGACCCCACCGGGAGCGGGCCGCTTTTTCTTGCCCGGCGGCAACGGCTCGGCGACGGCCACCGGTGCCGCGACGACTTCCTCCGAGGGCGAATTGAGGAAAATTCGGTCGCCCCAAATCGTCGGCGAGGAACCGCTCCACGCGGGTGTCGCAATCTTCCATTTGATGTTTTGCGTCGGGCTCCACGTCTCGGGGAGATTCTTCGCCGTCGTGGTGGTGCCGTCGCCATTGGGCCCGCGCCAGCCGGGCCAGTTGGCGGCAGCGGCGGTGAGAGTGGCGGTGGCGAGACCGGCCAAGATTAGCGCGAGGCCGACGGCCTTGCGGGAAAGACGATTGTTCAAGTGTGAAGCGGAGGGGGCGAAGTTCATGGGGCGAGGTATTGCGAAACGTTTTACTACACCGAATTTTGAAGAGCAGAGACGGCGACGAGTCGAGAGCACATCGGCGATGCAGAGCATTTCGGCGCGGGTGACGGAGATCTTCCCGTCGCGAGAACCGCCGAAGGTCAGGTGCGGCTGAGCCCCCTTTCCATCGGACCATAAATGACCGCGCCGGTCTTTTCATCGAGGCAGGTGATCGCACCTTGGTCGCTCACCTTGTGGAAACGCGGCCCATCGCTCATCGCCCAGGGAATCAAGCGGCGATGCGAGGCGACGTCGATAATCGCGGCTGCGCGAACCAGCGTAATCCCCAAAACGGCCGCTACCGACCAGTCTTCAGTCATCCCGAGCCCGATTAAAACGATCGCGCCCATCGAACCCGCGACCGCGACGCAGCCCACCGCACAGAGCCCTTAAAACAAAAAGGCGCGCCGCCGATGCGACGCGCCCCTCAAGATCCCGGCACTCGGTCGTTCGCGTTCGGCTGACTCAGCCCACGTAAAGTTCGTCCGCCTTGAAGAAGCGCAGGAGTTCGGCCTTCGCGTTGTCGAAGCTGTCAGACGCATGCACGACGTTCGTCATCATATCGGTGCCGAAGTCGCCGCGGATCGTGCCTTTGGCGGCCTTGCGGGAATCAGTCGGTCCGAGCAGATCACGCACCCGTTGGACGACATTGTCGCCCTGCAGCGCCACCATAATCACGGGGCGGGACTTCATGAAGTTCTCGATCTCGGGGTAGAAGGGTTTGTCGGCGACATGCGCGTAGTGCTCGCGGAGCACCGCGGCGGAAAGACGGGTCATTTTGCACCCGATGACGTCGAAGCCCGCGGACTCAAAGCGCGCGAGCACCGAGCCCACGAAACGCTTTTGCATACAGTCAGGCTTAAAGATAACGAAGGTTTTCTCCATAAGAACGGAAGAACGTAGGTCTCCTGCGGATTTTGAAAAGCCTAGAGTTTAAAGACGTCACGATTGCAAATTTCTGTGATCGCAAAACGCTCGATCCGCCTGACCGCTCCCCCGAAAACCGAGGGTGTGCGCGGTTCGTGGTTCCCGCCCCCATTCCGCTGTTCACTCCCCTGCTCCCTTTGAAAAATTTCTGCCCACCTTCGCTGCGGCTCTCGCGCTTTGGCTCCATTGCCGCCGCACTGGCCTTCGCCACGCCATTCGTCCGGGCTCAAACCGCCCCACCCGCGACAACCACCACGATCTCCGCCGCCTCGAATAAATTCGAGGAGACCCTTGTCCTCTCCCCCTTCACCGTCATCGCAGAGGACAAGGGCTATCAGGCCTTCAACACGCTGGCCGGCACGCGCGTCAACTCGAAGCTCGAGGACCTCGGTGCCTCCATCACGGTCGTCACCAAGCAGCAGCTGGAAGACACCGCCGTTCTCGATATCAACGACCTCTTCCGTTACGAGGCCAGCACCGAGGGCACGGATGATTTCACGCAGTTTACCCCCAACCGCACCGGTGGCGTCGGTGACAACATCCAGGGCGACCCTGCCCGCGCCAACCGCATCCGTGGCCTCGGCTCCGCCGGCACGAGCGGCAGCGGCGTCAACAACGCGTGGGGTAATTTCTCCAGTAACAGCCGCATACCCTTCGATCTCTACAACGTCGGTGCCATCGAGATTTCCCGTGGGCCCAACTCCACGCTCTTCGGCCTCGGCTCAAGCGCCGGCACCGTGAATCTCGTACCCGACGAAGCCAATACGGCCAAGCGCACGGACAACGCGACGTTTCGCGCCGACAGTTTTGGCGGTCACCGCTCCAGCCTCAGCCTCAACCGCCCGCTCATCTCCGGGAAACTTGCGATGAAGGTCGCCGCCGTTGGGGAGTCGAAGGGCTTTGTCCGCCAGCCCGCCTCCGAACGCATCCATCGCGAATACGTTTCACTCTTTGCCCGCCCTTTCAAAAACACGTCCATCCGCGCCTCGGCCGAGCGCTACAATAATTCCTACCGTCGGCCCAATGCCATCACGCCCCGCGATACCACCGACGAGTGGAAGGCGGGCGGCAGTCCCACGTGGGATCCGCTCACGCAGATGGTCACGCTCGCCAACGGCACGAAATCCGGCCCGTTTACCACCGCGCAGGATGCCCTTTTGCCCGCCGGCCTGCAGGGCGGCGGCAACATCAACGGCGGGCGTATCGCCATCGTCGAAAATAGCCAGATCACGAGCTTTTCAGTCGGCCGAATCAGTAATCCCATTACAAGCGGAACCCCTTCGCCGCTGACCCAAAACAGCAACATCCGCTACCTCGAGACCGCCTCGTTCCTCATGCGTAACAAGGCCAATCTCTTCCCCCTCTTCTTCGAGCCCGCCATGTCCGACAAGTCCGTCTACGACTGGTCGAAGATCAATTTTGTCGCGGCGAATAACGGCCAAGACTACGCCAAGACTTTTATGGTGCAGGGTGAGCACATGATCCTGACTACGCCCACGCACACCCTCGCCGCCCGGGCTGGCTGGTTTCGTCAGGAATTCCGACGCGAAGCCGCCAACTTCATCGATAACACCGACTCCGTCCTCTACGTCGACGTCAACGAGAAGCTCCTCGACGGCACGCCCAACCCGAATTTCAAGCGCCCCTATTTCCAAGCCCTCGGCGCGATTGCCACCGACGGCTACGAAATCTCCGACACTCAGACCGCCGATCTCGCCTACCAATTCACGCCCACAAAGCTCCCTCGCTGGCTCGCGTGGATCGGCCAGCAGCGCCTCGCTGCCCACGCCGAGGTGCGCCGCGGCGATGGCGTCACCTACCGTGCTTCCCAATTGATCGCCGACGACCACGCGTGGACCAATCCCGCCAACCGCGTGAGCACGGGCGCGATCATCCAGCGTTTCTACGTCGGCGACGCCCAAGGCCAGAATATCGACACCGCGCCCTCCCCTCTCGAAAATATCAGCGGGAGTTACCCCTTGCGCTGGTTCAACAACCGCACCGGCCAATGGGTCAACGAGCCCACCGTCGTCGACAACCTCGGCCTGATCGGCACGAACCGCAGCCGCGACGAAATCCGCACCCTCAACGCCACCGCGCAGAGTTACCTTTTCAGTAACCGTCTCGTGACCACCTTGGGCTGGCGCCTCGACCGCCGCCGCGAACGCACCTCGTTATCCAACGTGATCGATCCCGCCACCGGACTCGTCTCCTACGAACCCCTCAAGACGTGGAATCGCTGGAGCGATGATCAGGGCGACGTCGTGCGCGCCTCGCAGCGCGGCGGGACAAAGACGCTCGGCGCCGTCGTGAAGCCGCTCACGTGGTTGAATCTTCACTACAACCAATCCGACAGCTTCTTCCCCCAGGTCGTCCGCCAGCAACTCGACCTCAAGAGCAACATCCCCAATTCCCGCGGCGAAGGCAGAGACTACGGGTTCAGTTTCTCCGCCCTGCAGGGCAAACTGAACGCGAAGATCAACCGCTACCAAGTGACCGAGTATGATTCGCGCGGCAGCGAAGTCGGCACCATCGGCAACCGCACCTTCCGCCTCGAAGGCCGTCAGGAGGGCAATGGCGTGCGCGACGCCAACAGTCTCTATCCGTTCGCAGTCTCGGTCGTCACCGCCCGCCTCACCGCGCAGGGCGTCACTGCTCCCACTCAGGCGCAACTCCGCCCGGCCATCGCTAAATTCATGGGCCAGACCGAAGCATGGCTGAATACCTTCCTCGATTCCGGTTTCACCCAACCGCAGACCGTCGGCACGACCGATGTCACCTCCAAGGGCATCGAACTCGAAGCCACTTATAATCCCACGCGCAACTGGCGGATCAAGTTCACCGGGGCACAGGGCGTCGCGTACGACGCCGCGATTTCCCCCGAAGTCTTCAACTACTGGCAGTCGCGCCTGCCGACCTGGACCACCGTGCGTGGCGACTCCGTCCCCGGCAATGGCGACGGCAAAGGCGCGCTCTGGTGGACCGCCGTCCCCGTCGGCGGCGGCAACACCGCGGAAGCCCAATACAACAGCGCCCTCATTTCACCGTACTCCGTGGGCGTCGCGAATGTCGGCAAGCCGCGCACGCAGATCCGCGAGTACCGCTGGACTACCCTCACGAATTACCAATTTTCCTCCGGTCGACTTAAAGGCTTCAGTGTCGGTGGTGCCGTCCGCTGGGTGGACCGCGGTTCCATCGGCTTTCTCGGGTCCGCGCCCGAGACGAGTGGTCCCTTCACCGGTGCTATCCTCAACCTCGACAAAAATAAACCTGCCTGGGACCCCGCGCGGTTTTATTGCGACCTTTCCGCCGGCTATCGTTTTAAAATATACGGCGATCGCATCCGCGCCCGCGTGCAACTCAACCTCAAGGACGCCTTTGAAAAAGGCCGCCTCCAGCCGGTCGCGATCAATCCCGACGGCACCTATTTCGCTTACCGCATCATCGACCCTCGCCGAGTCACGCTGAGCACGAGTTTCGATTTGTGACGGAGCGTCGGTTTCCCAACCGCCGGTTTCTCCTCGCGATTACGATTCTCCCGCTCGACCGCTTTCAGCGAACGGGAGTTTTTATTTCCAGTGGGTCCACTCCACCGCGGCCCACGCCTACACTCACGCTACGTTTATCGCGAATACCCCGGTGATCCTCACTCCAATTTCTTGACCAAATGCTCAGCGGCGCGCGCCGTATAGTTTTCGCCACCACTGGCGGCCGTCGAGGAAGCCAAGAGGGCCAGCACCGCGCCGATGGCCTTCGGAGCCGGGCGCGGGATACGCGCGACGACGTTCACTGCAAACAGGCGTCCCTCGCTTTTCGTGGCGTCCTTCAGCACCGCTTCAACGACCGACCATGCGGCCGCGTTATCGCCGCGACGGAGGACGACCTCGGCCGCCGCTAAGCGCACCACGGGCTCCGCGTCAGCGAACAGCGCGGTCACATCCGGAGGTGTGGTGGCACGCAGCGCCGCCACCGCTGCCCAGTAGCGGATGACGGGCTCCGGCGAACGCAGCGCCGCGATCAGCGCGGCCGCGTCTGGCTGGGCTGGCAATTGCAGGGCATCAATCTGTTCCAAGATTCGCGCGAGGGGATAACGTTTTTCGTCTGCCGCGACGACGGACGGCGAGTCTTGGCCTGACCATGCGACCAGCAGCGGTTCCGGCATGAAGCCGGTGTCGCGCACCGCCAGTTGGTGTGCGCGCAACGCGGCGCGGAGCCGGAGGAGCTGCGGTCGCGCCGCAGGGTCGGCCGCGAGATTGCGGACGTTGTCAGGATCAGCCGCGCAATCGAAGAGCTCTTCGGTCGGCTTGTTTTCAAAAAAGGCGCGCTGCGCGGCGTTGAGTTTTCCGGCCGCAAAGAGGCCCGCCCACTCCTTCATCGACGGCTGCCGCCACAGATACTCGAGGTGTTGGCCCCACGGCTGACTCGGGTAATAGTTGCGGATGTAACGGAAACGCCCGTCGGTGACCGCCCGGGCCATGTCGTAGCGCTCGTCCATGCGATCGCGGAAACTGAACGTAAACTCGGGGCCAGCCTTTCGCGCCGGTCCGGCGATCGCGCGGCCCTGAAATTGCGCGGGGAGCGGGAGGCCGGCGAGGCTCAGCACGGTCG
This sequence comes from Opitutus sp. GAS368, assembly GCA_945874455.1. Lineage (GTDB taxonomy): Bacteria > Verrucomicrobiota > Verrucomicrobiia > Opitutales > Opitutaceae > GAS368. The sequence goes on along the minus strand of CAMCHO010000066.1, from coordinate 10,339 downwards.
GTGCAAGGTCGACAAAATTGACCAACTCACTCAGGCGGGAATTCGGTGCCGCCGGTGCGAGGTGCTGAAATTTTTTCGGGAAATGCGCCACGAGTGGCGGGTGCGTGCCGTTCTCGTAGAGGAAGCGCTTGCTGCGCGAAACTGCCCCACCGTGATCGCCGTAATAAAAAATAATCGTGTCTTCCGCCAAACCATCAGCCCGAAGATCTGCGAGGATTTTCCCGAGCGCGGCATCGGCGCGGGAGACGTTGTCGAAATAGTGCGCGATGTCGGCGCGAACCGTCGGGGTGTCGGGCAAATAGGCCGGCACGCGGACCTTCGCCGGATCGGTCACCTGCGCCGCCTGCTTGTGCAGACTACTCTCGTGGGATTGCTCAAAATTGAAAATCGCGAAGAACGGCTGCCCCGCTGCGCGATGACGCCAATGCGCCGATTTGTTATTCTCATTCCACGCGGCATCCCACGACGACGACGTGTTGTAATCGGTCTTGGCATTGTTCGTGGTGAAGTAGCCCGCCGCGCGGAGATACTCGGGGAAAAATTTCACGCCCGCGGGCAGCGGCTGTTTGCTGCGCATGTGCTGCGTGCCCATGCTGCTGGCGTAGCGTCCCGTGATAATGCTGGAGCGCGTTGGCGCGCAGACTGCGGACGTCGAGTAACACCGCTCGAATAGAATTCCACTCTTCGCCAAGCCGTCGATATGGGGCGTTTTGGCGAGGGAGTCGCCATACGCACCGACGGTGGTAGCGACGTTGTCCTCGGTGACGAGCCAGAGGATGTTGGGCCGATCGGCGGCGGAGATCGCCGGCGCTGCGTAGGCAAGAGCGAGTAGCGCAAAACAGAGGAGGGATTTCATGACAGGACGTTGATTTACTTTCCGGAGGCGTCACCGGTTTTCTTCTTCGAGCTCTTGGCTTTGTTCGTGGCGTTGGCCGGATTGGCTGGCCACGGAACGACGTAGGCGCGCTGGGCCCACGCGTCATAGCTGGCAGCCATGGTCTTGACGCGGGCCGGTTCTCTCGCCGCGAGATCGCGTTGCTCGGCCCGATCGGTGGAAATGTCGTAGAGCTCCCAACCACCGGGAAACTTTGACACCAGCTTCCATGGGCCATCGCGGACAGCGCGGTTGCCTTCGTGCTCCCAAAAAATCGGCTGCGGACGCCGGAGTGATTTACCTTCGAGCGCGGGACGCAGACTCACCCCTTCCATCGGGGTGATCGCTTCGCCATTAAATCTTGCGGGATACTTCGCGCCCGAGAGATCGACGCACGTCGCCATCAAATCGATCAGGTGACCGGGCTGCGCCTCAATCTTTCCACGACGCGCCGCGGGAATACCGGCGGGCCAGTGCACGATGAGCGGAGTCGCGATGCCCCCTTCGTGGACCCAGTGCTTGTATTCGCGGAAAGGGGTGTTGCTGACGTTGGCCCAATCGCCGCCGTAGGCCATGTAGGTGTCGGCAGGGCCCGGGATCACGCCGTAACCGCCCCGCACCGGGTAGCCGTCGCGGGTCTGGTTGGGACGACTGCTCAATTGCTGTGCATCCTTCGCCATCGGCGGCAGTGACGGGGCCGGGGCGCGAGGTGTAAACTCACCAACGCGGCCGTTGGTCTCCGCGTTGCCGCCGTTGTCTTGGAGGTAGCAAATCACCGTGTTTTCATACTGCCCGGTCGCCTTCAGCTCGGCGACGATGCGACCGATACCTTCGTCCATTACGGTGAGCATCGCGGCGTAAACTTCCATGCAACGGATCTCGAATTCTTTGTTCTTCACCTTGTCCCACTCGCCGGTCTGTGGGGCGAGTCCCCACGCCGCGTCCGCCACCCCGAGTTGCTTTTGTTTTTCCCAGCGCGCCGCGCGCACCGGGGTGTAGCCGCCATCGTAGCGGCCCTTGTATTTCGCGATGTCCCGCTCGCGCGCGTGCATCGGCCAGTGCGCGGCGGTGTAGGGCACGTAGAGCAAAAACGGTTTTCCAGCCTGATCACGTTTGTGTTCGCGAATAAACTTCGCGGCGTGATCGCTCAGTGCGTCGGTGTAGTAATAATCCTCCGACGGGCGGTATTCAGTATCGTTGGCCGCGGTGATGAGCGTGTTGTCGCGCACGAGCGAACTCGGGTCCCAGAAACTCCCAGCGCCGTGAATCGTCCCATAGAAGCGATCGAAGCCACGCTGCAAGGGCCAGTTCTTCTGGTTCGCGAGCGCGGCTGCGGTGTCACCCGGGGTGACGTGCCATTTGCCGGCGGCATACGTGCGATAGCCGGCGGGCTTGAGGGCCTCGGCGAGGGTGACGCTGCGGCGGTTCAGATCGCCGCGATAGCCCTCGATCCCGTAGTCGCCCATCATGTGGCCGATGCCGGCTTGGTGCGGGTAGAGCCCCGTGAGCAACGCGGCGCGCGTCGGACAACAGCGCGCGGTGTTATAGAACTGAGTGAAGCGCACCCCACCCGCGGCGAGCGCATCGAGGTTCGGCGTAGCGATCTCGCCACCGTAGCAGCCGATGTCGGAGTAGCCGACATCGTCGGCCATAATAATGATCACATTGGGCTGGCTAGCCGCACGTGCCAGGCCGAGGAATAGAAATAACGTTACAAGCGCGGTAGTGAATATCTTTGGCCGGAGGTGCATAGAAGTAATGGTCGAGGGGAAACACAGCAGGTGGGCGCATGGGCCCACCTGCCGAAAACGTCTTGGGGCGTCGCGCGGAGCAACGCGAGCCCTCAAAGCTTGGCGGCGACACCTGGCTTCGCGCCCTGCCAACCCTGGCGCCATTGGACGAGGAGCTTGTCGACCAGTTCGCTATTACCCGGCGTCTTCGCGATGTTGGTATTTTCCTGCGGGTCCAGAGTGTGGTCGTAGAGCTCAATCGCATCGACCTTCGCATGATCGTCGCGGGCCACCCACACCACGAAGCGGTAACGCTCCGTGCGCATAGCATAACCCATCAATTGCCCGATTTCGGACTTGCCTGCGCTGCGGGGATACTGGCTGAAGGCGGCGGATTTCCACGGGAGACTCGGATCGTCGAGCAAAGGGCGGAAGCTCACGCCTTCGAGGTGCTTCGGCAGCGACAGACCGGCGAGGTCAGCGAGGGTCGGATAGATATCCACGAACTCGACAAGGGAGTTCGTTTTCGCCCCGGCATTCTTCATGCCGGGGACAGAGAGGAGCAGCGCGGTGTTAGTATCGTTTTCGCTGTTACTGTGTTTGCACCACGCGTCGTGCTCGCCGAGTTTCCAGCCATGGTCGCCCCAGAGGATGACGATGGTGTTCTTCCGCAGATCGAGGCGGTCGAGTTCCGCGAGGACCTTACCGACCTGAGCGTCCATGTAACTGATCGCCGCGTAGTACCCGTGCTTGAGCTGGCGGGCGAGGTCGTCAGGCACGTGGCCTTCGGGGATGCCGTGGTAGTTGCGGAGTTCGCCACCGGGGAGAATGGCGTACTCAGGGGCGTCTTTCGGGCGAAAGGGATTCGTGGCGAGTTGGATTTTGGCGGGGTCGTAGAGATCCCAGTATTTCTTGGGCGCGATGAAGGGCAGGTGCGGCTTGATGAAACCGACAGCGAGGAAAAACGGCTCTTTCTTCTGGCTGATGTCCCTGAGCGTGGAGACGGCGAGTTCGGCGACCTTGCCATCCTGAAACGTGTTGTCCGGCACCTCGGCGCCCTCGAAGGCGGGACCGCGGATATTTTTCTTAGCCGGCATGGAATCGGGCACCGTGACTCCGGCGGCCTTGGCGGTTTTCGCCCCCTTGCCCTTCCCCTTGCCCTTGGTGGCGGCAGCGTCTTCCTTGACTGGATCGACGGCGTAGCGCCGCTCGTTGAGTGTGACGTTCTCCGGCAATGCGTAGGTCTCAGCCTTCGGCGTGCCCCAGGGCACCGACCAGGACTGCGGGTCGTCGAGGCTGCCATGATAAATTTTACCCATGCCCTGGACGAAGTAGCCGTTGTTTTTAAAATGCTGGGGAAGCGTCACGACGTCGGGGAGCGCGTCGCGGAAGTGAGTGACGAGATCCCAAACCTTGGTGGTATCCGGGCGAGTGCCGGTGAGCAGGCTGGAGCGCGTGGGCGAGCAGACGGCCTGCTGGCAATACGCGCGATTGAAGGTGATGCCCTCTTTCGCGATGCGGTCGAGGTTCGGACTCTTCACGTAGTTCGCGCCATAGGCCCCGAACTCGGGGCGGAGGTCGTCGACGGCGATAAAGAGGATATTGGGCCGATCAGCGGCGTGGGTTAGACTGACGAGCAGCCAACTAAGGAGCGAACAGAGGCGGAATTTCATGGTTAAAAACATTGGGCGGAGAGCAGGGACAGAGCGCCGGACGGAGATTTTTTTGCGGTGTTTTTTTTCGGGCCGTGTCGCGCCGACTAGCGTTTTTTCTTCTTTGGCCGAGGTTCGGAGGTCGCTGGCCGGACTTCGGTCGCAACGTCCTCCATCGGAAATTGACCATTCTGGCGCAGCGCGATGACCCACGCGGGACCGACGTCTGCGGCGGTGAGCGGCCGCCGGGCGGCGCTTTCCTGCGCTTCCGCCCAGCCCGCAGGGATGGGCAGCGTCGCGAATCCGTCCCGCGCTGCCCGCGCGATGCTCCCAGCGCCAACGACGACATTTCCCGTGTAGGCGTTCGACTTGAAGTTGAACCGATCCAAGGGCGGGGTCCGTTCAGCCGCCGTCACCACGACCGACACCCCGCCTTGCGGGCGCACGAAGCGGTTGTTCTTAATGACGCACTCCTCAGGGAGAAGTACCTGCTGCGATTCCGGCCAGTGGCCCTTGTAGGACGAGCCGATTTCCAAATCTGGACCGGAAATCCCGACCAAAACATTGTCGGCGAGCACGAGGTCGCGTACCTGCGGATACGTGGGAATGCGCACCTGGGCCGTGCGTTTGCTGTTCGGCTTCACGTCGGGCGTATAACGCGGCGTCAACGCCTCGCCGATGAACTCGCCGCAGGCCACCCGCAGGCCGTAGTCGCAGCCGGAGATGAAATTTCCCTGCACCAGATTACCGCGGCCCGACATCCGCAGGCCATGGGCTCCATCGACGCCCTGGCCGAGAACGATGTTGTTTTGCACGGTATTGAAATTTCCGCGACGGATGTTGATGCCGCCGCGGGTGGCGATGACGGTATTGTTCCGGACGACGTTGTGATTCGACTTCAGCGAGATCGTCTCGGTGCCTTCGCCGTCGGCGTGGTCGAAGAGGTTTCCCTCGATCGTGAAGTAGGCGCCATCGTCGTCGCGTTCCTCGAGTTTTCCTGAGCCCCAGACCCGAATGATTTCGCGGCCGTTGGCATTCGCGAGATAGGGGATGTGCTTGAAATACGAACGGCTCACGGTGTTGTGGCGGCTCGCCTCGATGGCGTTGCCGATGAGGGGATGAGCATTGTTCTTCCCCTTGAAATAGCAGCGGTCGACACGGTTATGGTCGCCCGCGAAGAACACCCAGTAACATTCGGTTTCGAACGCAGGGGGGTTGTAGTCGATGATCGCCGTGTGCCGGACGACGCCATGGTGGGACTTGAACTGGATCACCGAAGCGCGGGTGGTTGCGCCGCCGTGAAACAGGAGGCCGTCGATGGTCACGTAGGGCGCGTTGATTTCGAGAAATGAAGCGCCGCTCAGCGTCACCCCGCCGGGACTCTCCGCGCGAATTTCGACCGGCTGGCCGGCCCGGCCACCCTGGCTGACGACCAGTTTCGCATCCTTCCAAATGCCGTTCTTGAGGGTAAGGACATCTCCCGGCCTGGCGGCTTTGAGCGCGCCGGACAGCTGGGCCGGGCCGGGCACGAAGATGTCGCGGGCCGCGAGCGTTGCGACAGGAAGTGCCCACGCGAGCGACAGGAGGACAGCCGAGACAGTTTTCACGAGTATGGTTTTCGGCTGGACGGCTCAGAGGCTCAGTCGGATTTCTTTTTCTTGGCCTCGACGTTCTTGGAATGGCGGCCGGAGCCGTCGCCGTTGTCGAGAATGCCGCCAGCCGGGTTCAACTGAGCGAGGGCAGCGGAAAGGCGTTGGCGGGCGGCGAGCGCGGCAGGGTCCTTGGTGTCGGCCGGAGCGAGTTTCTCGCCCCACGGTGCGCCACTCATGTCGTAGAGTTCGCCGGCTTGGTTGAGCTTCCAGCCGGTCGAGCGCACGTACCACTTGCGGGCGAGTTGGACGAAAGCCCAGTCGCGCGGCTGGCCTTTTTCGCCGCGAAACTGCGCGGCCATGCTGCGCCCGTCGATGACGGTTTCGGCCGGGAGCTTCGTGCCGGCGAACTCAGCAAACGTCGGGAAAAAGTCGGTGGAGTCCACCATGTCGGTGCAGATTTTTCCCGCGGGAGTCTTGCCCGGCCAGTTGACGATCATCGGCACGAGCGCCCCGCCCTCGAGCATGTCGCCCTTGGCGCCGGAAAGGCGGCGCCCGTTGACCGTGGCGCGGTCGGAGTAGTTTCCACCGGTGCCATTGTCGCCGAAAAAGACGATGAGGGTTTTCTCGCGGAGCTTCAGCCGATCGAGTTCGGCGACGAGCTGGCCCACCAGTTTGTCCATGTAGGCGATGTTATCGGCGTAGAGATCTTTGCTGTCAGGGGCGCTGTCTGGCGTGGGCAGGATTTCGCCGTGGATGTGCGACAACGAATAATAGAGATAGAAAGGCTTCTCGCGATTCCGGGTCATGAAATCGACGACGTGGCGGTGCATGACGTCGGGTAAATATTCCTTGTCGCGCAGCGGAACGGATTGGGTGTTCACCACGTAGTTCTTCCCTTTGGCCTGGCTGTTCCAATAGATGCCGCTGCCCTGAAACTTCAGGTGTTCATCGAAACCGAATTCCGCGGGGCCGAGCGGGAGCTGGCCCCATTTGCCAATCATTGAACTGGCGTAGCCGGCGGCTTTCAGCGTTTTCGGCAAGAACGTCTCGACGGAGGGCTTCATCTCGCCGGTGGCATCCTGGTTGGTCGCGCCAGTGCGAAACGCGTAACGTCCCGAGAGGATCGCGGCGCGCGATGGGCCGCAGAGCGGGACGGTGTAGGCGTTCGTGTAGCGCGTGCCACCTCGGGCGAGGGCGTCGATGTGGGGCGTCTTCACGGTCGCGTCGGCTCCGTAACAACCGACGTTTCCGATGCCGAGATCGTCGGCGAGGATGAAGATAATATTGGGTTTATCAGCCGCGAGGGCACCGGAAACGGCGACAAAGCTGCCGAGCGCGAGGGACAGCAGACAGGATTTCATAGAGGAGTCGGACGGGAGGGAGCGGGCAGTCAGAACTTAGTGCCGCGGTGGTTCAGCGTATAAGTGAAAAACACCGCGCGGTCTTCGCCGCGCAGGCGGGTAGCCGCGCTGCTGCCGGCCTTGAAGTATTGCCGATCGCGGGCGTTGTTCACATTCACTGCGAACGTGTGGGTCGTCGCCGACTTGCTGGGAAGTTGGTAGCGCAGACCGGCGCTCCACAGCTGATAAGCGGGTGCGCGGAGCGCCCACTGGCCGGTGGAACGGGTGACGACGCGCGCCCCCGTGCCGGGCGTGGTGGCGTAAGTGTCCCCAGCGTTGGGCGCATCGGTGGGCGTAGTGCCGACGAAGGTCACGCCGACGTTGGCGGAGAAACCCTTGGCGGCGCCGCGGACGGGCGTATATTTCACGCTCAGGCTGCCGTTATAGGGTGCGATGAATTGCACGGGGCGGCCAACCGCGGCGGGGAACGAGGAACCGAAATCGGTGTAGATCGAATGCACATTGCCATAACTGCCGAGGACGGAAAACGCGTCGGTCGCCTGCCAGTTGAAATCGATCTCGTAACCGCGCACGAGCTGGTTGCCGGCGTTGCGCGTCACGTCGATGAAGGTGCCGGAGCCGCGCGGAGTTTCCTCGAGATCGGTCACGCGGACGTTCTCGCGGTTGATGTAGTAGCCGCTCACGGTGTACGAGAGGCGGTCGTTGAGGAGCGTGCCCTTAAAACCGTAGTCGTAGCCGTTGGCGATTTCGGACTTGTAGGCGGTATTGGCGATGTCGATCGCGGCGTCGCCCTGATCGAGGAAATAGCTCTCGCTGAAGTTGGCGAAGACGCGGATCTCGGGGGTGAGTTTGTAGTTCACGCCGACGTTAGGCTTAAACTGGTTGATCTCGCGGCGGACCACCTGGCCGACGACGTAGCCGGGAATGAAGGGCGTGAAAGAGGATGCGGCGGTGAGCTTGTCGCGGTGCTGGTGCGTGACCGAATCATAGCGGAAGCCGGCGAAGGAGAGGAGGTCTCCGCCGAAGAAGGCGGACTGCTGGCGGAAATTTCCGCCGCGGGTGGTCGTGTGCTTCCGGCCGTCACGCGTGAGCACTTCACCGGGTGAGTCCTGGCTGCGCTTTGGGAAATAAGCGATCGGCGCGGTGGGATTCCCGTTGGCGTCGAGATTGACGAAGCGAGCGGTGCTCCAAGCCACGAGATCAGGATTGGTAGCGGCGGCGTAGGTGAGCGTCGGGTTCCACTGGTAGTAGTCGTTGAGGTCGATCGTGACGAGCGTGCGGTGCTCGATCTTGCGGTCGTTGGTCCAGTAGTGGGCGAGCAGGTCACCTTGGAAGCCGCCGCCATCCTCGAAGATTCGGCCGCGGCTGGGCGTGGCCGCGCGGGCGGTGCGAACGGGTGTGGTGGCGAGGGCGGGGTTGATGGTGAACGCAACCCACTGGTTGACGTAGTTGAAGTCCCAACGGCGGGCTTGGTAGGTGTTGGCGGAAAGGCGCGTGCTGAAGACGGAGTTCAGCTTCTTGTCGTAAACGGCGGTGAGGCCGGTGTTGCCGCGGTTGAGTTCGCTGTTGGGACCGCTCGCATTGAACTTGCCGAGATTGACGGCATAGCCGACGGCGACGTCGTCGTTGACGCTGGCCGTGCCTTTTTGGTCGGTCACGAGCGGCACCGCACTCGGTGCGGAATGGCGGATTTGGAGAAAATACTCTGCGGACAAAAACAGTTTCGAGCCATCCGCGAAGACATGGTCGAGGGCGAGGTAGTATTCGTGATTGCGGTTGCGGGCGTAGTCCTGCCCGAACTCCCGCTGATAATGGCTGCCGGTGAAAATATAGCGCGTCTTGCCGAGCGCGCCGGGCAGGAAGGGGCCCGACCCCTCAAAAGTGAGGCGCTGCGCGCCGAAGTCGCCGAAATTATAGCTGAGCTTCTGGCTGGCGGCGTCCTTCGGCGCCTTAGAAATCATATTGATCATGCCGCCGGGCGAAGTGCGGCCGTAGATCGCGGCACTGGAACCCTTGATGATCTCCATACGGTCAACGTTGCTCGAGCCGTAGCGGCCGAGGCGAAAAAAACCGTCGCGAAGTTGGTTCGAGGAGGAGAAACCGCGGAGGTTGAAATTGCCGCCGATGTCGAGGCCGGTGAAGCCGCTGATGTGCGTGATATTGTCGAGGAGATCGAAGATGCCGAAGTCCTCGAGAAACTCGCTCGTCATCACGTTGACCGAGTAAGGCAGATCGATGATCGGCGTCTTGACGCGGCTGCCCGTCATGGTCTCAGACGCGACGTAACCGCGGACGGATTCGGCGCTGACCTCGAACGGCGAGAGTTCAACCGTTTCGGAGGCGTTGGGGCGCGGTGTCGCCGTGGTTTGCGCGAAGACCGCGCTTGATGTGAATAGAAACCCAAGGAGGGCGCATGACAGGTGTCGGTAGGTAGGTGGTAGCATGAAATTTAAAAAGCGATGGGGAGGGAGCGGCGTTTTCTGGGCCGGTTTTTTTCTCGTGAAAAGGCAACGGCACGTTCCGTCGAGGAGGTGCCTCAGAGCAGCGGTGCCCGGCGCGTGAGCGAAATGCGGACGTCGTCCACGTAGCTCCCGGTAAAGATAAAATCAGGGTCCGATTCGAACGCCTGGTTGATGTGCAGCCGGACGACGAGAAACTCGGCGTTGGCCGGAAGGCGCAGCTCCGTGGTCAACCGCTGCCACGTCGAGGGATCGCGATCCATCTGGGTGCGACTGCTCCGGGCCATCGCGAGGGCGTCATTGGTGAGCGCGCTACCCAGGCGTCCGGCCCGTTCGGGGACGGATTCCGAATCGAGGGCATAGAGGGAAATCGCGAAGCCATATTTCTCGGCGTCGGGAAACACCATCGCATTGAAACTCGCCGATACTTCCACCACGGCCCCGCCATCGGATAACTCGCCGCGAAATGGCCGGAGGTCGATCAGGCGGTAGACGACCGCGATGTGGCCGCCGGCCGGCTTGGACTTGCCATCAAAATCGGCCCGAAGAAACCGCATCATGCGCTGACCTTTATCCGGTTTCACGCCGTTCTGGGTGCCGACGATTTCGGCGGCGTCACCGCGCCAGATCCCGGTTTCCAGCGCCGAGCGGATCGCCAACGGCGCCTCGGG